>NZ_CP108370.1:1200000-1500000 GCF_035953295.1 Streptomyces sp. NBC_01335
GCCGCGCTCCGAGCAGCACGGCGTCGCGGCCGTCCTCCTCGGCGAGCTGGACCGTGACCGTCTCCCGGTGCGACGTCGGGAGGTTCTTGCCGACGTAGTCGGCACGGATGGGGAGTTCGCGGTGGCCGCGGTCCACCAGGACCGCGAGCTGGACGGCGCGGGGGCGGCCGATGTCGCCGAGGGCGTCGAGGGCGGCGCGGATCGTGCGGCCGGAGAAGAGCACGTCGTCGACGAGGACGACGAGGCGTTCGTCGACGCCGTCACCGGGGATCTCGGTGCGTCCGAGGGCGCGCGCGGGGCGCATCCGCAGGTCGTCGCGGTGCATCGTGATGTCGAGGGATCCGACGGGCATCGCGCGGCCGGTGATCTCTTCGAGCTTCGCGGCGAGCCTGCGGGCGAGGAAGACGCCGCGGGTGGGGATGCCGAGGAGTACCACGTCGTCGGCGCCCTTGGCGCGTTCGACGATCTCGTGGGCGATCCGGGTCAGGGCCCGGGCGATGTCGGGGGCCTCCAGAACGGGCCGTGCCGCGTTGCCGGTGCCGTCGTGCTGTGCGTCCATTGAGAAACGGACCTCCTTCTCCGCCTCACGGGACGGACCTTAAAGGACGTCGGAATTACCGAAAACTACGTCGTCCACGGTACCAGGGCCGTTCCGGGACCCCCGACCCGGCCCCCCGCGGAGCCGCCCGGGACCTCCCGGCTTGACGCATCCAAGTAACGCTGCGTAACCTCACAGTGAGTCACCAGCCACGCGGCGGCGCCGCATCATGTTCGAGCGTCCGGGGAGCCTTATGTCCAGCGAATACGCAAAACAGCTCGGGGCCAAGCTCCGCGCCATCCGCACCCAGCAGGGCCTCTCCCTCCACGGCGTGGAGGAGAAGTCGCAGGGCCGTTGGAAGGCCGTCGTCGTCGGCTCGTACGAGCGCGGCGACCGTGCGGTGACCGTCCAGCGTCTTGCGGAGCTGGCGGACTTCTACGGCGTTCCCGTCCAGGAGCTGCTGCCGGGTACGACCCCCGGCGGCGCGGCCGAGCCGCCGCCGAAGCTCGTCCTGGACCTGGAGCGCCTCGCCCACGTCCCGCCGGAGAAGGCCGGACCGCTGCAGCGTTACGCCGCGACGATCCAGAGCCAGCGCGGCGACTACAACGGCAAGGTCCTCTCGATCCGCCAGGACGACCTGCGCACCCTCGCGGTCATCTACGACCAGTCGCCTTCCGTGCTGACGGAGCAGCTGATCAACTGGGGCGTGCTGGACGCGGACGCGCGCCGGGCCGTCACCCACGAAGAGGGCTGAGGCCCCCGGCGGGGCTCCGAGCCCCGCCCGTACGAACACCTTGGCCGTACGAACACCTTGGCCGTACGAACACCTTGGCCGTACGAACACCTTGTCGCCGGGCCGGCGGGGAGGGACCTGAGAGGGTCTCCCCCCGTCGGCCCGTCGTCGTATCCGGCTCCCCACGGCCCCACATGGCCCCACAACCCCTCATCCGCCCCGGAGGGCCGCCTCCAGGGCTCCCTGGGGGCGGCACCGGACATGCCGAAGGCCCGCGGTCGGGTCGGTCGACCGCGGGCCTTCGTCGGCTGAAGCTCAGCGCCTCGGAGCTACTGCTCGCGGCGCAGGTTCGGCTTGAGGTCCTTGAAACGGGCCAGCATGCCGTTCACGAAGGACGGGGAGTCGTCCGTGGAGAACTCCTTGGCGAGCTGGACCGCCTCGTCGATGACGACGGCGTCCGGCGTCTCGTCCATCCAGATCAGCTCGTACGCGCCGAGCCGGAGGATGCTGCGGTCGACGACCGGCATACGGTCGATCTCCCAGTCCACGGCGTACGTGACGATGAGGTCGTCGATCCGGTTCGCGTACCGCGCGTACCCCTCGACGAGTTCCATCGTGAATTCGCCGACCGGGGGCTGACGGTCGTCGGTCCGCGAGTGCCGGACCCAGTCCGCGAGGACCGTCTGCACGGACTCACCGCGCTGGTCGGCCTCGAAGAGGATCTGGAAGGCGCGCTTGCGGGCCTTGTTCCGGGCAGCCACGGTTAGCTGTTCACCCGGCCGAGGTAGTCGCCCGTACGGGTGTCGACCTTGATCTTCTCGCCGGTGGTGATGAAGAGCGGCACGCCGATCTCGTAACCGGTCTCCAGGGTGGCGGGCTTGGTGCCGCCGGTGGAGCGGTCGCCCTGGACGCCCGGGTCGGTGTGCTGGATGGTCAGCTCGACGGCGGCGGGCAGCTCCACGTAGAGCACCTCGCCCTCGTGCTGCGCGACCGAGGCGGTGAAGCCCTCGATGAGGAAGTTGGCGGCGTCGCCGACCGACTTGCGGTCGACCATCAGCTGGTCGTACGTGTCCATGTCCATGAAGACGAAGTACTCGCCGTCCATGTACGAGAACTGCATGTCCCGGCGGTCGATGGTGGCCGTTTCGACCTTCACGCCGGCGTTGAACGTCTTGTCGACGACCTTGCCGGAGAGCACGTTCTTGAGCTTGGTGCGCACGAAGGCCGGGCCCTTGCCGGGCTTGACGTGCTGGAACTCGACGACGGACCAGAGCTGGCCTCCGTCGAGCTTGAGCACCAGGCCGTTCTTGAGGTCGTTCGTGGAAGCCACGGTTGCGGAATCTCCTGGACTGAAAGCTGGTGGACGGCCAAGAACGCGCGCTAGAGCGCGAGCAGCTCCTTGGTCGTAATGGTGAGTAGCTCGGGTCCGCCGTCCGCCTCGGGGCGCACGACGAGCGTGTCATCGATCCGGACACCGCCCCGGCCCGGGAGGTGGACCCCCGGTCCGACGGTGACCGGCACGCAAGCGTCCAGTTTACCCATGGCTGTCGGTGCCAGCTGCGGGTCCTCGTCGATTTCGAGTCCCACCCCGTGCCCGGTGCGGGGCGAAAGCCCCTCGCCGTGCCCCGCGGAGTCCAGCGGATGACGGGCCGCGTGGTCCACTTCACGGTAGGTGGCGTCCGGCAGCAGGGCCTCCCGCCCACCGCGCTGAGCGGCGAAAACGAGGTCGTACAGCTCGATCTGCCACTCCGCCGGGGCGGTGCCGATGACGAAGGTGCGGGCGATCTCGCAGCGGTAGCCGCGGTAGCTCGCGCCGAGGCAGACGCTGAGGAAATCGCCTTCCTCGACCCTGCGGTCGGTGGGCCGGTGACGACCCTGGCCGGAGTTGGGCCCGGTGGCCACGGAGGTGGCGAAGGCGGGCCCCTCGGCGCCGTGGTCGACCAGCCGTCGCTCCAGCTCCAGGGCGAGATGGCGTTCGGTACGGCCGACGAGAATCGATTCGAGGAGCTCCCCCAGCGCCTGGTCGGTGATCTCCGCCGCGATGCGCAGACAGGCGATCTCCTCCTCGTCCTTGACCACCCGCAGCTGCTCCACGGTGGTCCCGAGGTCGCCGAGGCGCAGCCTGGGGGCGGCGGTGGCCATGGCCCGGTGGCGGGCCACGGTCAGGTCGTGCTCCTCCACGGCGAGGCGCTCCGTCCCGTGCTCGGCGGCCAGGGAGGCGGCGGCGATCGCCGCGTCCCCGCGCCCGCTCCCCAGCACCGAGACCCGCAGCGACTCGTCCGGGCGCCCGCGGGCCGGGTCGGCGGCCGGGGCGCGGGGGCAGAGCAGGACGTCCTCGCCGGCGCCGAGCAGCAGGACGGCGCCGGGAGGCACCCCGCCGGCGAGATAGCGGACGTTGGCGGGGCGGGAGACCAGGGCGGCGGCCGATCCGGCGGCGGCGCACCGGTCGCGGACCAGCCCGCGGCGGACGGCGTACACCTCTGACATGCCCCGAGCGTACGAGCGCATCCGCCACCCCGCCCGTCAGCGCTGTCCGACCGGGGAAGGCCGGACGGCTCGTCTACCAGGCGGGCGGGCTCGCCAGTGCGCGGGCGAGGACGTCGTCCAGCACGCGTGCCGTGGTCTCGACGTCGTACGTCGAGTTGTCGATGATCGGCAGCCCGGAGCCGTACCACCCGGCCATCCTGCCGTGGATGCGGGCGACCTCCTCGTCGGAGAGGCGGCGGTTTCCGGTGCGGGCGGCGTTGCGCTCCAGGACGACCTCCAGGCCGGGCAGGAGGACCACCGGGAGCAGGCCGGGGCCGACGTGGCGCTTCCAGCCGCCGAGGCCGATGACGGGCCGGTCGGGGAAGACGGCGTCGTCGAGGATGCAGGAGATGCCGTTGGCCAGGAAGTTGCGGGCGGCGAAGCCGCAGGTGCGGCGGGCCAGCCGGTACTGGGCCTCGGACTGGTCGTTCCAGCCGGCCTGCGGATCGGCGAACCCGGAGCGTACCCATTCGCGTACGTCGTCCAGCGAGACGTGGGCCGTGGGCACCCGGCGGCGGGCGGCCCAGAGCTTGGCGACGGTGGTCTTCCCGGCGCCCGCCGGGCCGATCAGGAGGACGGCGAGGGTGGCGGCGCCGGTGCCGGGTTCGACGGGCTGCGCGGGCAGCGGCACGAGGCCGCCCGGCGGCAGCCGGAAGTGGCCGGTGACCTCGCGGGAGGGGGGTGCGGGCTGCTGGTCGGGGCCGGGCGCCGCCCAGCCCTGGGCCAGGGGCACCGGGGGGGCGGGGGGTGCCGGGGGTATCGGGGGCGGCGTGCCGGGGCCGCCGGGGTGCGGGGCGTGGTGCGGGCCGCCGACGGGGCCGTGTCCGGGCCGGTGGGGAGGCGGCAACGGAGCCCCCACTGCGTGCTGCATCCGGTGCCACTCCGTCTCGTGCGGTCAACTGGCGCTGGTCGGACGGCTACCGTACCGCCCCGGGCGTTCACCGGGTGAACGGCCCGGGGCGGCGCCGAGTGCCCGCGAGGGGGCGGACCATGCCGGTCGCGGCACTGTGCCCGGACGCGGGCCCGGGGCGGACGGTGACGCCGGGTCAGTCCGTCAGCTCGTCGGCGAGCGCGCGCAGCGCGAGCCGGTAGGAGCCGATGCCGAATCCGGCGATGGTGCCGGTGGCGACCGGAGCGACCACGGAGGTGTGCCGGAACTCCTCACGCGCGTACGGGTTGGAGATGTGCACC
Organism: Streptomyces sp. NBC_01335; assembly: GCF_035953295.1. Classification (GTDB taxonomy): domain Bacteria; phylum Actinomycetota; class Actinomycetes; order Streptomycetales; family Streptomycetaceae; genus Streptomyces. The sequence goes on from NZ_CP108370.1 coordinate 1,204,989, forward strand.
TCGATGAGGGGCGCGGTGCGCTGGGAGATCGCGTCCCGCATTCCGTACGAGTAGTGGGTGAACGCGCCCGGGTTGAGGACGACCGGGACCGAGCCGTCCGCCGCCTCGTGGAGCCAGCGGATCAGCTCGCCCTCGTCGTTGGTCTCGCGGACCTCGACGTCGAAGCCGAGCTCCTTGCCGAGCGCCTGGCAGGTCTCGACGAGACCTGCGTAGGAGGTGGCCCCGTAGACGTCGGGCTCGCGGGAGCCCAGGCGGCCGAGGTTCGGGCCGTTCAGCACGTAGACGCTGCGGGTCACGCGGAGACCTCTCCGTAGGCGGCGAGCAGGACGGCCGGGTCCGGGCCCTCCAGGACGGTGGGCTTGCCGAGCGCGTCGAGCACGATGAAGCGCAGCAGGTCGCCGCGGGACTTCTTGTCGAGCTTCATGTTCTCCAGCAGGCGCGGCCACTGGTCACCGCGGTAGGTGAGCGGCAGGCCGACCGACGCGAGGACGGTGCGGTGCCGGTCGGCGGTGGCGTCGTCGAGCCGTCCGGCGAGCCGGCCCAGTTCGGCGGCGAAGACCAGGCCGATCGAGACGGCGGCGCCGTGGCGCCACTTGTAGCGCTCGTTCTTCTCGATCGCGTGGCCCAGCGTGTGGCCGTAGTTGAGGATCTCGCGGAGTCCGGACTCCTTGAGGTCGCTGGAGACGACCTCGGCCTTGACCCGGATGGAGCGCTCGATCAGCTCGGCGGTGTGCGGTCCGGCGGGCGTACGGGCGCCCTCGGGGTCACCCTCGACGAGGTCGAGGATCACCGGGTCGGCGATGAAGCCGGCCTTGATGATCTCGGCCATCCCGGAGACGTAGTCGTGCACCGGGAGCGAGTCGAGGGCCGCCAGGTCGCAGAGGACCCCGGCCGGCGGGTGGAAGGCGCCGACGAGGTTCTTGCCCTCGGCGGTGTTGATGCCCGTCTTGCCGCCGACCGCGGCGTCCACCATGCCGAGCACGGTGGTGGGGACGGCGATCCAGCGCACCCCGCGCAGCCAGCTCGCCGCGACGAAGCCGGCGACGTCGGTGGTGGCGCCGCCGCCGACACCGACGATGACGTCGCTGCGGGTGAAGCCGGTCTGGCCCAGCGCCTTCCAGCAGTAGGCCGCGACCTCGACGGTCTTGGCCTCCTCGGCGTTCGGCAGCTGGATCGCGATGGCCTCGTACCCCTGGGAGGCGAGGTCCTCGCGGACCGCCTCGCCGGTCTCGGCGAGCGCCTCCGGGTGCAGCACGGCGACGCGCTTGGCGCGGTCGCCGATGAGCTTCGGCAGCTCGCCGAGGAGCTGCCGGCCGACCAGTACCTCGTACGGGGCGCTGCCCTCGGTGCCGGCGACCTGGATGCGGGTGGGGGCCTGCTCGGTCATTGCTGTCTTCTCCCGGCCGGGCGTGGTGTCGCGTTCCGGCAGTTCCAGTGCGTCGACGATCTCGCGGGCGATCTCGTCGGGGGTGCGGTCGTCGGTGGCGACGGTCACCCGTGCCACCTCTTCGTACAGGTGGCGGCGGAGCTCCATCATCTCGCGCCACTGCCGGCGCGGGTTGACGGCCAGCAGCGGCCGCGCGGTGCCCAGGCCGACGCGCTTGACCGCCTCTTCCACGTCCATGGAGAGGTAGACGACGGCGTGGCCCGCCAGCACGGCGCGGGTGCCCTCGTCGAGCACCGCGCCGCCGCCGAGCGCGAGGACACCGGTGTGCCCGGCCACGGCCTCGCGCACGGCGTGGCGCTCCAGCTCGCGGAAGCGCTCCTCGCCCTCGTCGAAGAAGATCTCCGAGATGGGCTTGCCCGCGGTCGCCACCACATCGGCGTCGGTGTCGCGGTACGGGGCTCCGAGCCGCTCGGAGAGCAGCTCACCGATCGTGGACTTGCCGACCCCCATGGGGCCGACGAGGACGACCAGCGGCCCGCTCATCGGATCTGGAGGTTGTCGAGGTAACCCCGCACGTTCCGGCGCGTCTCGGCGACGCTGTCCCCGCCGAACTTCTCCGCGACGGCGTCGGCGAGCACCAGGGCGACCATGGCCTCGGCGACAATGCCGGCGGCGGGCACGGCACAGACGTCGGAACGCTGGTGGTGGGCCTTGGCGGGCTCGCCGGTCAGCACGTCGAAGGTGGCCAGTGCACGCGGCACGGTCGCGATCGGCTTCATCGCGGCGCGGACCCGCAGAAGTTCACCGGTGGTCAGACCGCCCTCGGTGCCGCCGGCACGCCCGGAGGCGCGCTTGATGCCGTCCTCGGTGACGAGGATCTCGTCGTGGGCCTTGGAGCCGGGCACCCGGGCCAGGTCGAAGCCGTCGCCGACCTCCACGCCCTTGATCGCCTGGATGCCCATGAGGGCGGAGGCGAGCCGGGCGTCGAGGCGACGGTCCCAGTGCACGTGCGAGCCGAGTCCGACCGGCACGCCGTAGGCCAGCACCTCGACGACGCCGCCGAGGGTGTCGCCGTCCTTGTGGGCCTGGTCGATCTCGGCGACCATCGCCTTCGACGCGTCGGCGTCGAGGCAGCGGACCGGGTCGGCGTCGAGCGCCGGCACGTCGGCCGGGGTCGGAAGCACGCCGTACGGCGCCTTGGCGGCGGCCAGTTCGACGACGTGGCTGACGATCTCGATGCCCGCGGTCTCCTTGAGGTAGGAGCGGGCGACGGCGCCGAGCGCCACGCGGGCGGCGGTCTCCCGGGCGCTGGCGCGCTCCAGGATCGGCCGGGCCTCGTCGAATCCGTACTTCTGCATGCCCGCCAGGTCGGCGTGGCCGGGCCGGGGGCGCGTCAGCGGGGCGTTGCGGGCCAGTGCGGCCAGCTCCTCCTCGGGGACCGGGTCGGCGGACATGACCTGCTCCCACTTGGGCCACTCGGTGTTGCCGACCATGACGGCGACCGGGGACCCCATGGTGAGGCCGTGGCGTACGCCGCCGAGGAAGGTGACCTCGTCCTGCTCGAACTTCATCCGGGCACCGCGTCCGTAGCCGAGGCGGCGCCGGGCGAGGGCGTCGGCCACCATCTCCGTGGTGACCGGGACGCCGGCGGGAAGACCCTCCAGCGTCGCCACGAGTGCGGGGCCGTGCGACTCCCCTGCGGTCAGCCAGCGCAACCTGCTCAACGGTGCTCCTCGATGCTCGCGCGCAAAAACTGCAACGGCACGGCCGGGTGCGCGGCCCTGGCCCGCCGCCCCCGATCCTCCCACGACCTGAGGGGAGGACCGGCCCCCGGTCCAGCAGACGGACGCTTCGTGTGCGTCCGTGTACGTCTCCGGGGCGGCTTCCGGGCCCGGCGAGGAGTCCGCGGCGGTGCTCAGCGCGCCGCCAGCGCGGCCTCTCCCGCCGCCCGCATGGCGGCCAGCGGCGCCGGGGAGCGGCCCGTCATCTGCTCGACCTGGAGGACCGCCTGGTGCACCAGCAGGTCGAGACCGCCGACCACGGCCCCGCCCCGGTCCGCCCAGGCGGCGGCGAGGGCGGTGGGCCAGGGCTCGTACAGCACGTCGAAGAGGGTGCCGGGAGTGTCCGGTACGGCGGCGGCGAGGGTGTCCGTGGTGCCGGCCGGGGTGGTCGCGACGACGAGCGGGGCGGCGAAGGCCTGGGCGGCCTCGGCCCAGTCGGCGACGACGACGTCCACGCCGAGGCGTTCGCCCCAGCCGCGCATCTCGTCGGCGCGTGCGCGGCTGCGTACGTAGGTGGTGACCGGTCCCGTGCAGATCTGGGAGAGCGCGGCGAGCGCGGAGGAGGCAGTGGCGCCCGCGCCGAGGACGGCGGCGGACTCGGTCTTCTTCACGCCGCGTTCGCGCAGGGCCGCGACCATGCCGGGGATGTCGGTGTTGTCCCCGAGGCGTCGGCCGTCCTCGGTGAGGACGACGGTGTTGACCGCTTCGACCGAGGCCGCGGCCTCGCTGACGGTGTCCAGCAGCGGGATGACGGCCCGCTTGAGCGGCATGGTCAGCGACAGCCCCGCCCAGCCGGCGTCCAGCTTCTCCACGAAGTCGGTGAGCCCCGCCTCGTCCACGTCGAAGCGGTCGTACGACCAGTGGTCGAGGCCGAGTTCGGCGTACGCGGCCCGGTGCAGGGCCGGGGAGAGCGAGTGGGCGATCGGGGAGCCGAGGACCGCGGCGCGGCGGGGCTGGGGGATCACTGGTTCTTCTTCCGTTCTTCCTCGTATTCAGCCCTGTTGCGGTTCTGCTCCTCGTTGGTCTCCGCGAAGAGCGTGGTGTCCTCGTTGATCGACACGAAGTAGTACCAGGGGCCGGGAGTCGGGTTCATCGCCGAGTGCAGGGCATCGGCTCCGGGGTTGCTGATGGGGCCAAGCGGGAGGCCCTTGACGTAGTACGTGTTGTACGGGTCCTTGATCTTCCGGAGCTCGTCCACCCCGCCGACGTCGAGGGTGCTCTTGCCGGCGACGTAGTTGACCGTGGAGTCGAACTCCAGCCGGCCGACCGTCTCGCTGTTGTCGGGCTCCAGCCGGTTGTAGACGACGCGTGCCACCTTGTCGAAGTCGTGCTTGTACTTGCCTTCCTTCTGGACGAGGCTGGCGACGGTGATCAGTTGCAGCGGGCTCTTGAGGCCGAGCTTCTTGGCGGAGCCGGCGAGGTCAACCTTGCTGTACTCCTCGTCGGCGCGCTCGACCATCCGCTTCAGGGCGTCCTCGGGCTTGGAGCCCTTGGCGACCGGATAGGCCGCCGGGTAGAGGAAGCCCTCCAGCGGGTCCTTGATGTCCGGGTCGTCGTCCGCCCACTCCGGCAGCCCGAGGTTCTTGTACTGCGCCTGGGCGACCTTCTGGGTGGTGCCCTCCTTGAGCTCCAGCCGCTTGTCGATCATCGCGTAGATCGCGGTGTTCCGGGTGCCCTCGGGGATCACCATGGTGTTCTGGCTCTTCGGGTCGAGCATCATCTTGACCGCGTTGGCCGCCGACATCTGCTTGTTGAGGAGGTAGACGCCCGCCTGGATCGAGTTGCCCTTGGGGTTCGAGTTCTGGGCGGAGACGAAGGCGTCGACGGACTTGATGACGCCCTGCTTCTTCAGCTTGTTGGCGATGTCGTAGCCGAGCGCGTTCTTGGGGATCTCGACCTGGACCTGCGGGCCGGTGCCCATCCCCTCGTAGTCCTCGGGGGCGCCGAACTGCTGCTTCCAGTAGGAGTATCCGAAGTAGGACACCCCGCCGAGGCCGCCGACGAGGACCAGCGACACGACGAGGCAGGCGCAGCCGTTGCGGCTCTTCTTCTTGCCCTTGGTACGGCCGCCGCGCCGGCCGGAGCGCGGGTCGTCGTCGTACTCGGAGTCCGCGCCGTCCTCCGGATCGGAGTCCCGGTCCGCCTCGTCGGAGGCGTTCTTGCCGCGGCCACCGCGGCCGCGCCGCTCTTCCGGTGTGTCTGCGCCGGTGAAGAAGGGGTGCGTCTCCTCCACCGGCTCGTCCGGGTCCCAGTCCGTCTGCGGTTGGGGCTCGGGTTCCGGTGCCGTGCGGCGGCCCGGCGGCTGCGGCGGCGGGAAGGCATCCGCGGTGGCGTACTGGTCGCCGGGGCCGCCGTAGCTCTCCGCCGGGTAGCCGTACGGGTCGTGGGGCTGGGCCCCGTACGGCATGGCGGGCTGCTGACCGGTGTCCCAGCCCTGGCCCTGGTCGTAGCCGGGCTGCTGGGGGTCGTACGGCTGCTGAGGGTCGTACGACTGCTGCTGCCCGTACGGCTGCTGCTGTTGTTCGTAGGGCTGCTGCTGCCCGTAGCCGCCCTGGGGCTGCTGTTGCTGCTGGTACGGCTGCTGCTGTTGGTGCTGCTGATGCCCGTAGGGGTCCTGGGGATTGCCGTAACCCTGCTGCGGGTATGCCTGCTGCTGGGCGTACGGGTCCTGGGGGTTGCCGTAGCCCTGCTGGTGCTGGGCGTACGGATCCTGGGGGTACTGCTGCTGATGCTGCGGGGCGTAGGGGTCCTGCGGATGACCGCCGTAGGAGTTCTGGCCCTGTGACGCTTCCTGGGCCGCCCAGCCCGGGTCCCCCTGGAGGGGATCCTCGGGATGCCACGGTTCGGGGCCTGCGCCCCGGCCATACTCAGTCATCGATCCCCTTGAGCCGCGAGACGCGCTTTCCGTCTCTTCGCTTCGCCGTGCGGGCTTTCGAACACCGCAGCATCGCGCGGAACGTTACCGTATCGCGATCACAGCACCACTTCGACGCCCTCGCCCGGTGCATGCCCTGACGCCCGTTCGGACTCCAGCGCATTCTGCAGGATCACCACGGCGGCGGCCTGGTCGATGACGGAACGCCCCTTCTTGGACCGCACGCCCGAAGCGCGCAGCCCCTGGCTCGCCGTCACCGTGCTCATCCGCTCGTCCACCAGCCGCACCGGCAGCGGGTGCACCGAGCGGGCGAACACCTGGGCGAACGCACGGATCTTGGCCGCGGCGGGACCCTCCCCGCCGCCCAGGGACCGGGGGAGGCCGATGATGACCTCGATCGGCTCGTACTCCTCGACGATCTGGCCGAGCCGCCGGTGGGCGGCCGGGACGTCACGTCCCGGCACGGTCTCCACCGGCGTCGCCAGGATGCCGTCGGGGTCGCACGAGGCGACCCCGATCCGGGCGTCCCCGACGTCGATCGCGAGCCTGCGTCCGCGACGCATCGGGGCACTCTCCTCGGTCATGCGGTCTCGGTGACCAGGCGCTCGACCGCGGCGACGGCGTCGCCGATGGCCTCGGGGTTCTGGCCGCCGCCCTGGGCGACGTCCGGCTTGCCGCCGCCACCGCCGCCGAGGGTCTTGGCGGCCGCGCGCACCAGGTCGCCGGCCTTGAGGCCCCGCTCGCGGGCGGCCTCGTTGGTGGCGATGACCGTCAGCGGGCGGCCGCCCGCGGTGGTGAAGAGGGCCACCACGGCGGCCCGGCCGCCCTGGATGCGACCGCGCACGTCGAGCACCAGCTTGCGCAGGTCGTCGGCGGAGGTGCCGTCCGGCACCTGGCCGGTGACCAGGGCGACCCCGCGTACGTCCTTGGCGGACTCGACCAGCCCGGCGGCGGCCTGGAGGACCTTCTCCGCGCGGAACTTCTCGATCTCCTTCTCGGCGTCCTTCAACTTGCCGAGCATGGAGGAGATCTTCTCCGGCAGCTCCTCGGAACGGCCCTTGACCAGCTCCTGGAGCTGGGCGACGACCGTGTGCTCCTTGGCGAGGAAGTTGTACGCGTCCACGCCCACCAGGGCCTCGATGCGGCGCACCCCGGAACCGATGGAGGACTCGCCGAGCAGCTTCACCAGACCCAGCTGGGCGGTGTTGTGGACGTGCGTGCCGCCGCACAGCTCCTTGGAGAAGTCGCCGATGGTGACGACCCGGACCCGCTCGCCGTACTTCTCGCCGAACTCGGCGATGGCGCCCTGCTTCTTGGCCTCGTCGATGGACATGACCTCGGCCTGGACGTCGAGCTCCCGGGAGAGGACCTCGTTGATCTTCTGCTCGACGTCGACGAGGACCGTGCCGGGAACGGCGGCGGGCGAGCCGAAGTCGAAGCGGAAGCGGCCCGGGGAGTTCTCCGAACCGGCCTGGGCGGCCGTCGGGCCGAGGGCGTCGCGCAGCGCCTGGTGGGTGAGGTGGGTGGCGGAGTGGGCGCGGGCGATGGCCCGGCGGCGCGTCACGTCGATCGTGGCGTACGCGGACGAGCCCACGGTCACCTCGCCGACCTGGACGACACCCTTGTGCACGCTGACACCGGGGACCGGCTTCTGGACGTCGCGGACCTCCACGACGGCACCGCTGTCGAGGCGGATGCGGCCGGTGTCGGCGAGCTGGCCGCCGCCCTCGGCGTAGAAGGGGGTGCGGTCGAGGACGACCTCCACCTCGTCGCCCTCGGTGGCGGCGGGCGAGGGCACACCGTTGACGAGGAGGCCGACGACGGTCGACTCGCCCATGGTGGTGGTGTAGCCCGTGAACTCCGTGGCGCCGGCGGCGTCGGCGACCTCGCGGTAGGCGGAGAGGTCGGCGTGGCCGGTCTTCTTGGCGCGGGCGTCGGCCTTGGCCTTGTCGCGCTGCTCCTGCATGAGGCGGCGGAAGCCGTCCTCGTCGACGGCCAGGCCCTGCTCGGCGGCCATCTCCAGGGTCAGGTCGATCGGGAAGCCCCAGGTGTCGTGGAGCAGGAACGCCTTGTCGCCGGCGAGGACCTGGCCGCCCGCGGCCTTGGTCTCGGTGACGGCGGTCTCCAGGATGTTGGTGCCGCCCTTGAGGGCCTTCAGGAAGGCGGTCTCCTCGGCGAGCGCGACCGTCTCGATGCGCTTGCGGTCGGTCAGGAGCTCCGGGTACTGCTGCCCCATCGTGTCGATGACGACGTCGATCAGGTCCTGCACGACGGCACCGGAGGCGCCCATGAGGCGCATGTTGCGGATGGCGCGGCGCATGATGCGGCGCAGCACGTAGCCGCGGCCCTCGTTGCCCGGGGTGACGCCGTCACCGATGAGCATGACGGAGGTGCGCATGTGGTCGGCGACCACGCGCATGGAGACGTCCGTGGTGTGCGCGGCGCCGTAGCGGACGCCGGTGAGCTCGGTGGCCTTGTCCATGACGACGCGCAGGGTGTCGGTCTCGTACATGTTCTGCACGCCCTGCAGGATCATCGCGAGGCGTTCGAGGCCGAGACCGGTGTCGATGTTCTTGGACGGCAGGTCCCCGAGGATCGGGAAGTCCTCCTTGCCGTCGCCGGCGCCGCGCTCGAACTGCATGAAGACCAGGTTCCAGATCTCCACGTAGCGCTCGTCGTTGACGGCCGGGCCGCCCTCGACGCCGAACTCGGGGCCGCGGTCGTAGTTGATCTCGGAGCAGGGTCCGCAGGGGCCGGGGACGCCCATGGACCAGAAGTTGTCCTTCTTGCCGAGCCGCTGGATGCGCTCGGAGGGCACGCCGATCACGTCGCGCCAGATCGTCTCGGCCTCGTCGTCGTCGAGGTAGACGGTGATCCAGAGCTTCTCCGGCTCCAGGCCGTAGCCGCCGTCCGCCACGGAGCTGGTGAGCAGCTCCCAGGCGTGCTTGATGGCGCCTTCCTTGAAGTAGTCGCCGAAGGAGAAGTTGCCGCACATCTGGAAGAACGTGCCGTGGCGGGTGGTCTTGCCGACCTCTTCGATGTCCGGGGTACGGACGCACTTCTGCACGCTGGTGGCGCGGGGGGCGGGCGGCTTGGCCTCACCGAGGAAGTACGGCTTGAAGGGCACCATGCCCGCGTTGACCAGCAGCAGAGTCGGGTCGTCCGCGATGAGCGACGCCGAAGGGACGACGGTGTGGCCGCGCTCCTCGAAGTAGCTCAGCCAGCGACGGCGAATTTCGGCCGACTCCATCAGTGGTCCTCATTCCGGTTGTTCGAGTTGTAGGGGAGGGTGCGGTACAGGGGTGCCTCGTCCGCGCGGGGCGCGGGCGAGGCCGCTCCGACGGCGCGGTGACGCCGGACGGGAAGCTCCGGGTCGACCGGTGCGTCCAGGCCCAGCGCTCCGCCGAGTTCGGCCTCGCGCCGGACCATGCCCTCGCGTACGTCGAGGGCGAAGTCCTTGAGCCGGTGGCCGGTCTCGATCGCCTTCTCCGCGGCCTGCGCCGCGAGGCTCTCGGGGCTGAGCTGCTTGATCTTGCGGTTCACCTTGGTGGTGGCCCATACGCCGGCGGCCGCGCCGGCGGTGAACCACAAGGTTCGGCGGAACATCGCTGGTTTCAGTCCTTCTGTCCGCGGGAGCTGCGCCCGCTCCGCTTCTTGCGGGCGGACGGCACGGTTCGTCCGACGACCACGGTACGGCGGGCGGCCGCGCTCTCACGCGCGGGCTCCGCCGCGGTCCGGCGGCCGAGGGCCTGGCGGACGCCGTAGCCGAAGGCCGCGACCTTCACCAGGGGGCCGCCGAAGGTCGACGCGACGGTGGTGGAGAGGGCGGAGGCGTTGGAGGTGACCTCCTGGACGTCCGACGCGATGGCGTCGACCTTGTCCAGCTGGGTCTGTGCGGAGCGGACGGTCGCGGAGGCGTCGGCGAGCAGCGGCATGGCCTGTTCGGTCACGTCCGCCACGAGCTTGGTGGTCGCCCTGAGCGTCTGGGCGAGCCTCACCAGCACCACGGCGAGGAACGAGACCAGGATCGCCCAGAAGACGGCCACCAGGATCCCGGCCACCTCTCCACCGGTCACTGTGCACCGCTCCCTGCTTGTCGCTCGCCCCGGCCGGCGGGGCCTGTCACCGCTCGGACCGGCCGCGGCGCCCGGGCGCGAACCCGCCACCCGGCCAGTCGTCGTTCCCACGAGCCTATCGCGCCGGGCGTCACGCCCCGTACCGCATTACCGGTGGCCGGGGCGGGGTTCCGCGGAGAAGTTTGTACGCAGCGCTTCCGAGCCAGTACTCTGCGTGTTTCATGCGACGCCTTCAGGGCCGGTCCCCCGAACCCGACGATCAGGGCTCCGGGCACTCCCCCCGCCGCGGTGGGCTGCCCGCGGAGCTGAACCCCTTCGTCGGACGCCACGACGATCTCGCCGCACTCGGCACCCTGCTGGAGGAATCCCGGTTGGTCACCGTGGTCGGCGTGGCCGGCGTCGGGAAGACCCGCTGCGCGGTGCGCGTCGCCTCACTCGTGGAGAAACGGTACTGCCATGGTGTGGGGGTCGCCGAGCTCTCCGGCCTGGGCGACCCCGACCTGCTGGAGCACGCGGTGGTCGACGCGCTGGGGCTGACCGACCACACCCTCAGGCCGCCCCGGAAGATCCTGCTCGACCATCTCGCCGACCGTGAGGTGCTGCTGGTCCTGGACGGGTACGAGCAGCACGTCGGAGCCTGCGCCGACCTGGTCCAGGCGCTGCTGCGCCGGGCGCCGCGCCTGCGGGTGCTGGCCGCGGGCCGCCTCCCGCTGCGGGTGGACGGCGAGGTGCTCCACCCGCTCGCGCCGATGGGCGACGAGGACGCGCTGGAGCTGTTCGCCGCCCGCGCGCAGGCCCTCCGGCCCGGCTTCGCGCTCACCGGGGCGGCCCGGGAGACCGTACGGGAGCTGTGCCGGCGCCTCGACGGGATTCCGCTCGCCCTGGAGCTCGCCGCCGGGCGGATGCGGGCGCTCGCGCCGGAGCAGATCCTCCAGCGGCTGGACGACCGGTTCCGCCTGCTGACGGGCGGCAGCCGGAGCGCCCCGCCGCGCCACCAGACCCTGCGGACGGCGATCGGCTGGAGCCACGAGCTGTGCGCGCCCGGGGAGCGGCTGCTCTGGGCGCGGCTCTCGGTCTTCGCCGGGCAGTTCGACCTGGAGGCCGCGGAGTACATCTGCGGCGGCCCGGACCTGCCGGCGGACACCGTGCTGGACGTGCTGGACGCGCTCCTCGCCCAGTCGGTGGTGGTGCGCGAGGACTCCCCCGCCGGCACCCGCTACCGGCTGCTGGACACGATCCGCGAGTACGGGGCGCAGTGGCTGTCGGCCGCCGGGGACGCGGAACGCCTGCGGCGGCGGCACCGGGACTGGTTCCTCGGGCTCGCGACCTGGTGCGAGCTGGACTGGTTCTCGCCCCGGCAGGAGGTGGTGGCGGCCCGTATCGCGTGCGAACTCCCCAACCTGCGCAGGGCGATGGAGTGCTCACTGGAGTCGTCGGAGGAGGTCCACCTCGCGCAGTACCTGGCGGGGACCCTCTGGTACTTCTGGGTCGGCTGCGGGCGGCTGGCCGAGGGCCGGTTCTGGCTGGAGCACGTGCTCGACGAGGAGGCCGGCCACGATCCGTCGCGGCTGAAGGCGCAGTGGGTGCTCGGGTACGTGGCCGTGCTCCAGGGCGACGCGATCGGCGCGATCTCCGCGCTCCAGGCGTGCCGGGACGGGGCGGAGCAGTCCGGGGACGAGGCGGCGGCCGCGTACGCGGTGCACCGGACGGGCTGCCTGGCCCTGGTCACCGACGACCTGGCGCGCGCGGAGGAGTTGCTTCGGGACGCGCTGGCGCGCTACCGGGACGTGGGCGAGCTCAACAGCAACGTCCTGATGGCCCAGGTGGAGCTGGGCATGGCGCGGCTGTTCCAGGGGGACCTGGAGGACGCCGCCGCCAACTGCCGCGAGGTGGCGGAGATCTGCGAGGACCACGGGGAGCGGTGGGTCCGCGCGTACGCGCTGTACCTCCTGGCCTTCGTGGCGCTGCGGCAGGACCGCCGCGAACAGTGCCGGCAGATGGTCCTGGAGGCGCTGGCCACCGGTCACCGGTTCCACGATCTGCTGGGCGGCGCCATCTGCCTGGAGCTGCTGGCGCTGCTGACCGTCGTGGAGGGCGACGCGACGGAGGCCGCCGTGCTCCAGGGGGCCGCGTCGTCGATCTGGCCGTCCGTCGGGGTGCCGGTCTTCGACTCGGCCCACTACGGCACTCCACGCGCGGAGTGCGCCGGGCGGGCCCGCCGGGCGCTGGGGGACGCCGCCTACGACGCCGCCGTGCGGGCGGGGGCGCTGCTGGACTTCGACACCGCGGTCCGGCGCGCGCTGGCCGGCGGGCACCCGGGTCCCGCGGAGGGTTTCCCGCCGTCGGAGGGCTGCCCTCCGGCGAAGGTCCCGGCGCCCGGGGAAACGCGAAGGCCCGCCGCCTCCCGGATGACCGAGAGGGGCGGGCCCGAGCTCTGATGCGAGCGCTGCGCCTGGATCAGCGGGCGTAGTACTCGACGACGAGCTGCTCGTCGCAGATGACCGGGATTTCCTTGCGGTTCGGGTCCCGGTCCAGGCGGAAGGCCAGGGCCTTCAGGTTCACCTGGAGGTAGCGCGGGGTCTCACCGTCGGTGTCGTAACCACCCTCGCGGGCCACCTGGAAGGGGACCTTGGAGCGGCTGCGCTCGCGGACCTGGACGATGTCGTCGGGGCGCACGCGGAACGACGGCTTGTCGACCTTGCCACCGTTGACCTCGATGTGGCCGTGGACGACCATCTGACGGGCCTGGTAGATGGTGCGGGCGATGCCCGAACGCAGGACCAGGGCGTCGAGGCGGCGCTCCAGCTCGACGACGAGGGCCTCGCCGGTCTTGCCTTCGGCCTTCTTGGCGCGGTCGTAGGCGCGCGCCATCTGGCGCTCGCTGATGTCGTACTGCGCACGCAGGCGCTGCTTCTCCAGCAGACGGACCTTGTAGTCCGAGTTCTGCTTGCGGCCACGGCCGTGCTCGCCCGGCGGGTACGGACGCGCTTCGAAGTACTTGACAGCCTTGGGCGTCAGAGCGATGCCGAGGGCACGCGACTTCTTGACCTTGGGACGCGACTGGTTAGGCACGTTCTCCAGACCTCCGTTGTAGGGGTTTACCTCAGTGGGGAGATCGCGCTTCTCACCCTGGGAACACCACGACACATCACGGACGTCACGAAGCAGCGACGGCACGCACAAGGGTGCCGTAAGCGACGGAAGGCCGTTCTGATCGTGGTCAGCCGCGTCCCAGCGGGCTTGAAGACCGTCGGGCTGCCGTCAGCAACCCGAACGCACACGAACTCGTCTACAGACTACCTGCTCCGCGGAGGTGCTCGTACCGGGGGCGGGTGTGACCTGTCCCGGTACGGCACTTCGACGACGCGCCCCGGGTCAGCCGGCGTCGCCGCCCGTACGGCCGAGGCGCTCGCGGACGCGGTCGGCCACGTCGGCGTACCGCGCCTCGGCGCCGTACCGGGTGGGGGTGTAGTACTGGCGGCCCCGCACCGCCTCGGGGGCGTACTCCTGGGCGGCGATGGCGCCGGGGACGTCGTGCGGGTAGACGTACCCCTGGGCGTGCCCCAGCTTGGCGGCGCCCGCGTAGTGGCCGTCGCGCAGATGGGCCGGGACCGGGCCGGCCAGCCCCTTCCGGACGTCCTCCCGGGCGGCCATGATCGCCAGGGTGGCGGCGTTCGACTTGGGCGCGAGGGCCAGCGCGATGGTGGCATGGCTGAGGGTGAGGGCGGCCTCGGGGAAGCCGATCAGGGCGACCGCCTGGGCAGCGGCCACGGCCGTGGGCAGGGCGGTCGGGTCGGCGAGACCGATGTCCTCGCTGGCCGAGATCATCAGCCGGCGGGCGATGAACCGGGGGTCCTCCCCCGCCTCGATCATGCGCGCCAGGTAGTGCAGCGCCGCGTCCACGTCCGAGCCGCGGATCGACTTGATCAGCGCGCTCGCCACGTCGTAGTGCTGGTCGCCGTCCCGGTCGTACTTCACGGCGGCCCGGTCGACCGTCTCCTCGACCGTGGAGAGGGTGATCTCCGGCTCGTGCTTCGCCAGGGCCGCCCCGGCGGCGGCCTCCAGCGCGGTGAGCGCGCGGCGGGCGTCACCGCCCGCGATGCGCAGCAGGTGGGCCTCCGCGTCCTCGGCGAGGGTCAGCGCGCCGCCGAGTCCGCGTTCCTCGGCGAGCGCACGGTGCAGCAGGGCGCGCAGGTCGTCGTCGGTGAGCGGCTCCAGGGTGAGCAGCAGCGAGCGCGACAGCAGCGGCGAGATGATGGAGAAGTAGGGGTTCTCGGTGGTCGCGGCGATGAGGGTGACCCAGCGGTTCTCGACGGCGGGGAGCAGGGAGTCCTGCTGGGCCTTGGAGAAACGGTGGATCTCGTCGAGGAAGAGGACGGTCTCCTTGCCGAAGCCCCCGGTGGCCCGGCGGGCGCCGTCGATGACGGCCCGGACCTCCTTGACCCCTGCGGTGATCGCGGAGAGTTCGACGAAGCGCTTGTTGGTGGCCTTGCTGACCACGTACGCGAGGGTGGTCTTGCCGGTGCCGGGCGGACCCCAGAGGATCACCGAGGACGGGCCGGCCGGGCCGCCGCTGCCCTCGCCGACGAGCCTGCGCAACGGGGAGCCCTGCTTCAGCAGGTGCTGCTGGCCGACCACCTCGTCCAGGACCCGGGGGCGCATCCGGACAGCGAGGGGGCTGCTCGACGGGTCCTTCTCCTGGCGTTCTTCGGCTGCTGCGGTAAAAAGATCGGGCTCCACGTCAGGAAGCCTAAGCCACCGCACCGACAGGGCGTCGGGGCCGCCGTCCGGGGCCCGGACGGCGGCCGTCGGTGCGGGTGGGCCGGTCAGCTGGTCCAGAAGTCCCACCAGCGGGTCAGGATCAGCATGCCGATGATGCCGATCCAGAGCACCGGGGGCGCCCAGTGGAACTCGACCAGGCCGTTCCGCAGCCAGGACGGCGCGGGCAGGATGCGGTGCTTCACGTTGTGGATGGTGACGTAGCAGAACATGAAGATCGTGGCGACCCAGGCGAGGCAGCACCAGAGGCAGAGCGAGTTGATGTTGTACAGCGACTGGTACTGGAGCCAGGTGCAGAAGCCGACGCCGAAGAGGGTGCCGGCGTTGAGGCCGAGCCAGTACCAGGAGCGGAACCGGGCTCCGGCGAGCAGCGCCATGCCGATGCCGATCACCACGGAGTAGGCGACGAGTCCGATCATCGGGTTCGGGAACCCGAAGGCGGACGCCTGCTCGCTCTTCATCACGTTGCCGCAGGCGACCACCGGGTTGAGGCTGCAGCCCGGGGTGAAGCCGGGGTCTTCCAGGAGCTTGAACTTGTCGATGGTGATGACCCAGGCGGCCAGCAGTCCGGCCGCCCCCGTGATCACCAGCAGCAGCGCGAGGGCGCGGCCGCTCCCGATGGTCCTTCCACCGCTCTCGGCCTGGGTCGAGGAGTGGTGATCTACCGCTGCAGTCGTCATATCGCCGTTCCATCGCTGAGTGTCCGACCGGGCACGGTCATTCTGCCGTACCACCGTTCGGGTCTTCCGTTCGATCCGCATAAGGACGTGCGACGGCCGGACGCTCTTTCCCCCGGGACGGGCGGGGTTCACGGCTCTGGCGTGGCGGAACGCGTCCGGCGGGACGAACCGGAACGTCACCCGCCCCCGCCGCGTACGCGCACCGGCATCGCCCTGGCGAATGACGCACGGAACGCGGGGTTGACTGCGGAGGGACGTGGACCCGGCGAGGGCGCGGCCCGGGGGCGCCGACACGGGAAGAGGGGCGGCCCCGGTCGTCCGACCGTGCCGCCCCTCCGTGTACGTACCGCCGCGTCGCTCAGGCGAGGCGCGCGCGCACCGCGTCGGTGATCCCGTCCAGCGGCACCGCCGTCTGCTCGCCCGACTCCATGTCCTTGAGCTGGACCAGGCCCTCGGCGAGGTCGCGCTCACCGGCGACGATCGTGTACCGCGCCCCCGAGCGGTTGGCGCTCTTCATCGCGCCCTTGAGCCCACGGCCGCCGAACGCGAAGTCGGCGGCGATGCCCTCCTTGCGCAGCGCGGTCACCACGCCGAAGAGCACCCGGCGGGCCTCCTCGCCCAGCGGTACCGCGTACACGCTGGTGGCGGCGGGGATGTCCAGCTCGATGCCCTCGGCCTCCAGCGCCAGCACCGTGCGGTCGACGCCGAGCGCCCAGCCGACGGACGGCAGCGCGGGGCCGCCGATCATCTCGGAGAGGCCGTCGTACCGGCCGCCGCCGCCCACCGCCGACTGCGAGCCCAGACCGTCGTGGACGAACTCGAAGGTGGTGCGGGTGTAGTAGTCGAGGCCGCGGACGAGCTTCTCGTCGTCCTCGTACGCGACTTCGGCGGCGGTCAGCAGGCCGCGCACCTCCTCGTGGTACGCCTTGCAGGCGTCGCAGAGGTAGTCGCCGAGCTTGGGGGCGCCGCCGAGCTGCTTCTGCACCTCGGGCCGCTTGTCGTCGAGCACCCGAAGCGGGTTGAGCTCGATGCGGCGGCGGGCCTCCTCGTCGAGGTCGAGATCGCGCAGAAAGCCCTGGAGCGCCTCGCGGTAGACCGGGCGGCACTCCTTGTCGCCGAGCGAGTTCAGCAGGATGCGGAACCCAGTCAGCCCCAGCGAGCGGTACGCCTGGTCGGCCAGGATGATCAGCTCGGCGTCGAGCACCGGGTCCTCGGCACCGATGGCCTCGGCACCGACCTGCGAGAAGTGGCGGTAACGGCCCTTCTGCGGACGCTCGTAGCGGTAGTACGAGCCGGAGTACCAGAGCTTCACCGGCAGGTTCCCGGCCTTGTGGAGGTTGGCCTCCAGCGCGGCGCGCAGCACGGAGGCGGTGCCCTCGGGGCGCAGCGCGAGCTCGTCGCCGCCCTTGGTGGTGAGGGTGTACATCTCCTTGGTGACGATGTCGGTGGACTCGCCGACGCCGCGGGCGAAGAGGTTCACGTCCTCGAAGCCCGGGGTCTCGACGTAGCCGTAGCCGGAGCTGCGCAGCGGGGCGGAGATGGCCTCACGGACCGCCAGGAACTTCGCGGAGTCCGGCGGGATGAGGTCGTAGGTGCCCTTGGGGGCCTGGAAAGTACTCACAGGAAGATCTCTCGTCACATTCCGCGGCGCGGCGCGTCCAGCCCGTTCAGGAACGGGTTGGTGGTGCGCTCGCGGCCGATGGTGGTCTGGGGGCCGTGGCCGGACAGCACCACGGTCGAGTCGTCGAGCGGCAGGCACACGCGGGCCAGCGACTCGAGCAGTTCGGCGTGGTCGCCGCCGGGCAGGTCGGTGCGTCCGACGGAGCCGGCGAAGAGCAGGTCGCCCGAGAAGAGGACCGGCGGTACGTCGCCGGCCTCGGGCATCCTGAACGTCACCGACCCCTTCGTATGGCCGGGTGCGTGCGCGACGCCGAACTCCAGTCCGGCCAGCTCCAGACGCGCGCCGTCGGTGAGTTCCTTCACGTCGTCCGGCTCGCCGATGGTCAGCTCGCCCATGATCGGCATCCCGATGGAGCGGCCGAGGGCCTTCTCCGGATCGCTCATCATGTAGCGGTCCCGGGGGTGGATCCAGGCGGGCACGTCGTGGGAGCCGCAGAGCGGGACGACCGAGGCGACGTGGTCGATGTGTCCGTGGGTGAGCACGACCGCGACGGGCTTGAGCCGATGCTTCCGGAGCGCGTCCTCGACTCCCTGCGTGGCCTGGTGGCCCGGGTCGATGATCACGCACTCCTCGCCGGCGGCGGGGGCGACCAGATAGCAGTTGGTCCCCCAGGCCCCGGCGGGAAACCCGGCAATGAGCACGATCGTCCTTCGTTCGGTCCGGCGTCGATCCGGTGTTCGGTCCGGCATGCGCCGGTGGTTTCGTCCGGTGTCCGTCCGGCGGTCAGTCCGGTGGAAACGGGGCCGCGACAGCCTGCGCGGCAGATCAGAGCCTACCGGCGCTCCTCATTCCACAGCTAACCCATATACGGTACGGGCAGCCCAGGCCCCACCCATACGAACGTACAAGGAGACCATCCGGTGGTCAGCAGCGATCAGCGGCGGCGGCAGCTCGCCCGGGAGAAGTACGAGCGGCAGCAGCAGCGGCGGGAGGAAGCGCGCCGGCGCACGCGGCGGCTCACCGCGATCATCTCCTCCGCGGTTGCCGTGGTTGTCGTCATAGGCGTGGTCACCTACGTGACCGTGGGGAACGACGACGACAGCGACAAGAAGGCCCAGGCCGCCGCGAGCGCGCCCGCGTCCGCGTCGCCGTCGCCGTCCGCCAGCGAGAGCGCGGCGCCCGAGCCCGAGGTCACGATCGACAAGACGGCCAAGTACTCCATGGACGTCAAGACCGACCAGGGCGACCTGAAGTTCACCATGGACGCGTCGAAGACCCCGCACACGACGAACTCGTTCAAGTACCTCGCCGACAAGAAGTTCTTCGACGGTACGAAGTGCCACCGCCTCGTGACGGAGGGCATCTTCGTCCTCCAGTGCGGCGACCCCAACGGCGACGGCACCGGCGGTCCCGGCTACACCATCCCGGACGAGAACCTCACCGCCCTCGGCAAGGCGGGCGCCGACGGCAAGGTGACGTTCCCGGCGGGCACCGTCGCCATGGCCAACACGGGCCAGGCGCACACCGGCGGCAGCCAGTACTTCCTCGTGTACAAGGACTCCAAGCTGCCCCCGACGTACACCCCGTTCGGCACGATGGACGCCGCCTCGCTGAAGGCGGTCCAGGAGATCGCCAAGGCCGGCGTCGACGGCGGTGCCACCGACGGTGCGCCGAAGAAGGCCGTGAACGTGTCGAAGGTGACCGTCGCGAAGGAGTGAGCCAGACCGCTCCGCGGAGCCCCGGCGGCCGGTCGACCCGGTGGCCGGGGCTCCGTGTTGTCGGAGTTGTCGAGAATGCCCGGTACGAACGCCCGGAGGGGCCCGGACCGGCCCGGAACGGAGAAATCCAGCCGCGCTGAGTGCGGACAGCCGGGCCGCCGGTCGCCTAGATTGGCGTGGTGCAGGGCGGGCGCGGCCCGCCCCAGGAAACTGTGGACGATGCCCGGGGGGGCCCACCCCCTCGCAGGTATCAGGTGGAGGAGGCGCTGTGAGCAGCGACCCGTGGGGCCGTGTCGACGAGACGGGCACCGTGTACGTGCGTACTTCCGAGGGCGAGCAGGTCGTCGGATCGTGGCAGGCCGGTACGCCCGAGGAGGCGCTGGCCTATTTCGAGCGCAAGTACGAGGGCTTGGTGGTCGAGATCGGCCTCCTCGAAAAGCGGGTGAAGACCACCGACCTGTCGTCCAAGGACGCGACGGCGGCGATCGACCACCTGCGGACGCAGGTCGACGAGCACCACGCCGTGGGTGACCTCGCCGCGCTGCGCACCCGGCTGGACGCGCTCGTCGCGACGGTCGACTCGCGCCGCGAGGAGCGCAAGGTCCAGAAGGCGAAGCAGACCGACGAGGCCAAGCAGGCCAAGGAGAAGCTGGTCGCCGAGGCCGAGGAGCTGGCGCAGAGCGAGCAGTGGCGTTCCGCCGGTGAGCGGCTGCGGGCTCTCGTCGACACGTGGAAGGGCCTGCCGAGGCTCGACCGCAAGTCGGACGACGAGCTGTGGCACCGCTTCTCGCACGCCCGGTCCGCGTTCTCCAAGCGCCGCAAGGCCCACTTCGCCTCGCTGGACGCCCAGCGCGAGGAGGCCCGCAAGGTCAAGGAGAAGCTGGCCGCCGAGGCCGAGTCGCTCTCCGGGTCGACGGAGTGGGGCGACACCGCGGCCCGTTACCGCGATCTGATGACGGAGTGGAAGGCGGCGGGCCGCGCCCAGCGCGAGGCCGAGGACGAGCTGTGGGGCCGTTTCCGCGGCGCCCAGGACGTCTTCTTCGCCGCCCGCAGCGCGACCTTCGCCGAGCGGGACGCGGAGCAGGGCGAGAACCTCAAGCTCAAGGAGGAGCTCGCCACCGAGGCCGAGAAGCTGGTGCCGGTGACGGACCTCAAGGCGGCCCGTGCGGCCTTCCGGTCCATCAACGAGCGCTGGGAGGCCATCGGTCACGTGCCGCGCGACGCCCGGCCGAAGGTCGAGGGCCGGGTGCACGCCGTGGAGCGGGCGCTCCAGGAGGCCGAGGAGTCGGAGTGGCGCCGGACCAACCCGGAGGCGCGTGCGCGTGCCGCTGGGCTGACCGGTCAGCTCCAGGCCGCCGTGGACAAGCTGCGCGGCCAGATCGACACCGCCCGCGCCTCGGGCAACAACGCCCGTGCCGACAAGCTCGCCCGCGAGCTCGAAGGCCGGCAGGCGCTGCTCGACCAGGCGCTGAAGGGCCTGGAGGAGTTCGGCGGCTGACGGTCAGCCCGTCCTCGCCGTGACACGGAAAGGGGCTCCTCGTACGCGTCTCGCGTACGAGGAGCCCCTTTTCCGTGCTCGGTCACTCGCTCACGGCCGCCGGGCCGAGGTGACGCGGTAGACGTCGTAGACGCCCTCCACGCCGCGTACGGCCTTCAGGACGTGGCCCAGGTGCTTCGGGTCGCCCATCTCGAAGGTGAACCGGGAGGTGGCCACCCGGTCGCGGGAGGTCTGCACGGCCGCCGACAAGATGTTGACGTGCTGGTCGGACAGGACGCGGGTGACGTCCGAGAGGAGCCGCGAGCGGTCCAGCGCCTCGACCTGGATGGCGACCAGGAAGACGGAGGACTGGGTCGCCGCCCACTCGACGTCGAGGATGCGCTCCGGCTGCTGCGACAGCGACTCGACGTTCACGCAGTCCGCGCGGTGCACCGAGACGCCGCTGCCCCGGGTGACGAACCCGATGATGGGGTCTCCGGGCACGGGGGTGCAGCAGCGGGCCAGCTTGACCCAGACGTCGTCGACGCCCTTGACGACGACCCCGGGGTCGTTGTTCGCCCGGCGCTTGCTCCGGCCGCGCGAGGGCGGCGCGCTCTCGGCGAGGTCCTCGTTGGCGGCGTCCTCGCCGCCGAGGGCCTGCACCAGCTTCTGCACGACACCGGCGGCGGTGACGTGGCCCTCGCCGATCGCCGCGTACAGCGACGAGATGTCGGGGTAGCGCATCTCGTGCGCGAGGGTGACCAGGGAGTCGCCGGTCAGGATGCGCTGGATCGGCAGGTTCTGCTTGCGCATCGCGCGGGCGATGGCGTCCTTGCCCTGCTCGATGGCCTCGTCGCGGCGCTCCTTGGAGAACCAGGCGCGGATCTTGTTCCTTGCCCGGGGCGACTTGACGAAGCCGAGCCAGTCCCGGGAGGGTCCGGCGCCGGCCGCCTTGGAGGTGAAGACCTCCACCAGGTCGCCGTTGTCGAGCGTCGATTCGAGCGGTACGAGCCGCCCGTTGACGCGCGCTCCTATCGTCCGGTGGCCGACCTCGGTGTGGACGGCGTACGCGAAGTCGACGGGGGTCGCACCGGCCGGCAGCGCTATCACGTCGCCCTTGGGCGTGAAGACGAAGACCTCGTTGCGCGAGAGGTCGAAGCGGAGGGACTCCAGGAACTCGCTGGGGTCCTCGGTCTCCTTCTGCCAGTCCAGGAGCTGGCGCAGCCACGCCATGTCGTTGACGGTGTCCTGGCTGCGTCCGCCGCTGGTGCTCTTGGGCACGTCGGTGCGGACCTTGGACGCCCCGGCGACGGCCTCCTGCTTGTACTTCCAGTGCGCGGCGATGCCGTACTCGGCGCGGCGGTGCATGTCGAACGTACGGATCTGGAGTTCGACGGGCTTGCCGCTGGGGCCGATGACCGTGGTGTGCAGCGACTGGTACATGTTGAACTTGGGCATCGCGATGTAGTCCTTGAACCGGCCGGGGACCGGGTTCCATCGCGCGTGCACGGTGCCGAGTGCCGCATAGCAGTCGCGGACGGTGTCCACGAGGACGCGGATGCCCACCAGGTCGTAGATCTCGGCGAAGTCACGGCCTCGCACGATCATCTTCTGGTAGACGCTGTAGTAGTGCTTCGGGCGGCCGGTGACGGTGGCCTTGATGCGCGCGGCCCGCAGGTCGGACTGGACCTCGTCGGTCACTATGGCGAGGTACTCGTCGCGCTTGGGCGCGCGCTCGGCGACGAGACGGACGATCTCGTCGTACATCTTCGGGTAGAGGATCGCGAAGGCGAGGTCCTCCAGCTCCCACTTGATGGTGTTCATGCCCAGGCGGTGGGCGAGCGGAGCGTAGATCTCCAGCGTCTCGCGGGCCTTCTTCTCCTGCTTCTCCCGCTTGAGGTACCGCATGGTGCGCATGTTGTGCAGCCGGTCGGCGAGCTTGATGACGAGGACGCGGGGGTCCTTGGCCATCGCGACGACCATCTTGCGGACGGTCTCGGCCTGGGCGGCCTCGCCGAACTTCACCTTGTCCAGCTTGGTCACGCCGTCGACGAGCAGCGCGACCTGGTCGCCGAAGTCGCGGCGCAGGGTGTCCAGGCCGTACTCGGTGTCCTCGACGGTGTCGTGCAGCAGCCCCGCCATCAGGGTGGCCGGATCCATGCCCAGCTCGGCGAGGATCGTGGTGACCGCGAGCGGGTGCGTGATGTACGGGTCGCCGCTCTTGCGCTTCTGCCCCCGGTGCCAGCGCTCGGCGACCTGGTAGGCCCGCTCGATCTGCCGGAGCGTGGCCGTCTCGATCTTGGGGTCGTTCTGCCGCACGGTGCGCAGCAGGGGTTCCAGGACCGGGTTGTACGGGCTGGAGCGCTGTACGCCCAGTCGGGCGAGGCGGGCGCGTACCCGGTTGGAGGAGCCGCCGGTGCGGGCGGGCTGACCCGCGGGGGTGGCCGGCTTCACGGGCCTGGCCGGGTTCTTCGAGGCGGGCGGCGCCGGAAGGGCGGGAGCGGGCCGTTTCTCGGGCCCGGTGGCGTCCGGTGCGGCGGGCGGCGTCCCGGGTCCCCCGGGGGTCTCGCCCGCGGGAGAGGGCGCGGCGGAACCCGCCGCGGGCTTCTCCGGCTGCGGCGCTCCGGCTGCGTTGGCCTCGTCTGGCAAGGGCACTCCTCGTGCGTATCCGGACTACCCGGAAGGCCATGGTATCGAGCCACCGGTGGCTCCTCGTCCGGGGACCGTGGAAGCCCTGACAACGCGCGCGGGCACCCGGTTTGTTCCCCGGGTGCCCGCGCGTGGTCGTACCAACCGTTCGTCGGCCGGTCAGACGGTGATCAGTGCCTCCAGCGGAGCCCCCTGGAGGGCGGGCTCCAGACGGCTGCGGCCGTCGAGGAAGCCGAGCTCCATGAGGACCGCGACGCCCGCGACCTCCGCGCCCGCCCGCCGGACGAGTTCCAGCGAGGCTTCGGCGGTGCCGCCGGTGGCGAGGACGTCGTCGATGACCATGATCCGGTCGCCGGCGGTGATGTCCTCGGCGTGCACCTCGATCTCGGCGGTTCCGTACTCGAGGTCGTAGGCCTGGCGGAGCGTCGCTCCGGGCAGCTTTCCGGCCTTGCGTACGGGGATGAAGCCGAGCCCGGCCCGGACGGCGACGGGCGCGGCGAGGATGAACCCGCGCGCTTCGAGGCCGACGATCCGGGTGGCGCCGTGTTTGACGCACAGCTCCGCGAGGACGTCGGTCAGCGCCGAGAAGGCGACCGGGTCCGCGAGCAGCGGGGTGATGTCCTTGAAGAGGACACCGGGCTTCGGGTAGTCGGGTACGTCACGGATGCGGCTGAGCAGCAGCTCCCGGACGGATTCGGTGGTGGTCATCGACGCTTCCCCTGACCGCGGCCGTTGCTGCCACCGGGCTCGCGACGCTGCCCGATCACCGAGGCGGAGGAGCCGGCTCCGGCGCCCGCGGTGACGGTGTCCTGCGGCTCGTCGTCGTCCTCGGACTCGCCCTTGGCCGCGGCGGCGGCCCGCTTGGCGAGAACGCGCTTGGTGAGCGCCTTCATCTGCGGCTCGCGCTCCTTGAGATCGGCCACGAGCGGCGTGGCGATGAAGATCGAGGAGTACGCGCCGGCCGCGAGACCGACGAACAGCGACAGCGAGATGTCGTTCAGCATGCCGGCGCCGAGGACGCCGCCACCGATGAAGAGCAGACCGGCGACGGGGAGGAGCGCGACCACGGTGGTGTTGATGGAACGCACCAGCGTGCCGTTGATCGACTTGTTGGCGATCTCGCTGTACGTGAACCGGGTCTGCTTGGTGATCCCCTTCTGGCCCTCCTTGAGGGAGTCGAAGACGACGACCGTGTCGTAGAGGGAGTAACCGAGGATGGTGAGCAGACCGATCACGGTGCCCGGGGTGACCTCGAAGCCGACCAGGGCGTAGACACCGACCGTGATGGTGATGTCGTGGATCAGCGCCACGAGGGCGGCGACGGCCATCCGCCACTCGAAGGCGATGGCCAGGTAGACCACCACGAGGACCATGAAGATCCCGAGGCCCGTCCAGGCCTTGTTGGCGATCTGCTCGCCCCAGCTCGGGCCGACCAGGTCGGCGTTGATCTTCGACGCGGGGATGCCGAGGTCGTCGGAGAGCTGGGTCTTGATGCCGTCGGCCTTGGCGGTGTCGACCTCGGTGATCTGGATGCGCAGACCGCCGTTGCCGAGCTCCTGCACGATCGCCTCGTGGCCGGAGGCCTTGACGGCCGCTTCCTGGGCCTGGGAGGTGGAGATCTTGGCCTTGCTGTCGGTCGTGAAGACCGCGCCGCCCTTGAACTCGATGCCCATGTTCAGGCCGCCGACCGCCAGGCCGAGGATGGCCGTGATGGTGATCAGGATCGAGACGCCGTACCAGATCTTGCGCTTACCGATGAAGTCGTAGCCGAGCTCGCCTCGGTAGAGCCGGGCGCCGATGCTGCCGAGTCGCGACATCTCACGCCTCCTTCGGGTCGGTGGAGGAGTTGACACGACGCGAGCGGCGCAGCGGCGGCTTGGCACCGAGCCGCTTCGGGTCCAGCCCGGACCACGGGTGACCGCTGGAGAAGAACTTCGTGCGGCCCATCAGCGTCATGACCGGCTTGGTGAAGAGGAACACCACGACGACGTCGAGCACGGTGGTGAGGCCGAGCGTGAACGCGAAGCCCTGGACCTTGCCGACGGTGACCACGAAGAGCACGGCGGCGGCGAGGAACGACACGAAGTCGGAGACCAGGATGGTGCGCCGGGCGCGCGGCCAGGCGCGCTCGATGGCGGGCCGCAGGGTGCGTCCCTCACGGATCTCGTCTCTCACCCGTTCGAAGTACACGATGAACGAGTCGGCGGTGATACCGATGGCCACGATGGCTCCGCAGACCGCCGGCAGGTTCAGCGCGAAGCCGATGCCCGGGCCGAGCAGGGCCATGATCGTGTACGTGAGGATGCCCGAGACCAGGAGGCTCAGCAGCGCGATGGTCGCGAGGCCGCGGTAGTACGCCACGAGGTAGATGACGACCAGCGCCAGACCGATGGCACCGGCGATCAGGCCGGCCTGGAGCTGCTCACCACCGAGGGCGGCGGTCACCGTGGTGACGCTCGCCTCCTTGAAGGTCAGCGGCAGGGCACCGTAGGACAGGATGTTGCCGAGGTCCTCGGCCTCCTGCTGGGTGAAGCTGCCCGAGATCTGGGCGTTGGCGCTGAGCGCGCTGGCGACCGAGGGCGCGGAGACCACTTCGCCGTCGAGGACGATGGCGAACTGGTTCATCGGCGAGGTCTGCTGGGACAGCGTCGACGTGATCTTGTTGAACTTCTTGGCGCCGCCGGAGGTGAACTCCATCGACACGATCCACTGACCGGCGGTCTGGTCGAAGGTGCCCTGGGCGTTGTCGACGTCGCTGCCGGAGACCGCGGCCGGGCCGAGGACGTACTTCTCGTAGGTGCCCGGAGTGTTGGAACCGCAGGCGACGATCGTGTCCGTGTCCTTGGCGTTCTGGCCGGCGGCGGCCCGCTGCTTCGGGTCGGAGCAGTCGAGCGCGGCGAACTCGGCCTGGAGCTTCGCGGTGGCCGGGTCGACGGAGGCGCTCGGCGACGCGGTGTCGGTCGCGGCGGCGTCGTCCGTGGCGGCGGCGGTCGCCTTCGCGGAGGCCGAGGCGCTCGGAGTGGCGTCCTCGGTCAGCGCTCCGGTGACGGCGCGGCCCTGGGTGGTGGCGCTCGGCGAGGGCGAGGAGTCGGACTTCCCGCTGTCCTCGGCCGTCTCGCCGTCCGTGGCCTTCGCGGAAGCGGAAGCCGACGCCGAGGGGCTCGGCGAGGCGCTGCCCGAGGGGGTGGCGGAGGCCGAGGGGGTGGCGTCGGAGCCGCCGGCCTCGACGGTCAGAACGGGCCGGAAGAACAGCTGGGCGGTCGTACCGACCTGCTTCCGGGCCTGCTCGGAGTTGGTCCCCTTCGGGATGTTCACGATGATGTTGCTGGAGCCCTGGGTCTGAACCTCGGCCTCGGACACACCCAGACCGTTGACACGGCGCTCGATGATGCCGACCGCGGTGTTCATGTTGGTCTCGTTGATCGCGTCCGGCTTGCCGGGCTGGCTCTTGGCCTGGAGCGTGATCGAGGTTCCGCCCGCCAGGTCGATGCCCAGTCTCGGAGTGGTGTGGCCGGACAGGAACATCCCGCCAGCGAGCGCGACCATGACGATCAGGATGAGAGCCAGGGAACGCCCCGGCCTTCCCTGACCGCCACCGGCCGGCCCTCGGCCCTTCTTCGGTGCTGCCACCTTTTCGTTTCTCCCTGTCCAACCGCTCCGCGCCGGGTACGCGCCCGAGCGGCCACGAAGTGTTGTGGGGACCCGCCCCCGCAGAAGACCGGACGTACCGGGGAGACCGTGCCCCGGTGGGGCGGGCGGTGTCCCCGTGCCGTGCGACTACTTCGCGCCGGTGTCGCCGTCGTCCTTGGTGTCCTTCGCCTCGACGTCCTTCGCCTCGGCGTCGGAGTCGTCGGCCACGGACTTCTTCTCCAGGTCGATCTTCTCGTCGCCGTCGGTGAGCGAGGAGGCGTCGTCCGGAACGCTCGGGGAGTCGAGCTCCTCGGTGTCGCCGTGGACGATGCGGTTGTACTCCGCGTCGTCCAGGACGGCGCCGATGGCGTTCTTCGCGTAGACCGCGTGGACGCCGGGAGCGACCTCGAGGAGGACGGTGTCCTCCTGGATCTCCTTGACCGTGGCGTACATGCCACCGATCGTGCGGACGCCGGTCCCCGGCTGCATCTCGTTGCGCATCTGGGAAGCAGCCTCCTGCTTCTTCTTTTGGGACCGGGTCATCATGAACATGACGCCGAAGATCAGGATCACGGGGAGAAGAAGCTGGAGACTCACAGGACGCATTTCCTTCGCACGACCGCGCTGAAAATGCGGCCTGTATCTACGGGGGTGGGTACACCGACCTTTAAGGGCGGCATCGGCGGAGTCTAAGCGAGTCCGCATCGCTGGAACAACGCCCAGCATCGCACCCCGGTTCCGCAAATGGTCAAGCTGTGACGCATCACGCCCCGAACAGGCCTGCTTGTCCCTTTGCTCCGTGCTGCGGCGGAACGAGTCCCAGATGGGCCCAGGCAGCCGGTGTGGCCACCCTTCCGCGCGGGGTGCGGGCCAGCAGTCCTTCGCGTACGAGGAAGGGCTCGGCGACCTCCTCGACCGTCTCGCGCTCCTCCCCCACCGCGACGGCGAGGGTGGAGAGGCCGACGGGACCGCCGCCGAAGAGCTTCAGCAGGGCGCCGAGGACGGCCCGGTCGAGCCGGTCGAGTCCGCGGGCGTCGACTTCGTACACCTGGAGGGCGGCTGCGGCGATGCCCCGGTCGATCACGCCGTCCGCCTTGACCTGGGCGTAGTCGCGGACCCGGCGCAGCAGACGGTTGGCGATGCGGGGGGTGCCCCGGGAGCGGCCGGCGATCTCGGCGGCGCCCGCGGTGTCGATGGCCACGTCGAGGAGTCCCGCGGAGCGGTGGAGGACGCGTTCCAGCTCGGCGGGGGCGTAGAACTCCATGTGGCCGGTGAAGCCGAAACGGTCCCTCAGCGGGGGCGGCAGCAGGCCGGCCCGGGTGGTGGCGCCGACCAGGGTGAAGGGCGGCAGTTCGAGGGGAATGGCGGTGGCGCCGGGGCCCTTGCCGACGATGACGTCGACGCGGAAGTCCTCCATCGCCATGTAGAGCATCTCCTCGGCGGGCCGGGACATGCGGTGGATCTCGTCCAGGAAGAGCACCTCGCCCTCCTGGAGGGAGGAGAGGATCGCGGCGAGGTCGCCCGCGTGCTGGATGGCGGGCCCGGAGGTGATCCGGATGGGCGCGTTCATCTCCGCGGCGATGATCATCGAAAGAGTGGTCTTGCCGAGACCGGGTGCCCCGGACAGCAGCACGTGGTCGGCGGTGGCGCCCCGGGCGCGGGCGGCCTTGAGGACGAGGTCGAGCTGTTCGCGGACCTTCTCCTGACCCACGAACTCGTCGAGGTCCTTGGGGCGCAGGGCGGCTTCGACGGCGGTGTCCTCGCCGTCGGCGACGCCGGTGACCAGCCGGTCGTCGTACGCCGCCGCCGCGTCGGCCGCCCGCTCGTCGGTGTCGGGTCCGGTCTCGTCCCAGTTCATCGGGTCAGTCCTGCCTCGGGGGTCGGTGCCGGTCAGCGGGTGCGGTTGAGGGTCTGGAGGGCGGCGCGCAGCAGCTGCGGCACGGGGGGCCGGACGCCGTCCGCGAGGGCCGCCTCGGCCTGCGGGGCGACGGCCGAGACCGCGTCGTCGGCCTCGCGGGCGGCGTAGCCGAGGCCGATCAGGGCGGCCTGGAGCTGCTCGCGCCAGTCGGCGACGGCGGCGGCGGGGGCCTGCTGGCCGATGTGGGCGCCGCGGGGGGCGCCGAGCCGGTCCTTGAGCTCCAGCAGGAGCTTCTGGGCGCCCTTCTTGCCGATGCCGGAGACGGCCATCAGGGCTTTCTCGTCGCCGGTGGAGACGGCCTGGCGCAGCGCGTCGGGGCTGTGGGTGGCGAGCATGGCCTGGGCGAGCCGGGGGCCGACTCCGCTGGCGGTCTGGAGCAGTTCGAAGACCTGGCGCTCGTCGTCGTCGGCGAAGCCGTAGAGCGTGAGGGAGTCCTCGCGCACGACGAGGGAGGTGGCGAGCCTGGCCTGCTGGCCGATCCGGAGATCGGCCAGGGTGCGCGGGGCGCACTGGACGGCCATGCCGACGCCGCCGACCTCGATGACGGCCGTGGCCGGGGAGAGGGCGGCCACCGGGCCGGAGAGGAAGGCGATCATGCGGTGCGGCCTTTCAGCGTGCGATGGGCGGCGACGGCCTGCTGGAGCCGGTTCTGCGCGGGGGCCCGCCAGATGTGGCAGATCGCGAGCGCGAGGGCGTCGGCGGCGTCGGCGGGTTTGGGCGGGGCGTCGAGCCGGAGCAGCCGGGTGACCATGGCGCCGACCTGCGCCTTGTCGGCGCGTCCGGAGCCGGTGACGGCGGCCTTGACCTCGCTGGGGGTGTGCAGGGCGACGGGGATGCCGCGCCGGGCGGCGCAGAGCATGGCGACCGCGCTGGCCTGGGCGGTGCCCATGACCGTACGGACGTTGTGCTGGCTGAACACACGCTCGACGGCGACGAGTTCGGGGCGGTGCGCGTCGAGCCACTGCTCGATGCCGCGCTCGATCGCGACCAGGCGGTCGCCGAGCTCGGCTTCGGGCGGGGTGCGCACCACGCCGACGCCGATCATGGTCAGCGGGCGGCCGGCGACGCCTTCGACGACGCCGACGCCGCACCGGGTCAGCCCCGGGTCCACGCCGAGTACGCGCACGGAACGCCCCCTGTCCTCACCGCTCGGTCAACTGTTCTGGCAGGCTATCGGGCGGCTCCGACAACGCGACGGGCCGACGGGGGTGTGTCCCCGTCGGCCCGTGCCGCGTACCGCTTCCGGGTCGTCCGGATCAGGCGGCGTCGACCTTCTCCATGACCTCGTCCGAGACGTCGAAGTTGGCGAAGACGTTCTGCACGTCGTCGCTGTCCTCCAGCGCGTCGATGAGCTTGAAGATCTTGCGGGCGCCCTCTTCGTCGAGCTCGACCTGCATGGTCGGCAGGAAGCTGGCCTCGGCGGAGTCGTAGTCGATGCCCGCATCCTGGAGCGCGGTGCGGACCGCGACCATGTCGGTGGCCTCGCTGACGACCTCGAAGGTGTCGCCGAGGTCGTTGACCTCTTCGGCACCCGCGTCGAGCACGGCGCCCAGCACGTCGTCCTCGGTCAGTTCGCCCTTGGGCAGGTTGACGACGCCCTTGCGGTTGAACAGGTACGAGACGGAACCCGGGTCGGCCATGGAGCCGCCGTTACGGGTCATCGCCACGCGCACGTCCGAGGCGGCGCGGTTGCGGTTGTCGGTGAGGCACTCGATGAGCACCGCGACACCGTTGGGGCCGTAGCCCTCGTACATGATCGTCTCGTAGTCGGCGCCGCCGGCTTCGAGACCGCCGCCGCGCTTGACCGCGGAGTCGATGTTCTTGTTCGGGACCGAGCTCTTCTTCGCCTTCTGGATGGCGTCGACGAGCGTCGGGTTGCCGTCGGGGTCGACACCGCCGGAGCGGGCCGCGACCTCGATGTTCTTGATCAGCTTCGCGAAGAGCTTGCCGCGCTTGGCGTCAACCACGGCCTTCTTGTGCTTCGTCGTAGCCCATTTAGAGTGGCCGGACATCTGCCTTCTCCTTCGCGTCACCAAAATCGATCCGAACCCGAGAGATCCTACCGGGATCGGTCAGAGCACCGCGCGCACCATCTCGACGAAGAGCGCGTGGACCCGGTGGTCCCCGGTCAATTCCGGGTGGAACGAAGTCGCCAGGGCGTTTTTCTGGCGTACCGCCACAATGTGTCCGCGGTGTTCGGCGAGCACCTCCACGGAGGCGCCGACGGATTCCACCCAGGGGGCCCGGATGAACACGCCTTCCACCGGTCCGTCCGTGTCCTCGTCGATGCCCCGGACGGTGACGGAGGCCTCGAAGGACTCGTTCTGGCGGCCGAAGGCGTTGCGGCGCACGATCATGTCGATCCCGCCGACGGTCTCCTGGCCCGATCGCGGGTCCAGGATCTTGTCGGCGAGCATGATCATGCCCGCGCAGGTTCCGTAGACCGGCATGCCCGCCCGGACCCGCTCGCGCAGCGGCTCCATCATGCCGAAGAGCACGGCGAGCTTGGACATGGTGGTGGATTCACCGCCGGGGATGACGAGACCGTCGACCCCGGCGAGTTCCTCGGGGCGCCGGACCGGCCTGGCCAGGGCGTCCGCCGAGGCCAGGGCGATCAGGTGTTCGCGTACGTCGCCCTGGAGGGCCAGGACCCCGATCACGGGTGTGTCGCTCATCGGGGGTTACCAGCCGCGGTTGGCGTAGCGCTCGGTCTCGGGCAGCGTGTCGCAGTTGATGCCGACCATGGCCTCGCCCAGGTTGCGGGAGGCGTCCGCGATGACCTTCGGGTCGTCGTAGAAGGTGGTGGCCTTCACGATGGCGGCGGCGCGCTTGGCCGGGTCGCCCGACTTGAAGATGCCGGAGCCGACGAAGACGCCCTCGGCGCCGAGCTGGCGCATCAGCGCGGCGTCGGCGGGGGTGGCGACACCACCGGCGGAGAAGAGCACCACGGGGAGCTTGCCGAGCTCGGCGACCTCCTTGACCAGCTCGTACGGGGCGCGCAGCTCCTTGGCGGCGGCGTACAGCTCGTTGTTGTCGTAGCCGCGCAGCCGGGCGATCTCGTTCTTGATCTGGCGCAGGTGGCGGACGGCCTCCACGACGTTGCCGGTGCCGGCCTCGCCCTTCGAGCGGATCATCGCGGCGCCCTCGGCGATACGGCGCAGAGCCTCGCCCAGGTTGGTGGCGCCGCAGACGAACGGGGTGGTGAAGGCGAACTTGTCGCTGTGGTTGACCTCGTCGGCCGGGGTGAGGACCTCGGACTCGTCGATGTAGTCGACGCCGAGGGACTGGAGGACCTGGGCCTCCACGAAGTGGCCGATGCGGGACTTGGCCATGACGGGGATGGAGACGGCCCCGATGATCTCCTCGATCATGTTGGGGTCGGACATCCGGGCCACTCCGCCGTCCTTGCGGATGTCGGCCGGCACGCGCTCCAGGGCCATCACGGCCACCGCGCCCGCGTCCTCGGCGATCTTCGCCTGCTCGGCGTCGACGACGTCCATGATCACGCCGCCCTTGAGCTGCTCGGCCATGCCGCGCTTGACGCGGGCGGTGCCGGTCGCGGGAGAACCGGCGGACACTGCGGACTGCGGGGTGCTGGGAAGCGTGGACACGGGACCTCACTCGGTGAAGGGACTACGGGTTTCCTGCACCGCCGAGCAAACGCCCCACGACCAGTCCACAGCAAGGGCCAATGGGGAGGCGGTGGATCGTTTTGGACCGCGCCCGGTCGGCCCGCCCTGCTGCGTGTCCCGTCTCAGGTGCCCGGGCGGTCGGCCAGCGCGGCGGGCGGGGTGTCGTCCATCTCGAAGGCGAGCGGGAAGGGCGCGTGCCCGGCCAGCCGGAACCAGCGCACCGTGCGGTGCGAGCGCAGGGCCCGCGCGGCCCGCACCGCGTCGTTGTGGAACCGCCGTGCCATCGGCACCCGGCGTACGGCGGCGGCCAGCTCGTCCGCCGCCTCCTCGCCGCCCCGGGCCTCCCGTACGGACTCGACCTGGGCGCTCTCGCCGAAGACCGCGCGCAGGGCGGCGCTCAGCTCGCTCTCGGCGACCTCGCGGTGGTCCTCCTCGGCCTGGCGGGAGGCGTGCGCGGCCTCGTACAGGACGAGGGAGGCGGCGGGATCCAGGAGGCCGGAGGTGGCCACTTCCTGGGTGACCGAGGCGCGGCGCAGCAACTGCGCGTCCAGGGCGGCCCGGGCGGCGTCGATCCGCGCGTGCAGCCGGTCCAGGCGTCCGGCGGTCCAGCTGAGGTACAGGCCGATCGCGACGAGTGCGACGACGGTCCAGATCAAGGTTGCGGTCACGGGCGCAAAGGCTACCGTCGCCCGGCATCGGCCCCGACCGGCCCGCACGGGGCCGGACCGGCCGGGCCAGTCGTCCCCGCGAGGGACCCGTCAGTCCCCCGCCGGTCCGAACGGCTGGGAGGCGTCGCGGTCCCTGGGCTGGGTCGCGTCCCGGTCCCGGACGAGCCCGAAGCGGGCCCGCAGCCCGGTCGCGCGCTCGTCGGCCGCCACGGACGCGGCGCCGTCGGCCACCGTCTCGTACACCGCGAGGATGTCGGCACCGACGGTCGACCAGTCGAAGCGGCGCACGTGCGCGCTCCCCCGCTCGCTGAGTCCGGCCCGCCGCTCCGGATCGCCCAGCAGCCGGATCGCCGCCGCGGCCAGCGCGTCGGCGTCCTCGTTGGCGAAGAGGTCGCCGGCCGTGCCGTGGTCCAGTACCTGGGCGAACGCGTCGAGGTCGCTGGCGAGCACCGCGGCCCCCGCCGACAGCGCCTCCACGAGGATGATCCCGAAGCTCTCGCCGCCGGTGTTCGGGGCGACGTACACGTCGACGCTGGCCAGCAGCCGCGCCTTGTCCTCGTCGCTGACCATGCCGAGGAACTCGACGCGCGAGCGCATCTCCTCGGGGAGCGGGGCGACGGCCTCCTCCTCGTCGCCCCGGCCGGCCACCAGCAGCCGGGTGTCGGGGCGGGCGGCGAGGATCGCGGGCAGCGCCTTCATGAGGACCGGCAGGCCCTTGCGCGGCTCGTCGATGCGGCCGACGAAGCCGAGAGTGCCGCCCTGCCACTCGGGCTTCGGCTCGGCGTCGGCGAAGAACGCGACGTCGACGCCGTTGGGGATGACCACGGCGTCGCCGCCGAGGTGCTCGACCAGGGTCCGGCGCGCGTACTCGCTCACCGCGATGCGGGCGCTGATCTTCTCCAGCGCGGGCTGGAGGATCGGGTACGCGGCGATCATGGCGCGGGAGCGCGGGTTGGAGGTGTGGAAGGTGGCGACGATCGGCCCCTGTGCCGCCCAGCAGGCGAGCAGTCCCAGCGAGGGTGAGGCCGGCTCGTGGATGTGGATGACGTCGAAGGTTCCGTCGTGCAGCCAGCGGCGTACCCGGGCCGCCGAGAGGAAGCCGAAGTTGAGGCGGGCCACCGAGCCGTTGTACGGGACCGGCACGGCCCGGCCGGCCGAGACGACGAACGGCGGCAGCGGGGTGTCGTCGTCGGCCGGGGCGAGTACGGAGACCTCGTGGCCGAGCCGGATCAGGTGGTCGGCGAGGTCCCTGATGTGGAACTGGACACCGCCGGGGACGTCCCAGGAGTACGGGCAGACGATGCCGATCTTCACGGGGTCTTCTTCCCCTCGGTCGTACCGCCCGCGGTGTCGAGGTCGTCGAGCCAGAGCCGTTGCAGCATGTGCCAGTCCTCCGGGTGGGCGGCGATGCCTTCGGCGAAGGCGTCGGCGAGGGCCTGGGTCATGGCGGCGGTCCGCTCGGCCCGGGTGCCCTCCTCGGGCACCGCGACGGGCGGGTGGACCCGGGCCCGCATGACGGGGGTGTCGTCGAAGCCGAGGGTGACGGGGAGCAGCAGCGCCCCGGTCTGCTGGGCGAGCAGGGCGGGGCCGGCGGGCATCCGGGCGCGGGCGCCGAAGAAGTCGACCTCCACGCCGGAGGCGGACAGGTCCCGGTCGGCGACCAGGCAGACCAGGCCGCCCGCGCGCAGCCGGCGGGCCAGCGTGCCGAAGGCGGCGCCGCCGCTGTGCGGAAGCACCTCCATGCCGAGGCTCTCGCGGTAGGCGACGAAGCGGTCGTAGAGGGTCTCGGGCTTGAGGCGTTCGGCGACCGTGGTGAAGGGGACCTTGAGGTCGGTGGTGACCCAGGCTCCTGCCAGGTCCCAGTTCCCGAGGTGCGGCAGCGCGAGGACGACTCCGCGTCCGGCGTCCAGGCCTTCGGTGAGGCGGTGGGCGTCGGTGACGTCGATGCGTTCCCTGATCTGCTCCGGGCTCCAGGCGGGCAGCCGGAAGGACTCCATCCAGTAGCGCATGTACGAGCGCATCCCGGCCCGGGAGAGTTCGGCGAGCCGGGCCCCGGAGGCGTCGGGGACGACGCGGGCGAGGTTCGACTCCAGCCGCAGCACGCTCTTGCCCCGCCGCTTCCACACCTGGTCGGCGAGGGTACGGAAGAGGGCGCGGGCGAGCGGCTCGGGCAGCTTCTTCACCGCGCCCCAGCCGAGCCCGTAGAGCCCGTCGGTCAGTCGTTCCCTGAGGTCGGTGCCGGGTGCGCTCACCGGCCGTCCTCGGTCACCCGACCCGCCGGGCCCGCTTCCGCGGCGGCGGCTGCCGCGTCCGCCTCGGCGGACTCGCGGCGCACGGTGACCACGCGCTGGACGAGGGTCACCAGGCTGCCCGCCGCGACGATCCACAGCGCGATCGGGAGGAGGATCTGGATGCCGGGGACGCCGAAGCCGTGGAGTCCGGCGAGGCCGGCGGCGACCAGCGAGATCACCAGGCGTTCGGCGCGCTCGACGAGGCCGTTGACGGCGACGGGCAGGCCGATCGACTCACCGCGTGCCTTGGTGTAGGAGACGACCTGGCCGCTGGCGAGGCAGAAGATCGCCACGGCGCACAGGATGTCGTTGTCGCCGTTGCCCGCGTACCAGAGGGCGAAGCCGCCGAAGATGGCGCCGTCGGCGACCCGGTCGAGCGTCGAGTCGAGGAACGCGCCCCAGCGGCTGGAGATCCCGGCCTGCCGTGCCATGTTCCCGTCGACCAGGTCCGAGAAGACGAAGACGGTGATGACGATGGTGCCCCAGAAGAACTCCCCCATCGGGAAGAAGACGAGCGCACCGGCCATCACTCCGGCCGTGCCGATCAGGGTGACCGCGTCGGGACTGATCCCGAGGCGGAGCAGCAGAGCGGCGAACGGCGTGAGGACACGCGTGAAAAACGCACGCGCGTACTTGTTCAGCATGGCCTTCCCTGAGGGGTCGGTGGGCCGCGCGACCCCTTCGGCCACCGGCTGGCCCATCGTAGTCACCACGCGGCCGCTCCACCGGACGGGCACCCGTCCCACGCTCTCTGCGCGTCGCGGAGGGCTCCCGCCCCGCGCTCTCCACGCGTCCCGAGGGGGCGCTCGGACGGCGCGTTGTCGCAATCACCGTCGGCGCCGCTGCGGTGACGGGCGGTGGGGGGCGTTCGGACGCTACGCTGTGGGCGCAGCTCAGAAGGTATGCCGCGTACGGTAGTTGGGCACACCCGCAGGAGCAGACCATGCGGCGAGTGGGGGCGAACAAGTGGCCAGCGACGGATTCGACTTTTCTCCCGGAGCGCAGATCCCGATCCAGGGCGCGAGCGCCGGGGCGGTGGCGACGAACGCCCTGGCCTCGGCGGCGTACCGGGACAGCCCGGTGGAGGAGATCCTCAAGGCGGACAACGAGTGGCACAAGTCCTCGGTGTCGGAGGGTTCCTCGAAGTTCTTCAAGGCCAACTACTTCAAGCCCAATCTGGGCGAGGCCTTCTCGCGGGCGGTCCAGGAGCGCACGTTGGGCGGGGCGCGCGGCGCGCTGATCCAGTCCTTCGGGATGGACCCGCAGACCGTCGTGGAGCACTGCCTGTCGGCGTCCCGGCTGCGCAAGGAGCGCGACACCCGGCTGACCCTGGTGACGCTGGTGTGCGGGGTGCTGTTCCTGCCCGGACTGCTGCTGTGGATCATCGCCTTCCGGCTGCGGGACGCCCTCGACAAGTCCAGGGACACGGCGTTCAAGGCGCTGGGCACGGTCGTGCTGGTCGTCATCGGCGGTCTGGCGGTGGTGGCGTTGGTCGCGCTGCCGGTCGGCGGTCTCCTGGGGCTCTATCTGCGCGGGGCGATCGTCGCCCCGGTGGTCGGCTGGCTCATCGCGAAGCGGATCGCGGAGACGTCGGCGAAGGACATGCGGGCCCGCTGGGAGGGGTTGCTCTCGGGCGGCGGGATCAGCGCCAAGATCCCGGACGCGGTGCCGAAGAACCCGAACGAGACCGCGCGTGAGGCGCTGCGCCAGTCGCTGGAGAAGCTCGCTGCGGAGCAGCAGTCGAACTCGGTCTTCTACGCGGGCCCCAAGGGCATTCTCGGTATGGGAACCCGTTGGGGCAGCTGGCAGTTGGCGGAGGAGCTGGTCTCGGCCGATCCCACCAAGGAATTCCACCAGTTCCGCAGCTGGGACGTGATCCGGGCGATCCACGACCAGTTGCAGATGCTGGAACGCGGCCCGCTGAACAGCGGTGGTTTCCCGAAGCCTTCGGTGAAGCACTGGATCGTCTCCCCGGTGGGCGAGAACGCGGACTCGGTCTCCCGGCCCGCCGGTGAGGACGTGGCGACCTTCCAGGTCAAGCCGCACGAGATACAGCGCATCTGCAACCACCAGCAGTTCGGCAGCGGCGCCCGGCACTACCTGGGCGTGCAGTTCACGCTCTGGGACGGCCAGTTGGTACTGACCATGATGATCACGGTGACGGTGCTGCACGAGACGCTGCGCATCGAGGTCACCGGGCACGCGCTGGGTCCGGTCCACTCGCTCTTCTTCTCGAAGCCGGCGGCGAAGACGAAGACGGTCAACAAGACGGTCCGCTTCTGGGAGACCCGCAAGATCAACCTGCCGCTGGTCGAGCCGGAGGAGGTGGTCCGCCTCGCGCTGCGCGCCCCGCTGACCTGGTACCCGCCGCTGCTGGACTACCTCGGCGGCAAGATCAGCCTGCCGGAGCCGTTCGGGATGCGGCACGCCTGGGCCTCGCAGCCGTGGAACCACCGCTTCATGGCGGACGACGCGCTGCGGGCCGCCACCCCGGTGCTGCGGGTGGTCCACTCGGCGGCGCTGCGGGTTCTGAAGGAGAACGGCGTGGACACGGAGCGCTTCAGCAGCCGCTCGATGTCGCTGAGCGGTGCGGTCCAGGACGCGGCGCCGAAGAAGGCCGACTCCTACGACGCCTGAGCCCTGCGTGCACGGAGAGCAGGGGCGCCCCCGGCCGGGGGCGCCCCTGCTCTCCGTGCGCGGTCCGTCAGGCGGCGGGCCAGGCGTCGGCCAGCAGCGCGCGGGTGTCGCCGAGGAGCTGCGGGAGCACCTTGGTGTGGCCCACCACGGGCATGAAGTTGGTGTCGCCGCCCCAGCGCGGTACGAGGTGCTGGTGCAGGTGCGCGGCGATGCCGGCGCCGGCGACGGCGCCCTGGTTCATGCCGATGTTGAAGCCGTGCGCCCCGGAGGCCGCGCGGAGCGCGACCATCGCCCTCTTGGTGAAGTCGGCGAGTTCGAGCGTCTCCGGGCCGTCGAGCTCCGTGTAGTCGGCGACGTGCCGGTACGGCACGACCATGAGGTGGCCACCGGTGTACGGGTAGAGGTTGAGCACCGCGTAGACGTGTTCGCCGCGTGCCACGATGAGCCCGTCCACGTCCGATTTGGACGGGATCGTACAGAACGGACAGCCGTCGTCGGCGCCGGGACCGCTCGGTTTGTTCTCACCCTGGATGTAGGCCATCCGGTGGGGGGTCCACAGGCGCTGGAACGCGTCGGGCGTCCCCACTCCGATCTGCTGCTCGGGCTCACTCGTCATGCGGTTCAGCATATGGCGTCACCCCCGGCTTGCGTGTCGCCGGGGCCCGGCCCCGGGCGGCGGCGGGATGCTTGCGGCCATGAGCGACCGCCCCGACCCTCCGAGCGACCGCCCGTCCCCCACGGGCGACCGCTCCGCCGCCGCCCGCCCGCCGACCCGGCTCGGCCGATGGGAGGCGCGTGCGGAGGTGCCCCTGGCGGTCGCCTCGCTGGTCTTCCTCGCGGGGTACGCGATCCACGTACTGGCCGGCCGGGACCGCGCCCCGTGGCCGGACGTGGGGCTGGGGCTGGTCTACGGGACCTGGGCGCTCTTCGTCGTGGACTACGTCGTACGCCTGTGGCTCAGCGGACAGGGTCACCGCTTCGTGCGGTCGCACTGGCTGGACACCCTGGTGCTGGTGATGCCGCTGCTGCGGCCGTTGCGCGTGGTGAAGGTGTACACGGCGGTCCAGCAGCGCCGGGCCGAGCCGCGGCTGAACCTGTACGCCCGCGTGATGTCGTACGCCGGGCTCTCCTCGATCCTGCTCGGCCTCTCCGCCGCGCTCACCGTCTACCACGTGGAGCACACGGCGCCGGGCGCCAGCATCGTCACGTTCGGCGACGCGGCCTGGTGGGCCTGCGCGACCCTGACGACGGTGGGGTACGGCGACGCGGTGCCGGTCACCCCGGAGGGCCGGATCGTCGCGACGGGGCTGATGGTCTGCGGTCTGGCCCTGCTGGGGGCGGTGACGGGCTCCTTCTCGTCGTGGCTGCTCCAGGTGTTCCGGCGGGAGGACGAGGAACGGCCCCCGGTCGGCTGACGCCGCGCCGGGGGCCGTACTCGTGTCGTGCCGGGATCAGACCTGGACGCGGTCCTCGACGGCCTTGGCGATCTTGGCGATGGCCTCTTCGACCGGGATGCCGTTCTCCTGCGACCCGTCGCGGTAGCGGAAGGAGACGGCGCCGTTGGCCATGTCCTCGTCGCCCGCGATGATCATGAAGGGGACCTTGGCCTTCTGCTGGTTGCGGATCTTCTTCTGCATCCGGTCGGAGGAGGCGTCCACCTCGACCCGCAGCCCCTGCTTGCGCGCCGTGGCGGCGAACTCCTGGAGGTACGGGATGTGGGCGTCGCCGATCGGGATGCCGACCGCCTGGACGGGCGCGAGCCAGACCGGGAAGGCGCCCGCGTAGTGCTCCAGGAGCACCGCGAAGAAGCGCTCGATGGAACCGAACAGGGCGCGGTGGATCATGACCGGGCGCTGCTTGGTGCCGTCCGGGCCGGTGTACTCCAGGTCGAAGCGCTCCGGCAGGTTGAAGTCGAGCTGCACGGTCGACATCTGCCAGGTGCGGCCGATGGCGTCCTTGCACTGGACGGAGATCTTCGGGCCGTAGAAGGCGGCGCCGCCCGGGTCCGGGACCAGGGGCAGGCCCTGCTTCTCGGCGACCTGGCGCAGCGTCTCGGTGGCCTCTTCCCAGATCTCGTCCGAGCCGACGAACTTCTCCGGGTCCTTGGTGGAGAGCTCCAGGTAGAAGTCGGTCAGGCCGTAGTCGCGGAGCAGGTTCAGCACGAAGGTGAGCGTGCGGTCCAGCTCCTCGGCCATCTGCTCCTTGGTGCAGTAGATGTGCGCGTCGTCCTGGGTGAAGCCGCGCGAGCGGGTCAGGCCGTGCACCACGCCGGACTTCTCGTACCGGTAGACCGTGCCGAACTCGAAGAGGCGGAGCGGGAGTTCACGGTAGGAACGGCCGCGCGCGTCGAAGATCAGGTTGTGCATCGGGCAGTTCATCGGCTTGAGGTAGTAGTCCACCCCGTCGTCGAGCTGCATGGGGGGGTACATGCCGTCGGCGTACCAGTCCAGGTGGCCGGACTTCTCGAAGAGCTTGCCCTTGGTGGCGTGCGGGCTGTAGACGAACTCGTAGCCCTCCTCCTCGTGGCGGCGCCGCGAGTAGTCCTCCATGGCCCGGCGGATGATGCCGCCCTTGGGGTGGAAGACCGCGAGACCGGGGCCGATCTCGTCGGGGAAGGAGAAGAGGTCCAGCTCGTTGCCGAGCTTGCGGTGGTCGCGCTTGGCGGCCTCCTCCAGGAACTCCAGGTGCGCCTTGAGCTCTTCCTTGGTGGGCCACGCGGTGCCGTAGATGCGCTGGAGCATCGGGTTCTTCTCGCTGCCGCGCCAGTACGCGGCGGCGTTGCGCATCAGCTTGAACGCCGGGATGAACCGGGTGGTCGGCAGGTGCGGACCGCGGCAGAGGTCCTTCCAGCACAGGTCGCCGGTCTTGGCGTCCAGGTTGTCGTAGATGGTCAGCTCGCCGCCGCCCACCTCGACGTCGGCGCCGTCGTCGGACGAGGCCGAGCCCTTGATGCCGATGAGCTCCAGCTTGTACGGCTCGGCGGCCAGCTCCTCGCGGGCGGCCTCGTCGGTGACGACGCGGCGGGAGAAGCGCTGGCCACGCTTCTGGATCTCCTGCATCTTCTTCTCGATGGCCTTGAGATCCTCGGGCGTGAACGGCTTCTCGACGTCGAAGTCGTAGTAGAAGCCGTCCTTGACCGGCGGGCCGATGCCGAGCTTGGCCTCCGGGAAGAGCTCCTGCACGGCCTGGGCCATCACGTGCGCGGTGGAGTGGCGCAGGATGTTGAGACCGTCCTCGGAGGAGATCTCCACGGGCTCGACGCTCTCGCCGTCCCGGAGGACGTGGGCGAGGTCGCGCAGCTCGCCGTCGACGCGGGCGGCGACGACCGAGCGCTGTCCGGGGAAGAGCTCCGCGGCCGTCGTGCCCGTCGTCACCACGTGCTCTTCCCGCTCGGAATCGCGATGGATGATCACACGGACGTCTGACACCGGTCTCTCCTGACTCAGGGGGCGCACCGCATTGCTTGCGCGTGCTCCAGGGATCGTACCGAGCCGGGCAGCCTAATTCACATTGCGTTCTTCTCCCGCGGACGACGGCGTCCCCGCGGGAGAGAGCGGCGGGCTACCCCTCGTCGCCCGCGCACGCCTCCTCGAACCAGTCCAGGTTCTCCTGGAGCGCCTTCATCAGCCGGTCGCGCTCCGCCTCGTCGACCTGGACCGGCGCGACCTGGGTGGCGCCGGTCAGGCGCCGGAAACCGCCCCGGCTCTCCAGCACCCCCTCCACCCGCAGCGGGAGCCCGACGAGGTGGGCGTGGCCGGCGATGCGGTACGCCTCCTCGTCCAGTTCGACCCGTACGTGCGCCACCTCGGCCCCCGCGAGGACGCGCAGCCGTACGGTCCCGGGGCCGCGCGGCCCGGAGCGGCGCATCCGGACGACGGCTCCGGTGATCCGGACCGGGAAGGAGGGCTCCTCCTGGCGGTAGCGGGTGCCGGCCAGGCGGAGCGCGGGGAGGTCGCCCGGGGAGAAGTCGACGGGTTCGGGGCGGGCCGGGCAGTCGTCGGGCGCACCGCGGGCGGGCGCCCAGTCGACGGTGATCCTGGCCCCCTCCGAGCCGCGGACCAGGGCGACCAAGGCCTCGGTCAGCTCGCGGCTGACACCGGCGGGGACGGCGGCGTCGAAGGCCTCCATGCGGCCGGTGGCCCGCTGGTAGTCGACGGCCTCGCGGGCGGCGTGCAGCGCCCGGTAGAGCCGGCCCGCGACGGCGCGGCCGGACGTGACGGGGAGGAAGGCGGTGAGCCGGCGCCCGCCCGGGGCCGGGCCGATCAGTACGTCGTCCAGGGCGGCCCGGGCCCGTCTGCGGTGGCGGGCCCCGTGGTGGCCGGCGGGGCCGCGTACGGCGAGGGATCCGGCCAGCAGGACGCGCAGGGCCGCCGAGCGCAGCGCCTCCGCCTCGCCCCAGCCCGCCGCTCCGGCGGCCCCGGCGGCGGCCACCGCCCCCTCGGGGACCTCGCGCCGCCATCGGACCTCGTCGCTGGGCACGGCGAGGGCGACGAGGACGTCCCGGGCGGAGGGTTCGGCGCTGCGGGCGAGGGCCGCGACCGCTTCCGCGAGCAGCTCCTCGCTGTCGGGGAACGCGGCGGTGGCGGGCACCAGCAGGCTGGCGGGCCCGCCGGCCGGGCCGGGCGGGGTCCACCGGGTGTAGCGCCCGGCGGCACCGCCGCGCAGGCACCAGCCGTGGCGGGCGAGGAGCACCCCGAGGACCGCGGGGTCCACGGCGGACGGGTCCGGCAGGGCGCCGGACACGCCCCGGTCCGGGGCTTCCCGCGCCTCCCCCGCCTCCCGGAGGAGCCGCACCTCCGGGATCTCGGCCGGATGGGCCCGGGTGTCCGGCTCCGCTCCGCCGCCGACGGGTTCGTCCATCGACCGGTGCATCAGGGTCTCCCTCCCGCCCCGACCCGGGCCATGATCTCGCAGACCGCCCGGTCGTCGAAGATCCGCGAGGTCGGGATGCGCACGGTTGTCCTGAGCCTGCCGGTCACCGGGTGGCCGGCCAGGTTGATCCAGTAGCAGCAGTGCCGCAGGTCGAGCCGGTCGTGTCCGGCGCGGAGCCAGTCGTCCTGGGCGCGCGGCACGATCATCACGACCAGGATCCGGTGCACGGACACGGGGGTCCGGGCGAGTTTCACGAGGTGGGCGTTGTCGAGGGTGAACGGGAAGGTCCCGCCCTGGGGGTGCGGCGGGAGCTGGTAGGTGCTCTTGAGCTGCACCTTGACGGTCACTTCGTCGTCGACGGTGTGGGCCGGGGCGCCGTGGCTGAGGTGCCAGTCGACGCCGTTGTCGGGAAACGGCTGCGAGAGGGAGCAGCCGGCCGCTGCCGCCACGGCGTGGAGATACCCCACCTGAAGGGTCTCCATGCAGGCGGTGGTGGCGAGGGTGCCCCGCAGGGGGGCGGTCCGCCCGGCCGGCAGACCTCTCTCGCGGTCCGCGGCAGGTGCGGTGCTCCCCGGGTCGGGCTGCGCGAGCGCCATGGCTCCGTATGCCTTCCGGGCTGTGCAGTTCTCCGGTCGTGGGCGTGCTTCAACTCCGACGGGGACCGGCGCCGCGACCGGCACCGCGAACGGACACCGGTCAACTCCCTTTCCCGTCAGAAGTGTTGTCACCGAAGGAGACGGCCCGCAAACGGCGTATCAGGCAAACACTGCGGGTATCACCGATATCGGGCAGGGGAATCACGCCATCTGCCGTGCGGGTGCGAGGAGTTCGGGGATGATGCACTGGTTCGAGGGGCCGTTGGCCGCATTTGACACGGAGACGACGGGGGTCGACGTCGAGGAGGACCGGATAGTCTCGGCCGCCCTGGTCGTCCAGGACACCGCCGGCGGGCGGGCCCGGGTGACCCGCTGGCTGATCAATCCGGGGATACCGGTGCCGCCCGGGGCCACCGGGATCCACGGCCTGACCGACGACCATCTGCAGCGCAACGGCCGGTGGCCGGCTCCGGTGGTGGAGGAGATCGCGCGCTCGCTCGCCGAGCAGTGCGCGACCGGCCGTCCGCTGGTCGTGATGAACGCGCCCTTCGACCTGACGCTGCTGGACCGCGAACTGAAGCGGCACCGGGCGTCCTCGCTCACGCACTATCTGGAGCACGTGCCGCTGTGCGTGGTCGATCCCCGGGTGCTCGACAAGCACCTGGACCGCTACCGCAAGGGCCGCCGCACCCTGACCGACCTCTGCGAGCTGTACGGGGTGGTCCTGGACGGGGCTCACGACGCGGCGGCGGACGCCGCGGCCTCGATGGAGCTGGTACGCGCCGTGGGCCGGCGGTTCACCTCGCGGCTGGAGCGGCTGAGCCCGGCGGAGCTGCACACGCTCCAGGTGGCCTGGCACGCGGCGCAGGCGCGGGGGCTGGAGGCGTGGTTCGCGCGGAGCGGCACCCCGGAGCGGGTCGACCCCGCGTGGCCGCTGCGTCCGCGCCCGGAGGTGGCCGCCGCGGCGTGAACGGCCGGCCCCGCCTCCCGGTACGGGCCGGAACGCGTGAAAGCCGGTCCGTCATTGCTGACGGACCGGCTTTTCCCGGTGGGCAATACTGGTTTCGAACCAGTGACCTCTTCGGTGTGAACGAAGCGCTCTCCCACTGAGCTAATCGCCCGGGAACGGGTTGAACAATACAGTGCTCGGCGGGCTTCGTTCAAGCCGCGTCCCGAAGCGCCGCCGCCCCGCCCCGCGCCGGGCCGTCAAAGACCGTCGAGCCGGGCCGTCAACGACCGTCGCGCCGAGCCCTCAGAGACCGTCGAGCCGGGCGGTCAGCCCGCGCCTGGCGGAGCGCATCATCAGGGCGTGGTTGGCCCGGAAGACGGGCCGGGCGACGGGTGCCA
This sequence comes from Streptomyces sp. NBC_01335, assembly GCF_035953295.1. Classification (GTDB taxonomy): domain Bacteria; phylum Actinomycetota; class Actinomycetes; order Streptomycetales; family Streptomycetaceae; genus Streptomyces. The sequence goes on from NZ_CP108370.1 coordinate 1,249,623, forward strand.
GCAGCCGCATCAGCCGCTTGCGGACCTCGACTTCCTGGTCGTACCGCACGCGGCTGCCGTCGCCGAGGCCGGTGACGGTCCAGCGGGCCCAGCCCTCCAGATCACCCCGCATGGACACTTCGAGGACTCCGGCCTCCGGATCGTGCCGGCCCTGCTCGACGGTGACGACCAGGTCGTACGGCAGGACGGAGCGGAAGCGCGCCCGTCCCGTGGTCGCGTCCACCTGGGCCACCTCGCGGACCTGCGGCCACCAGCACGGGTACTCCTCGCCCCGCTCCAGCACCGCGAGGACGGCGGCGGGCGGCGCGGGGAGGTCCCACAGGCTGGTGAACCGGTAGTGGTTCGGGTTCATGGAGCCAGTCTGGCGCGCTCCGGGGGCGGTCGTCCCGGGTACTCACTCCCGGAAGTGAGTACCTGAACACATGTACGCGCCCCGGTCCGGGCCCGACACTCCGGGCATGGAACATGTCCCGCCGCCCGCCGAGGAATTGGCGCTCCTCGACCGCGAACTCGCCCGACTGGACGCCCGCCGGGTGCAGTTGCTCCAGCGCCGAGCCTGGCTGGTCGAGGCGGTGCGTGCCTCGGCCGGCTCCGGCTCCGCCCGCGCGCACACGGCCTTCGCTTCCCCGCCGCCGGCGTCCGGCCCGCGCGTCCCGGCGGGGACCCCGTCCGGGCGCGGCGCGCAGAACGTGCTCCTCACCCTCGGCGGGCTGCTGCTCGCGGTCGCCGCCATCGCGTTCACGCTGTTCAGCTGGGGCTCGATGGGCATCGGCGGCCGTTCGGCGGTGCTGGCCACCGTGACGGCCGCCGCCCTCGTCGCCCCGGTCCTGCTGCGGCAGGGCGGGCTGCGGTCCACGGCGGAGGCGCTGGGCGCCTTCGGGCTCGTCCTGACGCTCCTGGACGCCTACGCCCTCCACGCGGTGGCGCTCCCCGGCACCGACGGCGCGGCGTTCGCCGCCGTGGCCTCGGCCGCGCTCGCCGCGCTCTGGGCGGGGTACGGCCTGACGCCGGGCCGGCCGGTGCTGCCGGTTCCGGCGGCGGTGGTGGCGGGTCAGCTGCCGCTGGTGCTGGGCTGCGTGGCCGCCGGCGCTCCGGCCCTCGCCTTCGGGTGGGCGCTGCTGGTCACGGCGGTGCTGGACGGGGTGCTCGCGGTCCGGGCGGCCCGGTCCGGGGTGCGGATCACCGCGCTGGTCTGCCTCGCGGTCACCGGGTCGGGCGCGCTGCTGCTGGCCCTGGCCCGGTCGCTGATGAGCGGGGGCCCGGTCGCGGCGATCGCCCCGGGGACGTTGCTGGTGCTCGCGGGGGCCGCCGCGCTGCTCGCCGTGCGCCGGGTGCCGGCCGGCCTCGCGACGGCCTGCGGACTCGTCGGCGGTCTCGCCGCAGTGGCGGGCGCCGGCGGGGTGGTGCGGGCGGCGCTGCCGTCGGAGTGGGCCGTCGTGGCGTATCTGCTCGCGGGGATCGCTCTCCTGGTGGCGGCCCGGCTGTCGGTGGCGCGCCCGCCGGTGGGCCGGCCGCTGTCGGCGGGGGCGGCCGGGCGGGGTGTGGACGCGGCGGTGGCGACCGTGGTCGCCGGGGCGCTGCTCTGGGCGGTGCCCTGGGTGGCCGCGGTCCTGGTGGGCCCGCTGTCGGCGGGTACGCGGGTGTGGGCGGGCGCTCCGCAGGGGTTGCGGGACGCGCTCGGCGGGCCGGTTCCCCCGTCGTGGACGATGGCCGCGCCGGTGGCCCTGGCGGTGGTGGCCGCCCTGGGGGCGACGGCCCACCGGTGGGTCGTGCGGCCCGTCGGGGAGGAGGGCGCGGAGGGCACGGAGGGCCTCGCCGCCGTGCGGACGCGGACGGTCTGGACGTGGTGGCGGGGCGCGGCCCCGGTGGCCGTCCCGGCGACGGCCGCCTGCGCGGTGCTGGTCGCGGCGGCGGTCGCTGACGTCCCGTACGCCGCCGGGGCGGTGCTGGAGACCCTGCTGGTCGCGGGGGCGCTGGAGCTGCTGGTGCGCTTCTCCCGGGGCCCGGCCCGGTCCGCCGCCGGTCCGGCCGCGCTCGGCTGCGCGCTGGCGGGCACGGTGAGCGTGGCGGCGCTGTCGCTGTCCTCCCAGGCGGGGACGTACGCCGTGGTGGCGGCCCTGACGGTGCTGTTCGCCGCGGCGGCCCTCCGGCTGCCGGAGCGTTCGGCGCGCTCGGTGGCCGCCTGCACCGCGGTCCTCGGCGGGATCGCGCTGACCGCCGCCGCCGCCGGGTCGCTGGGGCTCTCCGCCTCGCACGGGGCGCCGCTGCTGCTGGTCGGCCCGGCGGTCACGGCACTGCTCGGCGGGGTGCTCCGGCGTCGGCCGGTGTCGGTGCCGGTGGAGCTGACCGGGGCCTTCGGCGCGCTGGTGGCGGTCGGCCTGGCGATCACGGACCCCGCGTGGCTCGCCCTGGTGCTCGGGCTGTCCGGGGTGCTGGCCGCCGGTACGGCCGTGCGGCCGGAGCGTCGGAAGGTGGCGGGCGCCCTGGCGCTGGTGCTCTTCGTGCTGGCGTCCTGGGTGCGGCTGGCGGCGTCGGAGGTCACCGCCCCGGAGGCGTACACCCTGCCGGTGACGGTCCCGGCCCTGGTGGTGGGGGTGCTGCGACGCCGCCGTGCCACCCCGGGCCACGAGGTCTCCTCCTGGACGGCGTACGGCGCGGGGCTCACGGTCACGCTGGTGCCGAGCCTGCTGGCGGCCTGGGGCGACCCGGGGTGGACGCGCCCGCTGCTGCTGGGGCTCGCGGCCCTCGCGGTCACGCTGGCCGGCGCCCGGGCCCGCCTCCAGGCCCCGCTGCTCCTCGGCGGCGGGGTGGTGGCCCTGCTCGGCCTGCACGAGCTCGCCCCGTACGTGGTGCAGGTGGTGGGAGCGCTGCCGAGGTGGCTGGTGCCGGCGGCGGCCGGGGTGCTGCTGCTCGCGGTGGGCGCGACGTACGAGAAGCGGCTGCGGGACGCCCGGCGGGTGAGGGAGGCCCTGGGCCGGATGGGGTGAGGGGCCCTGTCGTGCCCGCCCCGGGCTCGGGGCGGGCACGACAGGACAGGGCAGGGCAGGGGGCAGTGCGGACGGTCAGCCGGGCATGCGGTCGCCGACGAGGGCCAGGTTCTCGATGGCGGCGAGCCCGTAGAGGGCGGTGTCGTTGGTGGAGACCCAGGCGGCCTCGGTGCCCGCGACGGTGGCGAGGGGCCCGGTCACCTCCTCGGTCTTCCAGGGCGCGGACTCCTTGTATCCGTCACCGTTGAAGAACTTCTCCCAGGCACGGGCGGCGAACTTGGCGTCACCGGTCCGCACGGCGGCGTAGGCGTCCATGCGGGAGTGGCCCTGGAAAAGGCTGATGCTGCCGAAGTCGGAGCCGTAGCGGGCGGCCTGTTCCGCCTTGGTGGCGTTGAAGTACCGGCAGTAGTCGAGGTAGGCCCGCTCGAACGCCGGCATGTCGACGAGGGCGACGAGTTCGGCGCAGAGTTCGTTCAGCCCGAAGACGCCCGACAGGTGGGAGACGCTCACGACGGGCTGCGCGGCGATCGCGAACCGGCCGGTGTCGAGGTCGTACAGTCCGCTGCCCTGGACGAAGCCGTTGGGCTGTGCGGCGATCGTCTCCATGGTGCCGAGGACCCGGTCCTTGGCCTTCGCCGCCTGCGGGCCGCCGCGCTCCCACTCGGTGAGCCAGGCGGAGACGAGCCCGCTCCAGTCGGTGCCGAAACCGATGGAGAGCGCGTGCCGGTCGGGGGTGTACACGTCGGTGCGGACCTTGCGCTGCGGGTCGAGCGCCAGGAAGGTCTCGTCGGAGTCGACGTTGGCGCGCATCAGGTCGCCGACCCGTTCGTCGGCGGTGAGGAAGTAGTAGAAGCGGCGGTAGGTGGTGTTGGCGATGCGCTGTTGCTTGGCGCTGTCCGCGTAGTGCTGGACGCCGTGGCGGGTGCCGAGTCCCGCCCACTTGCCGAGGTGGTAGACGTCGACCTCGCCGGTGTGGCGGGTCATCGTCTCGGCGAAGCGGAAGATGTCGGCACGGCCGGAGCGCAGATAGGCGTACCAGAGCCAGAGGTCGGTGGAGAGCTCGGAGTTGTCCCAGGCGTAGCCGCCGATGTCGTACCGCCACTGGTGCCGGGACGGGTCGTACGTGTGCATGACGTCGCCGTAGTCCCAGAAGCCGTACCAGCGCCGCATCTCGACCTGGTCCCGGTAGTACGAGAAGAGGAAGTCGAGGTGGTCCTCGATCCTCGCCTTCGCCGGGGTGGAACGGTCCGGCTCGGCGAAGAGCCCGCCGAAGACGCCCGCGCCGATGAGCTGGGAGGGCGGGGCGACGAGCTGCGGGAGGGTGCGGACGGCGGCGGTCTGGCGGGCCAGCGCCTCGGCGCCTGGGGTGGAGTCGTGGACCCAGAAGACGAGTTCGCTGGTGCGGGCGATGCCGTACGGGGTTCCGAAGCCGGGTTCGTAGTCCTCGTAGGTGATCTCCAGCCCGTCCAGCTGCTCTTTGTACGTGTCCATGCCGAGGCCGTCGTGGTAGAAGCGCAGGTCCATGGGTTCGGCCTCGGGCGACCAGAGCCAGACGGTCACCTCGGCCTCGTCCGTGTCGGCGCCCCTGATGTCGAGCTGGGCGGGGAACTTCTCCCAGAAGTCCCGCAGCCCGAAGGCGAGTCCGCCGCTCACGCCGCCCACGTAGCCGAAGCCGGAGGCGCGGCGTCCGCCGCCCGCCGCGATCCAGCCGTGCCCCTTCGCGGTCCGCTTGCGCAGCGAGAACCCGTCCGCGGAGAGCTGGCCGAGGGTGTAGTCCCCCCAGGTGGGGATGAGAGGCAGGCGACTGGTGACCCGCTGGTCCCAGGTGGCGGGGTCGGGAAGGCGTACCCCCTCGAACTGGGCGGACCGGACGGCGGCTCCGGGGTCGCGGCGCAGGCCGGTGATGCCCTTGACGGCCTCGCGGAGCATGCCGGTGCCCTCGCCCCCGAGCCGGACGTGGCGGTCGTAGGTCTCGTCGCGCATCGGGACGGTGAAGCGGACGCCCAGGCCCCGGACGAAGTCGCCACTGGCCTTTCCGGGTTCCTGGGTGCCGTCGAAGGTGATGGTGTGGACCATGCGGAACGACTCGGCGCCGGCGTGGAAGTAGAACCGGACGGAGAACGGCATCCAGGAGCGCGAGCCGCGACGGTGCTTGCCGTCGACGCGCACGACGGCGCGCAGCGGGCCCGCCTGTTCGACCTCGGCCGAGGCGATGGCGCTCTCGAAGCGTTCGTACGTCTCCCTGCCCTGGTCGCCGTCCTCGATCTCGCCCTGGCGGATCAGGACCAGCCTGCCGTCCTTGGCGATCTCGGTGCCGCCGCGCACCAGCGACTTCACGAGCGAGGAACCGGTCTTCCCGATCTTCGCGGTGACGACCCCGGTCGAGACGGTGATCGCCGAGCCGGAGCCGCTGACGGTGACCTTCACCCCGGGAGCGGTGGGTTCACCGGCGGTGAGGGCGAACTTCCTGGCACCGGCCGCCTCCGGCCCGACGGCGTGGGCGCTCCACTTGAGGGAGCCGTCCGGCCAGGTGGCGGTGGTCCAGCTCTGCACGGGGACGCCCTTGCCCTCCGCGGTGGCGAGCGCGAACTTCTGGTCGGCCGGGTACCGCCCCTTCGGCCAGGGCACCCCGAACGTCGTGCCGGGGGCCGCGCCGAGCCCGCCCTCCTCCAGCCAGCCGATCTCGACCGGTTCCCCACTCTCCCCGGCGGCGGGCGTGACCGCTTCGGCCCGTGGCGCGCCGGTGAGCGCGGTCGAGGACAGTGAGGTGGCGGCACCGACGACGGCTGCGGCCTTGAGCATGGTGCGACGGGGGATCGGGGACATCACGACTCCAGTTCTCCGGGGGGGACTCGGTTCGTGCGCGCTTGCGCCGGCGTGGAACGGGCAGGCCGGACCGCCCCGGGGCACGCTCCGCGCCCCGGGGGTGGACGGGGGGTCAGCGGCGGCGGTCGGTGACGACCGCCGCGGCGGCGAGTGCGCCCAGGGCGGGCAGGGCGAGCGGGGGCAGCTGCCAGGCGGTGAGGGCGACGGCCGCGAACCCGCCGACGAGGAGCAGCGAGCCGACGGGGTCGGTCGCGGTACGGCGGACCGCGCCGCGCAGCAGCGGTGCCCAGCGGGCGCCGGGCCGCCAGGCGGCGGCCGTACGGAGCGCCGCGACGGCCAGGGCGAGGGCGCCGAGGACGCTGACCGCCGCGAGGAGCCTGCCGCCGGGCAGCTGTCCGGACCGGGCGATCCGCCAGTCGAGGGCGAGCAGGGCGAGGGCCGCCCCGGTCAGCGGGGAGACCAGCAGGCCGGTGCGTGCCGCCTCCCGCAGATCGCCGGCGAACTCCCGGAGCCCGCCGCGCCTGCCCCCGGTCTGCCTCCGCAGGTGGGCGCAGCCCGCCGCGAACGCCGGTACGAGGGTGACCAGGGGCAGTGCGGCGAGAGTGATCCAGACCCCGGTGAGCAGGCATTCGGCGAAGAGCGCGAAGCGGGCGAGCCGTTCGGTGCGGCGGCGCACGGCGGCACGCCGGGTGTGCGCGCGGACGCGGGTGGTGGTGGGTGCGCTCATGGCCCGGTCAGCCCTTCAGCCCGGAGGTGGCCGCGCCTTCGACCAGGTACCGCTGGAAGGCGAGGAAGAAGGCGAGTACGGGCAGCAGGGCGAGGACCGACATGGCGACCATCCCGCCGTAGTCCGCCGCGCTGTCCTGGTCGATGAACATCTTCAGCCCCATGGAGACGGGGTACTTGTCCGGCTCGTTGAGGTAGAGGAGCGGGCCGAGGAAGTCGTTCCAGGACCAGATGAACGTGAAGATCGAGCTGGTGATCAGGGCGGGCCGGGAGAGCGGCAGCATGATGTGCCAGTAGATCCGGGGGTGCCCGCAGCCGTCGAGCCGGGCCGCCTCGTCGAGTTCGCGGGGCAGGTTCCGCATGAACTGCATCATCAGGAAGACGAAGAACGCGTCGGTCGCCAGGTACTTCCCGAGCAGCAGCGGCACATAGGTGTTGATGAGTTCCATCTTCTGGAAGAGAACGTACTGCGGAATGATCAGTACGTGGTACGGCAGCAGAAGGGTGCCGATCATCAGCGAGAAGAGCAGGTTGCGGCCCCGGAAGTCGATCCGGGCGAAGGCGTAGGCCGCGAGCGAGCAGGAGAACAGCACTCCTGCCACCGAACCGAACGCCAGCACCAGCGAGTTGACGAAGAAGGTCGAGACGGGGATGTCGGCGATGCCGTCCGTCAGCTTCCGGTAGTGATCGAACACCGGTTGAGTGGGGAAGAGTTCGAGCCCGCCGACGATGTCCTCGTTGGGCTTCAGCGAGCTGCCGATCACCCAGAAGAGCGGGTAGAGCACCAGCGCGAGGACCAGGAGCGCGCCGACGTGCCAGAGCACCGAGCGCGTCGGCCGGCGCCGCGCCGGGTGGATGAGCGCGCTCATCGGATGTCCTCCTCGTAGTGGACCCAGCGCCGCTGGGACCAGAACAGCACGGCCGTGACCAGGCCGACCGAGATGAGCAGCATCCAGGCCATGGCGGAGGCGTAACCCATCCGGAGGTTGGTCCAGCCCTGTTCGTACAGGTAGCAGGTGTAGACGAGCCCGGCGTCGGCCGGACCGCACTTGCTGTTGGTGACGACGTAGGCCGAGGCGAAGATCTGGAAGGAGTGGATGGTCTCCAGCAGCAGGTTGAAGAAGAGCACCGGGGAGATCATCGGCAGGGTGATCGAGCGGAACCGCCGCCAGGCGCTCGCGCCGTCCACCTGCGCCGCCTCGTACAGCTCGCGCGGCACCTGCTGGAGGCCTGCCAGGAAGATGACCATGGGCGCACCGAACTGCCAGACGGTGAGCGCCACCAGGGCGTAGATCACCATGTCCGGGTCGCCGATCCAGCCGCCGACGTGCACGCCGAAGACCTGGAGGGAACGGTCCACGACGGCGTCGTCCGAGAAGAGCGCGCGCCACACGATGGCGATGGAGACGCTCGCGCCGACGAGCGAGGGGGCGTAGAACGCGGCCCGGTAGAAACCCTGGCCGCGCCGCGGCTTGTTGAGCAGCAGGGCCACGCCGAGCGCCGCCGCCAGCTTGAGCGGGGTGCCCACCAGGACGTACGAGGTCGTGACTTGGACGGACTTGCGCCAGCGGGGGTCGGAGAACATCTCGGTGAAGTTCTCGAACCCGACCCACCGGGGGCTGTCGAAGAGGTTGTAGTCGGTGAACGCCAGATAGAGCGAGGCGAGCATGGGGCCCGCGGTCAGCAGCAGGAAGCCGACGATCCACGGGGACATGAACAGGTAGCCGGCGAGGTTCTCACCGCGGGCCCGCCGCCGCCCGGAGGCGGCGGGGGCCTTGCGGGGCGCGGGGCGCTCCTCGGGCGGCGACGGCGCGGGGGCCGCCTGGGTGTCGGTCATCGCCGTTCCTCTCAGGAGCCGAGTGCCGTCTTCGCCTCGGAGAAGAACTGCTTCGTGCCGTCGTCCACCGAGGTCTTGCCGAGGAACACGTCGGCGGCGATGCGCAGGAAGGCGGCTTCGACGATGTCGGCGCCCGCCGGATGCGGGGTGATCGGCTCGACGTTGTCGGCGATCTGCTTCTCGTAGGCGGCGATCTGGGCGGAGACCCCGGTGGGCTCGTAGGCGTCGAACTGCTCCTCGGTGGCGAGGACGCCCCGGTCGTAGCCCATGATCTTGCCGACCTCGGGGTCGTGGACCATGAAGTCGATGAAGGTGGCCACCTCCTTCGGATGCTTGGTGCGGGCGGACCCGCTGAGCATCAGTGAGGAGATGTACTGCCCGGTGCGCTTGCCGTCGGTGGTGGGTACGGGCGCGAGGGCGAGCGGAGCCTTGGTCTCGGAGGTGTAGCGGACCAGGAAGTTGTCCCAGGTGAACTCCCCGGCGGAGAGGTCCTTCGACAGCCCGGAGGTGGGCTTGGCCTGCTCGATCTTCTTCGGGTCGGTCAGGATGCCCGCCTTCGTGCGGGCGTAGTTCTTGTTCCACCAGTCCTTGAGGTCGGCCTCGGTGAAGCCGAGTTCCGCGTCGTCGGTGAAGAACGCCTTGCCGTGCTGACGCAGGACCAGGTCGTAGAGGTACATGATCCCGCCGCCACCGCTGTCTCCCGGCAGCCCGCCCTTGCTGATCTTCTCGGTGGCCGCGTCGTACTCGTCCCAGGTCCAGCCCTCGGTGGGGGTGACGCCGATCTTCTCGTACTCGGCGGGGTTGTAGATCAGCGCGAAGGTGTTGCCTCCGACCGGGACGCCGACCAGCTTGCCGTCGACCTCGCCGGCCTTGTCGAGGCCCGCCCGGAAGTGCTCCATGCTGAGGTTCCCGGCCCGCACCTGGGCGTTGAGATCGAGCAGCACCCGCTTGTCGTCGTACTTGCGCAGGAAGGCGACGGAGTTCTGGAAGACGTCGGGGGCGTTGCCCGCCGAGGCCTGCGTGTTGAACTTCTTCCAGAAGTTCTCGTAGTCCTGGAAGTCGGTCTTCACCTCGATGTCCGGGTACTTCTTCTCGAACAGGGCGATCGTCTTGTTGATCAGGGTGGCCCGTTCCTGACCGCCCCACCAGGAGTAGCGGATCTCCACCTTGCCGCCGGCTCCCGTTCCCCCGTCGCCCCCGCAGCCGGTGGCGAGAAGCCCCAGCGCCACCACGGACACGCCTGCCGCACGCAGTCCCCGGGCATTTCGCCAAGACGTCATGACACACCCCATCCCGGGCAGGTCGCACCCCCGCCTCGGTAGATTGAATCGTTCAAGAAAGCGCTTGCCGACAAATTATGGAGTGGACACGACAACGTCAACGGTTGTGACAGGATCGGTCGAAGCGCTTCACCGGGGGCGCCGGAACACCCGGGCGGCCCGGGTTCCGCGCGGAGCCGGCGGGGCGGGCGGCACCGGCCGGAACCCACTCCGCCGCGAAGCGCCCGGCCTCATGACGCCGACAGGAAACGCGGAAGGCCCGAGAAACCTTGCGGTTTCTCGGGCCTTCCGTCCGGGTGGGCGATACTGGGTTCGAACCAGTGACCTCTTCGGTGTGAACGAAGCGCTCTCCCACTGAGCTAATCGCCCGGGCGCACCGCAAACATTACCGCATGTCAGCGGTGCCCCTGGACCACCCCGCGCTCACTCGCTTATGTTCCACGGCAGGCTGAGGCCGAACTTCCAGAGATAGATCCCCACCAGCGCCGCGACGATCACCAGCCCGGCCACGGTGAGAATGATGTTGCGACGCCGCACCTTGGGATCGAGCGCCTTCTGCGCCGCCTCGGTGACCTTCCGCCGGGTCCAGCGGAGCACGAGCTGCGCCCAGACGAACTCGGTCGCCCAGATCGCCATGCCGCCGAATATCACCAGCCACCCCGGTCCGGGCAGCACCAGCATCGCCACGCCCGCCGCCACGACGGCGAGGCCCACGGCGAAGACGCCCACCTGCCAGCTCAGGTGGAGGGGCTTCGACGCCTTGATGAACGCCGGCGCCCGGGAGCCCAGCTCACGCTCCGGTTCCGCCACGTCCCCCGCCACGGAACCCGGTTCCGCGACCGGCGCGGTTCCGTCCCGTTCGTCACTCTGCGCATTCATGGGACTCAACCTACCCGACCGCTCTCCGTCACTGGAATGGGTGCATGACGGAAAGTTACACACCGCTGTACGGGGGACTCAAAGAAGCACAAAACGGTCAGAGGGGTTTACAACGCCACCGTCGGTGGCATGTCGATTTCGCCGACGTGCGAATCCCCGAGCGCACACTGAGCGAAAGGCCCTGGCGCTTATGAACACCACGGTCAGCTGCGAGCTGCACCTGCGCCTCGTTGTGTCGAGCGAGTCCTCACTGCCTGTACCCGCGGGCCTGCGGTATGACACGGCCGATCCCTATGCCGTGCACGCCACCTTCCACACCGGAGCGGAGGAGACGGTCGAGTGGGTTTTCGCCCGTGACCTCCTTGCCGAGGGGCTGCACCGGCCCACCGGCACCGGAGACGTCCGCGTCTGGCCATCTCGTAGTCACGGCCAAGGCGTCGTCTGTATCGCACTGAGCTCTCCGGAGGGAGAGGCCCTGCTCGAAGCCCCGGCGCGGGCCCTGGAGTCGTTCCTGAAGAGGACCGACGCCGCGGTTCCGCCGGGCACCGAGCATCGTCACTTCGACCTCGACACCGAGCTCTCACACATCCTGGCCGAAAGCTGAGCCAGGCGACGAACTGCGGGACGCCGTCCGACTCGGGGAGACGGCGTCGCGCGGACAACCTCATAGGGCAGGAACCGGCGCCGTCACCGCGGAACCCACCGCGGTGGCGGCGTCGGCGCGTGTACGCGGACATGGACGGCGGCCCGCCCGCCGGTCCCGGCCCCCGCGCGGGCGGAACGAGCCAGTAGAGTCTGCCCGCATCTGCGGGCACGGCGCCCGCCGGAGGCCAGGGAGCAAAGCGTGCTGATCCCACACGACACCCGCATCGCACTCGACACGGTGGTCGATCTGGTGAACACCGCCCCGGAGAGCGGATCGCCCGTCGGCGGGCCCACGGACAGGATCGCGGGCACCACGGAGCTGTACGCCTTCGCGGCGCACCACCGCGTCAGCGACGTCGGCCGGCTCGGCGAGAAGGACCTGCGGGCGCTGTGGGAGGTACGCGCGAAGTTCGCGGCGGTCTTCGCCGCCACGGACGCCCGGGTCGCGGCCGATCTCGTCAACCAGCTGGTGGCCGCGGCGGGCACCACTCCGCAGCTGACCGATCACGACGGGTACGACTGGCACATCCACTACTTCGCGCCGGGCGCCTCGATCGCCGACCATCTCGCGGCCGACTGCGGCATGGCCCTGGCGTTCATCGTGGTCATGGGCGAGCAGGAGCGGCTGCGGCGCTGCGAGGCCCCGGACTGCGGCCGGGCGTTCGTCGACCTCTCGCGCAACCGCTCCCGCCGCTACTGCTCCAGCCGCACCTGCGGCAACCGCCTCCATGTCGCGGCGTACCGGGCCCGGCGCAAGGAAGCGACGGGCTGAGCGGGGGCCCGGGGACGGGCCCCCGGGGCTCCTGCGCGCCAGAGGGCGGGCGGGTGGGTGTGCGTGTGGGCCGGGCGTCCACGCGTTCGTCCTCGTCCGCTCGCGGATCGTCTCCGGCCGGCGGGGCGTTCCCGGTTCACGGGTCGTCCCCGGCTCACGGGTCGCCCCCGGTTCACAGCAGGAAGAGATCATGCAGCGCCGCCATGAGCAGCAGGGTGCCGACCACGGTGAGGAAGATCATCAGCGGGGGCTGGGAGAGAGCGAAGAGGCAGCCACGGGGCTCTTCGGCGGTCTGTGCGGGGGCTTCGCCCCGGGATGTGTCCAACATTTCGTAGCGATCATGACCCAGGCGGGGCCGCCCCGGAGATCAACCCCGTTTTTGGGTCCGGCAGTTCACCTCGAAGGAGTGTGAAAATCGCTTGGACGTGCGAGCCTCACCCGGGCGTCCGAAGGGCGGGGTCCGGCCCCGTCCTTCGCTGCCCGCCGTCAGCGGGCGGAGGCGCTGGACGCGCGGACGACGAGTTCGGGCTGGAGCAGCACGCCCCGGTGCTCGTGGGTGCCGGAGTCGTCGTCCGCCTCCTCCAGCAGCAACTCCGCCGCGAGCTGACCCATCCGGACGGCGGGCTGCCGGACGGAGGTGAGCGGTACGGCAGCGGCGGCGGCGAACTCGATGTCGTCGTAGCCGACGATGGCGACATCCTGCGGCACCCGCACCCCGGCCGCGTAGAGCGCCTGCAGGACGCCGAGGGCGAGCAGGTCGTTGGCGCAGAAGACGGCGGTGGGACGGGGGACGAGACCGAGCAGCCTGGCCCCGGCGTCGCGGCCGGCGGCGACGTCGAGCCGGTCGGAGGAGATTTCGACGAGCGCCTCGGGGGGCAGGCCCGCCTCGGCGAGGGCCGCGAGGGCGCCGACTCTGCGGTCCCTGATCTGGTGGAGGTCGCCGAGGCCGCTGACGTAGGCGACGCTCCGGTGGCCGGCCTGGACGAGGTGGCCCACCGCCAGCGCGCCGCCGCGCACGTCGTCCACGGAGACGGAGCAGGAGTCCGGGCCGGACGCGACCCTGTCGACCAGGACGAACGGAATCCGGTGGCGGCCGAACGACTCGAGGTTCTGTCCGCTCGCGTCCGCCGGGGTGACCAGCACCCCGCAGACCCGCTGCTCGGCGAAGAGACCGAGATATTCGGCCTCCTCGGCCGGATTCTGGTCGCTGTTGCAGACCATGACCCCCAGGCCGGCCTTCCGCGCGGCACGCTCGGCGCCCCGGGCCACGTCCACGAAGAACGGGTTGCCCATGTCGAGGACGAGCAGCGCCATGATGCGACTGCGGCCGGCCCTGAGCTGGCGTGCGGACTCGCTCCGTACGTAGCCCAGCTCTTCGATGGCCGCGAGCACGCGGGCGCGCGTCTCCGGCAGCACCGCATCGGGCCGGTTGATGACGTTGGAGACCGTGCCCACCGAGACGCCGGCCCGCCGGGCCACATCCTTGATCCCTGCCACACGCGCCACTTGTCCTGCCCCACTGATGCCGACTGCTGCCCTCGGCCGCCGTGCCGGTCGACGGATCCGCCCATGGTACGGAGGACGCCGGCCGGTCCGGGACCCGGCCGGGCGCATGAATTGATTCAATCCGCGACGGGTCGATGCCCCCGAGTCCCCTCTGAATCAATTCAGGGGCGGCCGGGCTCGCGCGGCCGGGTCCCGGTGCCCCGACCGGCACCGGGAGGGGCGCCGGCTCAGAGGCCGTGCTTCTTCAGGATGGCCTCGATGTCGCTGAAGTCGTCCCCCGGCTCCGCCTTGCCCGTGCCGCCCGGCTTCGCGCCGGGGCGGGCGGCGGGGCGCTGTCCGGTGGCTGCCTGCCGGAGGGAGGGCGCGGAGGCCGCCGGTGCGATCCGTTCGTCGTCCGCGCCCCGGCGCGCGGCCTTGCGCTCCTCGCGGGTCAGCCCTCGGCGGCGCTCCACCGCTCGCGTGGTGACGAAGAGCAGCCAGGCGACGCCGAGCAGCAGGAAGCCGATCCACACGCTCGGATCGAACGCGATGCCGGCCAGCCATTCCACGACCCCCGTCAGTACGAGGCCGATCGGGACGAGCGCGTACGCGGCGATCCGGGCCGCGGTGAGGAACCTCTTGCGGTACGCCGTCACCGCGGCGATCCCCAGGCCCGCCGCCGAAGCCGCGGAACAAATGGTCTCGGCAATCATCGGAGCCTCCAGCGGCAGGAACGGGCGTCTCTTCCATCGTGCACCGCCCGGGGCGACCGGGGCCATGCCGTCGGCCGTGCGTCAGGGTCTTTTCGGGGTCCGGCTCCTCCCCGGTGGGGACCGGACGCCGGTCGGAGCCGGTCGGAGCCGGTCGGGCGCGGGCCGGGCGGCGGGGCGTCGCCGATTGGGTGGTCGCCGTGCCTGCTGAAAGACTGGCCGCATGAGCGATTCCACCCCCGCAAGCCCCGTCGTCGATCTCTGGTGCGAGCTCGAATGCCCCGACTGCCACCGCGCCCTCACCGATGTGCACGCCCTGCGCGCCCGGTACGGCGACCGCATCGAGATCCGGCTGCGGCACTTCCCGCTGGAGAAGCACAAGCACGCGTACGCGGCGGCCCAGGCCGCCGAAGAGGCCGCGGTCCAGGGCAAGGACTGGGCGTACATCGAGGCGGTCCTCGGGCGCACCGCCGAGCTGTCCCGCGCGGGCGAGCCGCTGCTCCTGGAGGTCGCGGGCGAACTGGGCCTGGACGTCGAGGAGTTCGACACGGCCCTGATCGACGGCCGGCACATGCTGATCGTCGACGCCGACCAGGCCGAGGGGAAGGCGATCGGGGTGACCGGTACCCCGACCTATGTCGTCGGCGGCGAGCGTCTGGACGGCGGGAAGAGCCAGGACGGGCTGCGCGAGCGGATCGAGTCCCTGATCGACGGGCTGCTCGCGCCCCAGGGCTGACCGACCGGCCCCGGGCTGACCGACCGGCCCCGGGGCCTTCGCCGGGCCCGGGGCCGCTACAGGGCCTTGACGAGGTTGTGCGCGGTGGGCTCGTATCCCAGCGACTCGTACAGCCGCCGGGCCGGTGTGTTCGAGGTGAAGACGTGCAGTCCGATCCGGTCGTACCCCGCGCTCCGCGCCATGCCGGCGGCGAGCCCCATGAGGGCACGGCCGTACCCCCGCCCCCGGAACTCCGGGTCGACCTCGACGTAGAAGACGTACCCGATCGTCGCGCCGGTCTCCGTGGGGCTTCCGGAGAGCCAGACGTGGCCCACGGCCCGGCCGTCCTCCTCGCGCTCCAGGACGTGGATGTACACGCCCGGGGTGGCCAGGCCCTGCGGGAGGAGCCGGGCGTGGTCGGACTCGGACTTGCGGCGGGCCTGCTCCTCGGGGACACCGCGCTCGGCCCACTGCCGGGCGTACCCCTCGTGGAGGCCCGCCAGCCACGGCGCGAACTCCTCCGGTGCCATCGGCCGCCCCACGAGGCCGGGCGGCAGCGCGGGGGCGTGCGCGGGCGTCGGCCGCTCCATGTTCCGGCTGCGTTCGGCGTAGCCGAGCACGGCGGCGAGCCGCAGCGCCGGTTCGTTCCCCGCCGGGATCCGGGCACGCACCTCCATGCACCCCCAGTCCCGCAGCACCTCTTCGGCGGCGAGCGAGGCGATGATCGCCCGCCCCCGCCGGCGGCGGTGCTCCTCGATGCGGAGACCGTCGAGCACCCCGGCGGACGGACCGAAGGACGGGTCGGTGGAGAGGGTGACGGTACCGACGGGGCGCCCGTTGTCGCACACGTCGTACCTACGGGTCCGCGCGCCGTCGGCGCTCTGCTGGGTCGGCCCGGTCGGCCGCAGGGTCGTGGTCACCGCACTTGTTCTACCGGCCCGGGGCCTCCGGGTCACCCCCGTACACGGAAGCGGTAGCGCCCTGTGGCGGCGGGCCTCAGAGGACGAACCCGGCTCCGGACGCCACGGCCAGCAGCCGGGACGCCTTCAGCTCGGTCTCGTCCCACTCACGCGCGGGGTCGGAGCCCCAGGTGATGCCCGCCCCGGTGCCGAAGCGCAGGAGCGGCACGGGCCCGGTGCGATCGATCCAGAAGGTGCGTATGCCGACCGCGAGCTCCGCGGCCGACCGGTCGGCGTCGACCCAGCCGACCGCGCCGCAGTAGGGGCCGCGCGGCGCGGTCTCCAGTTCCTCGATGATCCGCAGCGCGCTGGACTTGGGGGCCCCGCTCACCGAACCGGGCGGGAAGGCGGCGCCGAACAGTTCCGGCCAGCCCGCGCCTTCCCCGAGCTCTCCGCGCACGGTGGAGACGAGGTGGACGAGCCCGGGGTGCTTCTCCACCACGCAGAGGTCGGGGACGGTCACGGTGCCGGTGGCGCAGACACGCCCCAGGTCGTTGCGGACCAGATCGACGATCATCACGTTCTCGGCGTGGTCCTTCTCCAGCAGATCCGCCTCGGTGCGCCCGGTCCCCTTGATCGGACCGGACTCGACGGTACGGCCGTCGCGGGACAGGAACAGTTCGGGAGAGGCGGTCGCGATCTCGACCCCGTGACCGGGCAGCCGGAGCGTGCCCGCGTAGGGGGCGGGGTTGCCGCGCGCGAGGAGGGCCGTCAGCGCGTCCACGTCGGCGCGGCCGGGATCGGGCAGCGGCGCGGAGAGCACCCGGCAGAGGTTCGCCTGGTAGACCCCGCCGGTCGCGATGTGCGCGCGGACGCGCCGTACGGCCTCCTGGTATGCCTCGCGGTCCAGCGAGGTGGTCCACTCCCCCGGGCCGGGGCCGCGCCAGGCTCCGGGGACGGGCGCGGGCACCGGCTCCTTGCGTACGGAGGAGAAGCGCGCGCACACGACACGCCCCTCGAAGTCGGCGGATACGGCCCAGAAGCCCGCGGAGTCGAGAGCGGCGGGATCGCTGGTCACGTCCCGCAGACCGGAGGCGACGAGGCCGCCGAAGCGGGCCATGGGGGCAATGTCGGACACGCGGTCGAGTGTAGGTCCGGGGGCTCTCGGACCGGGGTGGGGCGAGGTGGCCGCAGCACGCTGCGCAAACGCGTTTTTGTGCTGGCCCAGGAATCCGCTAGAGTTCAACACGTCGCCGGGACGCGCAAGCCGAACGGGAAAGACAAGCGGACGTAGCTCAGTTGGTAGAGCGCAACCTTGCCAAGGTTGAGGTCGCCAGTTCGAACCTGGTCGTCCGCTCGCAGGACAAGGGGGATCTTCCCGAGCCCCCTGATTCTGGTGGAGTGGCCGAGAGGCGAGGCAACGGCCTGCAAAGCCGTCTACACGGGTTCAAATCCCGTCTCCACCTCCAAGGACGATTAGCTCAGCGGGAGAGCGCTTCCCTGACACGGAAGAGGTCACTGGTTCAATCCCAGTATCGTCCACTCATCCGCAAGGATCTTCCCGCGCGATTAGCTCAGCGGGAGAGCGCTTCCCTGACACGGAAGAGGTCACTGGTTCAATCCCAGTATCGCGCACGCAGTACACGTAGTTCGCCCCGCGCGATTAGCTCAGCGGGAGAGCGCTTCCCTGACACGGAAGAGGTCACTGGTTCAATCCCAGTATCGCGCACGCAGTACACGCAGGTTGACCCTGCGCGATTAGCTCAGCGGGAGAGCGCTTCCCTGACACGGAAGAGGTCACTGGTTCAATCCCAGTATCGCGCACCACGGAAAGCCCCGGTCGTCCAGACGACCGGGGCTTTCGCCGTGCCCGGGGTCCGTGCCCTGGAACGCTCGGGGAGATCGGGGGATCCGGGAGCGCCGCCCGGCCGTGACCGGCGGGCGGCGGCGCCGGCTCAGGAGGAGAAGAGCATCCGGCCGAAGCTCTTCTGGCGGTGGTGGTGGTCGTAGTGGCCGCCGCCGTGCTGCGGGGCGCCCCACGCGGGGCCGGCGGCCGGGTACGCCTGCGGGGCCGGCGGCGCGGGCGGCGCCTGCTGCGTCCACTGCGACTCCAGCCGCGTCAGGGCCTCCAGCTCGCCGAAGTCCAGGAATATCCCCCGGCAGCCGCTGCACTGCTCGATCTGGACACCATTGCGGTTGTACGTGTGCATCTGCGCGTGGCACTTCGGACACTGCATCATCGGCTCGGCTCCTCGCCGTTCGGTGGTCCGCCACCGGAATTCCTGCCCGATGGCGGTCGGTTCACCCTACGACGAGCGCGGTGGTGCCAACTCGGGCGGGAGCGAGGCGATACGGGCGCACGCGTCGGTCATCAGCCGTTCGACCTCGTCGAGTTCCCGGCCCTCCTCCGCCGCTTTGGCGAGGGCCAGGGCGGCGGTCTGCGCGGTGAGGGCCCGGGCGGGGACGTCGAGTTCGGGCCAGGGGTCGCCGGTGGCCGGGACGGCCGGGCCGCCCGCCGCGCGGTAGGCGTCCAGGAACCGCCGCCAGACGGTGTCGGGCAGCAGCCCGGCGGCGTACCAGGCGGCGGGCCGGGCGAGGTCCCAGGCGGGGTCGCCCGTGCCGGTGTCGTCGATGTCGATCAGCAGCCAGGGGCCGTGCGGGACCGGGTGGCGGACGAGCTGGCCCAAGTGGAGGTCGCCGTGGCAGAGGAATCCCGCGCGGCCGGGCGGAGCCGGCGCCTCGTCACGGGCCCACCCGGGCAGCGTCGCCCAGGCGGCGAGGACCTCGGCGCGACCGGGACCGACGGGGTGCGCCGCCCGCATCCGGGCAACGGCGAGGCCCGCCTTGGCGGGTCCGCGCATCGGCGGCAGCGCCACCGGGGGCGCGGTGCGGTGGAGGCGGGCGAGGAGGACGGCCGCTTCCTCCCAGGGGGCGGCCTCGGGGTCGGCGGGGTCGACGGGCTCTCCGTACGGCCAGAGAGTGACGGGGCGTCCGTCCGCGCGCGGAAGCGGATGCGATACGGGTACGGGCGGCAGCAGGATCCCGGCGAGCGCGGGGGCGGCGGCGAGGGCGAGGCGGGCGGCGAACTCCGGGCCGCCGGTGCCGGGGGCGTGGGCCTTCGCGACCGCTGCGCCGCTGCGGACGACCGTGCCGTCCGGGCGGTCGGCGAGCACCCGGGGCGGCGGGCAGCCGCAACCGCCGTCGGCGGCCGGGTGGGCGGCGGCGTGGGCCAGGCCGCCCAGGGTGGTGACGACCTCGGCGCTGCTCAAGGGGTCCCCCCGGGGAGAGTCGTGGCAAAGCCCCAGGTTACGGGGGTGGCGGGTCCCGGAAAGCGCGATGTCCGGCCGGCTCCCCAGCCGGCCGGACAAACGCTGTCGTCCGCCGTACCCCCGTCCCCACGGGGCTGTTGGCCGGATGTCCCGGGTCCGGACCGCTCTTCCGGGCCCGGGGGCGCCGTTCAGCGCCCCATCATCACGCCCACGGACGACGCCTGTGTGACCACTGATTCCCAGCCGCCGAAGACGACCACCAGCAGTGCCGCCAGGGGAAGGACCATGGCCGCCGCCACCAGGGGGTGGCGGGTGCCGGACGGACGGCCGCCGAACGCTTCGTACGCCTTGCGTCGCTGCGCGCGGAGCGTGGTCCGCGCGGCCGTGTCCGACATGGTTCCTCTCCTGACCGGTGCGAACGTCGGCGGCCGGTCCCGGCCGGGAGGGTTCCGCCCCCGTTCGTTCCCAGCCTAGGGAGACGGTGCGGGGCGGGCGTCATGCCCGCGTACCGATCGGCCGGCCTACGGGAGGATGAGCTGTGGGTAGCCGGAGTACTCCCCTGGGTGGAGACCGAGTGGAGCCGGGCTACGGGGTGCCGGTGGGATACGTCCGGGAAAGCGGCGGAACGGGTGACATGACTCACGCCCGGTCCGGTGGGGAGGCAGGTCCCCCGGCGTGGGAGAGGCGCGCCGGGGCCTGCCGAAGCAACGGGCCGGGCGGACCCGCGGGAGGCTCCCGTCCGGCCGCTGCCCGGCGGCGGTGCGCCAATCCCCCTGCGGGGATGCCCCTTTGGGCCCGGAGGGATACGGAATCGCCCGGATCGGCGTACTGCTGACCATGCTTCACACGTCCGGTTCGGTACGGACAATCGAATCCCGGGGGAAGGCGCGGCCTCTGAGCGCGCTGGGCGCCGGGTACGTAAGCTGTGCCTCGTCAGGCGGACCAGGCAGCGGGGATGGGCAGACGATGGCGATGATGCGGCTCCGGCGCGAGGACCCGCGTCTCGTCGGCTCGTTCCGGCTGCACCGGCGGCTCGGGGCCGGCGGGATGGGTGTCGTCTATCTGGGTTCGGACCGGCGGGGGCAGCGGGTCGCCCTGAAGGTGATCCGCCCCGACCTGGCGGAGGATCAGGAGTTCCGGTCCCGGTTCGCGCGCGAGGTGTCCGCCGCGCGGCGCATCCGGGGCGGCTGCACCGCCCGGCTCGTGGCCGCCGACCTGGACGCCGAACGGCCGTGGTTCGCCACGCAGTACGTGCCCGGCCCCTCGCTGCACGACAAGGTCGCCGAGGAGGGTCCGCTCTCCGCCTCGGAGGTCGCCTCGATCGGGGCCGCGCTCTCCGAGGGACTGGTCGCGGTCCACGAGGCCGGGGTGGTGCACCGGGACCTCAAGCCGTCGAACATCCTCCTCTCCCCCAAGGGTCCCCGGATCATCGACTTCGGCATCGCGTGGGCGACCGGGGCGAGCACGCTCACCCATGTCGGTACGGCGGTCGGGTCGCCCGGGTTCCTCGCGCCGGAGCAGGTGCGCGGCGCGGCGGTGACGCCCGCGACGGACGTCTTCTCGCTGGGCGCCACCCTCGCGTACGCGGCGACGGCGGACTCCCCCTTCGGGCACGGCAGTTCCGAGGTGATGCTGTACCGGGTGGTGCACGAGGAGCCGCACCTGGCCGAGGTGCACGACGCGCTCGCTCCGCTGGTGCGGGCCTGTCTGGCGAAGGACCCGGAGGAGCGGCCGAGCACCCTGCAGCTGTCGATGCGGCTCAAGGAGATCGCGGCGCGCGAGGCGCAGGGGCTGCACGAGAGCCGTCCGCCCGTCCAGCGTTCCGCGCACGAGGCCGACCGGCCCACCGGCCGGCTCGACGGCCCGTACACCGAGCAGCAGACGCGCAGGCACGAGGGCCCGTCCACGGGCCGTTCGCCGCAGGTCCGCCGTCCCTCGCCGTCCTCCGCGTCCGGCCCGTCCGGTTCGCCGGGGGCGTCCGGCTCGACGTCCTCGGCGTCGGTGTCCGCCTCGCGGCCCGGTTCGGGGGCGTCCCGGCCGGCCGGCGCCCGGCCCCGGCCGGCGCGCGGTGCGGTCCAGCCGGGCCGCAGGCCGAGCCCGACCAACGGTACGAACGGCAGGCCGGGCACCCGTCCCGGGGCGAGGCCGACCGGGACCGGGCGGCGTCCGGCGAACCCCCGGTTGCTGCGGCAGCGCCTCTTCGTCTTCGTGGTGGTGACGCTGCTGGTGGCGCTCGGTATCGCGGCCGCGCAGGGCTGCCAGGGACCGGCGCGCGGGCTCGGCGGTTCGCCCGCGCGGCAGCCCGGCGCGCACTCCCCGTCGGACGGACAGCCGGGCGACCGGTCCGTGACGCCGCCGGGCGGCCTCGCCTCCTGACCCGTCGCCCCGGGACCGTTCCGGGCAAAAGGCAGCCCGGGCGAGGGCAGGCCGGGCGCGCGGGATCAGGCCGGGCGCGGGCGGGTGGCGTAGAACGCGACGGCGGAGGCGGCGGCCACGTTGAGCGAGTCGACTCCGGCGTCCATCGGGATGCGGACGTGGTCGTCGACGGCGGCGAGGGTCTTCGGGGTGAGGCCCGCCCCTTCCGTACCGAAGACGAGGGCGAGCCGCTCGTCCTTCCGCGCGGCGAGCTCGTCGAGGGTGATGGCCCGTTCGCTGAGGCAGAGTGCGGCGACCGTGAAGCCGGCGGAGTGCAGTACCCCGACGTCCGCGGGCCAGGATTCCAGCCGGGTCCACGGCACCTGGAAGACGCCGCCCATGGAGACCTTCACCGCCCGCCGGTAGAAGGGGTCGGCGCAGCGCGGGGTGAGCAGCACGGTGTCGACGCCGAGCGCCGCCGCGTTGCGGAAGGCGGCGCCGATGTTGGCGTGGTCGACGATGTCCTCGAAGACGGCGACCCTGCGGGCACCGGCCAGCAGCCCGGCCGCGTCGGGCAGTGGTTCGCGCCGCATGGAGGCGAGCGCGCCGCGGTGCACGTGGTAGCCGGTGACCTGCTCGGCGAGCTCGGGAGTGACCACGTACACCGGGGACTCGGCCGCCTCGATGACGTCGCGCATCACCTCGGTCCACTTGGGCGTGAGCAGCATGGAGCGCATCGCGTACCCGGCCTGCCCGGCGCGGCGGATCACCTTCTCGCCCTCGGCGATGAAGAGGCCCTCCTCGGGTTCGCGCCTGCGGCGCAGTTCGACGTCGGTGAGGCCCGTGTAGTCGTGCAGGCGCGGGTCGTCGGGGTCCTCGACGGTGATGATCTCTGCCACAGGAGTGCTGCCTTGTCCGGGGTGGGGGTGACGGCCAGGTCGTGTTGTGAAAGTAGCGTCGTCCGCCCGAAGGGCGGGTCGGGCGGCGTCCGGTGCATGCGATCCCGACAGGCGGGACTTTCACGACACGGCCTGGGCCGCCGGTCTTACGCGGTGGGGGCGGTGGACCGAAGCTGGCCGCGCGCCCGACGGGAAGGGTCAGACACGGCCCGGGGCGTCGGGGCCGACGGCGACGACCTCGCCGATGACGATGACGGCGGGCGGGCGTACGTCCTCGGCCGCGGCCCGCTCGCCGACGGTGGCGAGGGTCGCGTCGACGCGCCGCTGCGCGGCGGTGGTGCCCTCCTGGACGAGGGCGACCGGCGTCGCGGGGTCCTTGCCGTGGGCGATCAGGGCCTTCGCGATGGCGCCGATCTTGTCGACGGCCATGAGGAGGACGAGGGTGCCGCGGAGGCGGGCGAGGGCCTCCCAGTCGACGAGCGAGCGGGGGTCCTCGGGGGCGACGTGCCCGCTGACGACGGTGAACTCGTGGGCGACGCCCCGGTGGGTGACGGGGATTCCGGCGGCGCCGGGCACGGAGATGGAGCTGGAGATGCCGGGGACGACGGTGCAGGGGATGCCCTCGGCGGCGAGCGCCTGGGCCTCCTCCATGCCGCGGCCGAAGACGAACGGGTCGCCGCCCTTGAGCCGGACGACGGCCTTGCCCGCCTTCGCGTGGTCTATGAGCGCCCGGTTGATCGCCTCCTGGGCCATGAAGCGGCCGTAAGGGATCTTCGCGGCGTCGATGACCTCGACGTGCGGGGGCAGTTCGTCGAGGAGGTCGCGGGGGCCCAGCCGGTCGGCGATGACCACGTCGGCCTCGGCGAGCAGGCGGCGGCCCCGCACGGTGATCAGGTCGGGGTCGCCGGGTCCGCCGCCGACGAGCCAGACGCCGGGGGCGCGGGTGCGGTGGTGCGCGGCGGCGAGGGTGCCGTCGCGGAGTCCCTCGACGATGGCGTCGCGCACGGCGGCGGAGTGGCGGGGGTCGCGGCCCTTGGATGTGGTGGTGAGCACGGCGACCGTGACGTTCTCGCTGCGGCCGGTGGCGGGGGTCCAGGCGGTGGCCGCCTCGGCGTCGTCGCTGCGGACGCACCAGGTGCGGGTGCGCTCGGCTTCCGCGGATGCGGCGGCGTTGGCCGCGGGGTCGCTGCTCGCGACGAGCGCGTACCAGGTGTCGGCGAGGTCGCCGTCCGCGTACCGGCGGCGTTCCCAGCGGATCTCGCCGGCGTCGGCCATCGCCTCGACGGACGGGGTGGCGGACGGCGAGACGAGGGTGATGTCGGCCCCGGCCGCGATGAGCGCGGGGAGGCGGCGCTGCGCGACCTGGCCGCCGCCGACGACGACGACGCGGCGCCCGTGCAGGCGCAGTCCGACGGGGTACGCGGGGTGATCGACGTGCTCGGCCATGGCGGTACTGGCTCCTCGGCAGGGAACGGTGCGTGCGGCGCGGCGGGGCGTCGCACGGGGAGTCCGGTCGAGTCCGGTCCGGCGTACGGGACGCGGCGGCTGCGGACGGGGCTGCCGCTGCGGCTTTGGAGCGGCTGTGACGTGCGGGTTCAGCAGGGTGGGGCGGGGACCACCATACGGGGTGGGGTCGCCGGAGGGCAGGGCCCCGGAAGGCCCGGGGAAGCACGGGGCCGTCTCCGGGCGGGCGCGGGGGCGGCCCGGCCGGGGACGGCCTCGGGACTACTTCTCCGTGACGCCCGCCGAGTCGAACGTCGCCACCTCGTGCATGGCGCGCGCGGCGCTCTGCACGATCGGGAGCGCGAGCAGGGCGCCCGTGCCCTCGCCGAGGCGGAGGTCGAGGTCGATCAGCGGGCGCAGGCCCAGCTTGTTGAGCGCCGCGACGTGGCCGGGCTCGGCGCTGCGGTGGCCCGCGATGCAGGCGGCCAGCGCCTCGGGGGCGATGGCGCGGGCGACCAGGGCCGCGGCACCGGCGCTCACCCCGTCCAGGATCACCGGGGTGCGCAGCGAGGCGCCGCCCAGGAGGTAACCGGCCATGGCCGCGTGCTCCAGTCCGCCGACGGCCGCGAGCACGCCGATCGGGTCGGACGGGTCGGGCTGGTGGAGTTCCAGGGCGCGGCGCACCACGTCGACCTTGCGGGCGTGCATCTCGTCGTTGATGCCGGTGCCCCGGCCGGTGACCTCGGAGGGGTCGGCGCCGGTGTAGACGCAGATGAGGGCGGCCGACGCCGTGGTGTTGGCGATGCCCATCTCGCCGATGAGGAGGCCCTTGTTGCCTGCGGCGACGAGGTCGCGGGCGGTCTCGATGCCGACCTCGATCGCCGCGAGGACGTCCTCGCGGCTCATCGCGGGGCCGGTGGTGAAGTCCGCCGTGCCGGGCCGCACCTTACGGGGCAACAGGCCCGGGGTGGCGGGGAGTTCGGTGGCGACTCCGACGTCCACGACGCAGACCTCGGCGCCGACCTGACTCGCGAAGGCGTTGCAGACGGCTCCGCCGGCCAGGAAGTTGGCCACCATCTGGCCGGTGACCTCCTGGGGCCAGGAGGTCACGCCCTGGGCGTGCACGCCGTGGTCGCCGGCGAAGATCGCGACGGCCGCGGGCTCCGGGATCGGCGGCGGGCACGTCCGGGAGAGTCCGGCGAGCTGTGCGGAGATGATCTCCAGCATGCCGAGCGCCCCGGCGGGCGTGGTCATCCGCTTCTGGCGTTCCCACGCCTCGCCGAGCGCCTTGGCGTCCAGCGGGCGGATGTTGGCGATGGTCTCCTGGAGCAGGTCGTGCGGCTCCTCGCCGGGCAGCGCCCGGCGGCCGTACGTCTCCTCGTGGACCACCCAGGACAGCGGGCGGCGCTTGGACCAGCCCGCCTGCATCAGCTCGGGCTCCTCGGGGAACTCGTCGACGTACCCGACGCAGAGGTAGGCGACGACTTCGAGGTGCTCGGGCAGGCCGAGGGCGCGCACCATCTCGCGCTCGTCGAAGAAGCTGACCCAGCCGACGCCGAGGCCCTCGGCGCGGGCGGCGAGCCACAGGTTCTCCACGGCGAGCGCGGAGGAGTAGGGCGCCATCTGCGGCTGGGTGTGGCGGCCGAGGGTGTGCCGTCCGCCGCGGGTGGGGTCGGCGGTGACGACGATGTTCACGGGGGTGTCGAGGATGGCCTCGATCTTCATCTCCCGGAACTGCTTCGCGCGGCCCTTGGGGAGCGACTTGGCGTAGGCGTCGCGCTGCCGCTGGGCGAGCTCGTGCATGGAACGCCGGGTCTCCGCGGAGCGGATGACGACGAAGTCCCAGGGCTGCGAGTGGCCGACGCTGGGCGCGGTGTGCGCGGCCTCCAGCACGCGGAGCAGCACCTCGTGCGGGATCGGGTCGCTGCGGAAGCCGTTGCGGATGTCGCGGCGTTCGCGCATGACGCGCAGTACGGCCTCGCGCTCCGCCTCGTCGTAGCCGGGGGCCGGGTCGGTCGCCGGCTCCTCGGGGGCGGCGTACTCGGCCTCCGGCTCCTCGGCGGCGGGCTGTGCCGCGACGGCCTCGGCGGGGGCGGCGGAGCCGAGCGGTTCGGCCGCGACGGCCTCGAAGACCGGAGCCTCGAAGACCGGGGCCTCGGCGGGGTGGGGCTGTTCCTGTCGCACGCTCTGGTGTTCCGGTTCCGTGTACTGCGGCCCGGCGCCCTGTCCGGCGGCGGGGGGCTCGACGGCCCAGGGCGCTCCGGCGGCCTGCGGCACGGCGAACTCGGGGGCGTTGCCGGCTCCCGTGCCGGCCTCCGGCAACGCGGCCGGGGCGGCGTCGAGGGCGACGGGCTCGGCGAGCGGGGCCGGTTCGGCGGCGGGCGCTTCGGCGGCCGCCTCTTCGGCCGGCATCCCGGCGGCCGGTTCCTCGGTCACGAGGATTCCGGCGGCCGAGGGCTCGGCGGTGATCGGCTCGGCGACCGGGTCCTCCGCCGGGGCCTGCGCCACGGGGGCGGGGACCTCCACGGGGGCCCGGACCTGCTCGGGGAGCTGGGCGCCGGTGAACTCGGCGGCGGGAGCGGCATCCGCCTCGGGGACGTACGCCTCCGATGCGGCCTCCGGCACGAAGACCGGTGCGTGGGCGGCGGGCTCGGCGGCCGCCTCGGGGACGACCGTTTCTGCCGGGTCTTCCGCCGCGAACCCGGCCGGCGCTTCGGCGGG
Organism: Streptomyces sp. NBC_01335; assembly: GCF_035953295.1. GTDB lineage: Bacteria > Actinomycetota > Actinomycetes > Streptomycetales > Streptomycetaceae > Streptomyces. The sequence goes on from NZ_CP108370.1 coordinate 1,276,071, forward strand.
GGCGTGCTCCGGCGCGTGGTCCTGGGCGGCGGCGACCGGCTCGAAGCCCGGCGCCGCCTCGGGCGCGGGCACGTATTCCGGTGCGGGCTGCTGGAGCGCCTCGGCCGGTACGTACTCCGCCGGGGCGGCGTCCACGGGCGCGGGCTCGGCCGTCGCGGCCTCGGTGATCACGGCCTCGACCGGCACGGCCTCGACGGGCGCTGTCTCGGCAGGCGCGGGCTCGTCGGCCGGGGTCACGGCCGCGGCGGGCTGCTCCTCGGCGGCGGCCACCGTCTCGGGGGCGCCCCACGGGGCGGCGCCCTGGAGCGGGATCTCGCCCAGCTGCGGGCCGGGGAGCACGGGCTCCTGAGCGGCGAAGGCCTCGGTGTGTACGGGTGCCTCGGCGGGCACGGGGAACTCGGTGTGTGCGGGCGCCTCGGCGGGCACGGGCGACCCGGCGGGCGCCTGGTAGTCGGGCGCGACGGGAGCCGGAGCCGCGGTACGGACCGGTGCCTGGGGCTGCGGGGACCCGGCCGGGCCCCGGTCGGCCAGCGAGCGCACGAGGCCGCTCTGCCCGCCGTAGGACGGGCCGTCGACCGAGGGCCCGCGGTGCAGCGGGCGCCGGGACGGGGTGGCGGCCGACGTGTGCGCGGGGGCGGGCGTCGGGGCCGGGATGCGTACGCCGCCGAGGTCGAAGGCCCCGGAGTCGTGGCTCGCGGGACCCTGCGACGGCGGCTCCTGGGCCGGGTAGGCGCTCTGCGCGGGGAACTGCTGGTAGGCGTCCGCGGCGGGCGGCGGGACGATCTGCGGGTCGCCCCACCCGCCGCCCTGGGCGGCGGGCATCAGCAGCATCTCTTCTTCGTCGGGTGCCTGCTCGGAGGGGTCGAGGTAGGTGTAGGCATCCGGGGCGAGGACGCCCGGCTGCTCCACCATGCCTGCGTTCTCCGGCTGTCCCTCGCCCGGGACCTGGCCGGTGTCAGTCATGCGTACCCCTCGCCCATCGTCAGTGCTCCTTCGGCCCATCTCCCGGGACGCCCGCGTCACGGCAGGCCGGTGCTCGTCAACAAGAACGAGCGGGCTCGCCGCGCGGCACGAAACGCCCGCAGACCTCTACATATTCTCGCGGCCGTTCGCCGCAGCGACAGGTCGTTGCGCCGCGGTTCGCTGTGGACTGCGCCACTTCGCGCGTGCCCGGTCGTGCCGTACCACAGGGAGAAACAAAACATCTCCCTTTTCCGGACATTGACGCACGAAGCGACGAACGACCGGGTTCGGTACAACAATCGGCCAGCCTACCTTCCGCGCTGTAGCGACCTGGTCACGGGGCAAGGTCCGAACGCACCGCGCAGAGCAGGAACGCGACGGACCGTTCGCGTTCCCGCCAGGCCGAGGTGTCCAGGTCCACGGACTGGAGGAGCGCGCACTCCACCGTGTAGCCGCTGCCCGAGAGCGCGGTGACGAGGGCCTCCGCCTGGTCGCGGGTGGAGGCGTGGGTGACGATCCGCTCCGGGCGCCGGTCGGCGACGGCGAGGGCCACGGGGACGCCGCCGCCCCCGATGCGTACGACATCGGGTTCGGGAAGCCGTTCGAGCACGTGCGGGGCGAGGCCCTGGACGACCTGGACGGCCACGCCGAAGGAGCGGGCGGCGGCCGTCGCACGGGCGCAGGCGGCGGGGTCGCGGTCGACGGCGATGACGGCCGCGCCGAAGCGGGCCGCTTCGACGGCGAGCGCGCCGGTGCCCGAGCCGATGTCCCAGACCAGGTCGCCGGTGCGCGGGCCGAGCCGGGCCAGTTGGGCGGCGCGCATCCCGGCGGACTCGCCCTCGGTGCTCTCCGCCGTACGCGCCCGGTCGTCTCCGGCGGGGCCGTGGCCGGTCCGGCGGTAGGCGTGCTCGGGCAGGGCCCAGCCGCGTACACCGTCGGGGCGGGCGGGGTCCCGGCCGCCGATCCAGCCGGCGGACGCGGTGGTGGGGCCCGAGCCGACGACGATGACGACGTTGGGGTCGCGCCAGGCGTGGTCGGCGGCCTTGTCGGAGGTGAGGACGGTGACGCGCTCGCGGGTGGTGCCGAGTTCCTCGCAGATCACGAAGGTGCGGTGGATGCCGTCGAGCAGCAGGGCCAGTTCGGCGGGGCCGGCGCCGGGCGAGGTGAGGACGGCGACCTTGTGGTGGGCCCGGCAGACGTTGACGGCCCGTCGCAGGGTCCTCGGGTGGGCGACGACGACCTGGGCGTCGTCCCAGGGCATCCCGGCGCGGGCGAAGGCGGTGGCGACGGAGGAGACCGCGGGCACGACCTCGACCTCCAGGCCGTGTTCGGGTGCGCGCAGGGTGCGCACGACACCGAAGAAGCCGGGGTCTCCGTCGGCGAGGACGACGGCGCTCCCCCGGTGTCCGGCGATGCGCCGGGCGGCCAGGTCCACGCTGCCGAGGCGGATGCGTTCGGCGTCGCGGGGGACTTCGGCGAGCGCGAGGTGGTGCGCGGCGCCGGCGACGAGTGTGGCGGCGGAGAGCGCTGCCGTGGCCGCTCTGGTCAGCGGTGAGCCGTCCCAGCCGATCACCGTGACGCGGTCGGCCATCGTCGTCCGTCTCCTGGAGCTGTGGGGGGTGCGTGAGGGGGTGCGTCCGCCGGTGGGGCCGTGCCCGCGTGGTGGTCCGGGTAGAGGTTATCGGGTCGCTCCGGAGGGCCGGTCCGGAGGGGACGCGGCCGGCTGCCCCGTCAGTTCCAGTCGTTGTAGGTGCCGTAGCCGCCCGCGTCGGCGAGCTGTTCGGCGACGCCTTCGATGTCCTCCGGGAGGAGGCCCCAGACGATCAGGTCGGTGCGGAAGTCGACCCAGCCGCCGTCCTCCGTCTGCGTCCGCGCTATCCGGGCGTTGCGCAGGACGCCCTCGCTGATGCAGCCGAGCTTCTGGGCGACCTGCTGGGAGGCGGTGTTGTCGGCCTGGGTGCGCAACTCGATCCGCTCGAAGGCCTGGTCGCGGAAGAGCCACTCGGCGAGCGCCAGCACGGATTCGGTGGCGTACCCCTCGCCGCGCGCCCAGTGGGCGGTGACGTAGACGACCTCGGTGGAGCGGGTGCGCCAGTCGGTGTTGAGCAGCCGTACGGAGCCCACGAGCCGCTGGGTGAGGAACTCGTGGACGGCGAAGACGATGCCGTGGCCCTGGGTGCGCTCGCCCGGGGCGATCCTCCGGATCCAGCGCTCGGCGTCGATCCGCGTGTACGGGTGCGGGGCGTCCGTCCAGGCGGTGACGGCCTCGTCGTTCATCATGTCGGCCAGTGCCGGGAGGTCCGCCATGTCGTAGGGGCGCAGCACCAGTCGGTCCGTGCTGATCGAGATCGACGGAAACGTGGTAGTCATGCGCAGCTCCATGCCGAAGACCGGTAAAGGCACAGCATGCAGTATCGGGCGCGCGCCGTGCATGGGCGGGTCCGTACGGCCGGAGCCCCGCACCTCCTCGGCGGGAGGTGCGGGGCTCCGTGGGCGTGCGCGGGGCGCCGCGCGGTGTCCGACGACTCGTGCCGGACACGGCCTGGTCAGGAAGCGGCCGGGGTACCGAACGCGGGGATGACCGAGCCCTTGTAGGTGTCCTCGATGAACTTCTTGACCTCGTCGCTGTTGAGGAGCTTGGCGAGCTTCTCGACGCGGGGGTCCTTCTCGCCGCCCTTCTTGACGACCAGGATGTTGGCGTAGGGGTTGCCCTCAGCCTTCTCGATGGCGAGCGCGTCCTTCGACGGCGTGAGCTTGGCCTCGATCGCGTAGTTGCCGTTGATCACGGCGGCGTCGACGTCGTCCAGGGCGCGGGGCACGGTGGCGGCCTCCAGCTCCTTGAACTTCAGGCCCTTGGCGTCGGTGATGTCGCTCAGCTTGGCGTCGGTGCCGACACCGGCCTTGAGCGTGATCAGGCCCTCGTCGGCGAGGAGCAGGAGCGCGCGGCCCTCGTTGGTGGTGTCGTTGGGCACCGCGATCGTCTGGCCGGACTTGATGCCGGAGACGGACTTGACCTTCTTGGAGTAGAGGCCGAGCGGCTCCAGGTGGACGTTGACGACCGGCACGAGGTGGGTGCCGTTCTTCTTGTTGAAGTCGTCCAGGTAGGGCTTGTGCTGGAAGAAGTTGGCGTCGATCTGGCCGGTCTCGGTGGCGGTGTTCGGCAGGACGTAGTCCGTGAACTCCTTGACCTCCAGCTTGAGGCCGGCCTTCGCCGCGAGGTTCTTCTTCACGAAGTTGAGGATGTCGGCGTGCGGCGTCGGGGACGCGCCCACGACGAGCGCCTTGGAGGTGTCGGCGCTCGCGCCGGTGCCGCCGGCGGACGGGTCGGAGTCCGTACCGCAGGCGCTCAGGCCCAGGGCGAGGGCGGCGGTGGCGGCGGCTGCCGCGGAGAGCTTGATGGTCTTGCGCACGAAAAGTGCCTCTTTCGGGTGGTGGAACGCCCGGACAAGGAGTGCGGGCTCGGCCGTCGCCGCGGGTTCGTAACAACGGGGGCCGTTACGGGTGCGGGACGGAGGTCTGTGGTGCCTCGGGAGGGCGGGCCTCAGGAGGCGGTGCGGCCCCGGCGGGCCAGCAGGCGTCCGGCGAGGTCGCCGATGAGCTGCACGACGGTCACGATGACGATGAGCAGCACGACGGTCACGATCATGAACTGGTTGTCGAAGCGCTGGAATCCGTAGGTGACGGCCTTGGACCCGAGCCCTTCGCCGCCCACGGCGCCGGCCATCGCGGAGTAGCCGATGAGCACGATCACGGTGGTGGTGATCCCGGAGATCAGCGAGGGCAGGGCCTGCGGCAGCAGGACCTTGCGGACGATGGTGGGAATGGAGCCGCCCATCGACTGGACCGCTTCGACGAGCCCGTGGTCGACCTCGCGGACGGCGGTCTCCACCAGCCGCGCGAAGAAGGGGATGGCACCGACGGCCAGCGGGACGATCATCGCGGTCGGGCCGATGAAGGTGCCGACGACCCAGGTCGTGAAGGGGATCAGCGCGATCAGCAGGATGATGAAGGGCAGCGAGCGGCCGATGTTGACGACCGCGCCGACGATCTTGTTGACCACGGTGTTCTGGAGCAGTCCGCCCTTGTCGGTGAGGACCAGCAGCACACCGAGGGGCAGGCCGACGGCGACGGTGACGACCGCGGACCACAGCACCATGTAGAGGGTGTCGACGGTGCCCTGGGTCAGCAGGGGCTGCATTTCGGACCAGGTCACTTCGCGGCCTCCTCGGTGAGCGGGGCGGGGGTCTGTACGGGGATCGCGGTGGCGGCCGCCTCGTCCACGACCTCGGCCCGCAGCCCCTGCTCGCGCAGGAAGCCGATGGGCACGACGTTCTCCTCGAAGCCGCCGGGCAGCTCGATGCGCATCCGGCCGATCTGGTTGCCGCCCACGGTGTCCATGGCCGCGCCGAGGATCGAGATGTCGATGTTGTACGTACGGGAGAGCTGGGAGATCACCGGGCGGCCGGCCGCGTCGCCGTGGAAGGTGACGTCGACGACCGTGCGGCCGGGGCCGGAGGTGCCGCCGCCGACCGGGAAGAGTTCGTGGGCCAGCTCGGAGCCGGGGGTGGCGAGGAGCTCGCCGACCGTGCCGGACTCGACCACACGGCCCCGGCGCATCAGCGCGGCGGAGTCGCAGATCGTCTTGACGACGTCCATCTCGTGCGTGATGAGCAGCACGGTCAGGCCGAGCTGCTGGTTGAGGTCGCGCAGCAGTTGGAGGATGGAGCGGGTGGTCTCGGGGTCCAGCGCCGAGGTCGCCTCGTCGGAGAGGAGCACCTTCGGGTCGCCGGCCAGGGCGCGGGCGATGCCGACGCGCTGCTTCTGGCCGCCGGAGAGCTGTCCGGGGTACGCCTTGGCCTTGTCGCCGAGGCCGACCAGGTCGAGCAGTTCGAGAGCCTTGCGGGAGCGGTCGCGGCCGGGCACGCCGAGGATCTCCAGCGGGAGTTCCACGTTGCCCTGGACGGTGCGCGAGGCCAGCAGGTTGAAGTGCTGGAAGACCATGCCGATACGGCTGCGCGCCTCGCGCAGCTCCTTGCCCGCCCGCCGGCCACGGCCGGCGAGGGCGGTGAGGTCCTGGCCGGCCACGGTCACGGTGCCGGAGGTGGGGCGCTCCAGCAGGTTGACGCAGCGGATGAGGGAGGACTTGCCGGCGCCGCTCTGGCCGATGACACCGAAGACCTCGCCCTCCTCGACGTGCAGATCGACTCCGTCGAGTGCGGTGACCTCGCGGTCGCGCGACTGGTAGACCTTCGTGAGGCCCGAAGTGGTGATCACAGGGTTTCCGTCACTGTCGAGTGCTCGCGGCGTGGTTGTCCGCCGGGCACGGGGCATTCGTCCGGGGGAGACTCACCGGCTCTCGTCGGCCGGGGTCTCGGCACGGTCGCGGCACCGGAGTGCCGGTCGAGGCCGTGCGGGACCGACGCGTTCCTTCCCGGGGCGACCGGGAGGCGACGGCGTCGGCGGGTTCTCGCTTCGGGGCGCGAGACACTGGCGGGGGCCCTCAGATGGCGCGCATTCGACACGTACAACGAGCACCGGGCGCGCTGATCGCCTCGGTCGCAGGGGTGCGGCTGCTCGTCGTGGTCATGCCCCAAGTAAAACAGACGTAACAGAGCGCGGAACCGGCGCGTCCGCATAGCGGACTCCGGGACGGGGCCCGCCGCTTCTGACCGCGCCTCCGCAGCCACTTCCTCGTACACCTCGCTGACCTGCGTAAACGCGAGGGCGGGCCGGGCCCGACCGGACGGGGTCCGGGCCTTCGCCCGGTCCGGGCGCCTGTGGCGGACGCCACGGGGCCCGGCCCGGAGGCTCGTGTACCGGCCGCCGGGCGCTCGGGCTCACCGGCCGCCGGGCGCTCGCCTGCCGGCCGCCGGGCAGGAGCCGCCGGGCCTGGAGCGGCCGTCCAGGGGCCCGCCCCTCCGCTTTCGTATACGAGTGCCGGGAGCCGGGGCCGGAGGCGGGCACGGGGTCCGGCCGTAATACCCTCGGCTCATGCTCGACGCCCTGACGGTCACGCTCGCCGTGGCCGCGCTCGCCCTCGCCGCCTGGTGCGGATTCGCCGCATACCGGGACCAGCCGACCAAGGACTGGCACTTCATCGGTATGGCGGTCGTCACGCTGCTGGCGCTCGCCCAGCTGGTGGTGGGGATCGTGCAGCTGGCGCGCGGCGAGCGCCCGGACCAGGGCATGACGATCTTCATCTGCTATCTCATCGGCTGCTTCGCGGCCGTGCCCGCGGCCGGTTTCCTGTCGTTGACCGAGCGGACCCGCTGGGGCTCGGCGACGGTGGCCGCCGGCGCGGTGGTGCTGGCCGTGCTCGAAGTACGGCTCTACGACATCTGGGGAAACTGACGTGACCGACACCGAGCGCACCGAGACCCCGGCGTCGGCCGGAGCGACGGCGCAGAAGCCGTCGTTCGACCTGGGGACCGGCCCGGGACGCGTACTCGTCTGGTTCTACGGGGTGTTCACGGTCGCCGCCGCCTCGCGGGCGATCGTCCAGATCATCCTGGACTTCGGCAAGGCACCGCTGGCGTACGTGCTGTCGGCCGTCGCCGCCCTGGTGTACGGGTTCATCACGTACTCCCTGGTGCGCGGCGGGGAGAAGGCCCGCCGGGCCGCCCTGGTCTGCTGCGCCGCCGAACTGACGGGCGTTCTGATCGTCGGTACGTGGACGATGGTGGAGCCCTCCGCCTTCGCCGACGCCACCGTCTGGTCGGACTTCGGCATGGGCTACGTCTTCATCCCGGTGATCCTCCCGATCACCGGGCTGCTCTGGCTGCGCCGGGCCAAGCGCGCCTGAGACGGGCTCCGTTCCCGTGCCGTGCGCCCCGGCCGGATCGCGCGGTCCCGCCCTGCGCCGTGCACCCGGGCGGGACTTCGCGTTCTCGACGGCCGACGGACGGGGAGTCGCCGGCCGGACACCACCTACGCGCTCGCCAGGTACTCCTCGGCAGCCGCGACTTCCTTCTCCAGCAGGATCAGGCGTACGCCGTCCTCGCCCGTCTCCGCGCCGACCTGCGCGTATCCGGCGCGACGGTAGAGGCGCAGGTTGTTCTCGCTGCGGTGCCCGGTGTGCAGCCGGAAGCGGGTGGCGGCGCGCTCGGCCGTGAGTCCGGCCTCCGCCGCGCGCAGCAGCCGGGCCCCTAGGCCGTGGCCCTGGAGCCGGGGGTGGACGCAGAGTTTGGCGATCCTGCCGGTGCCGTCGTCCGCGGTGGATCCGCGGACCGCGCCGACGACCTCGTCGCCGAGCCGGGCCACGAAGACCAGGTCGGTGGCGAGTTCGGCCTGGACGGACTCCAGGGTCTGGACGAGCGGGTCGATCCGGTAGTTCCCGTAGAGCTCCGCCTCGCTCTGGAAACAGAGGTACTGGAGCCTGAAGAGCTGTTCGGCGTCGTCCGGGGTCGCCGCCGAGATGATCACGCTCATGCCCATGTGTGCATGCCTTCCGCTCACCTGATAGGCCGATTGTCTAACGCACCCTTCCCCGCGCGCGGGGAGCGGCAACCTCCGCCGCGAGGATTATGCGAAGACATCCCAGACATCGGGAACGCATCGGCCCCAGACTCCCCTGTGACATACCCAACTCCCCCGCGATCTCGCGGTAGGTGCGGTCGCCCGGGTCGAGCAGTGCGGTCAGCAGTCCGGTGCAGCGGCCGGGCAGCCGGGCGACCGCCGCGCGCAACGCCCGCCGCTCGTCGGCGCCGAGGGTCGCGCGCTCGGGGCAGCTGTCCGGTCCGGCGTCGGGTCCCTCGTCCGCGTGCGGGTGTTCGCGCAGGGCGGCGCGGCGGGCCCGGCGGACATCGGCGCGTACGGTGTCGCGCACCCAGCGGGCCGGGTCGGGCAGTGCTGCGCCGGAGGCGAGGCGCTCCAGCAGCCGCAGCCAGACGGTCTGTTCGAGGTCGGCCGGGTCCGTTCCGGCCGCCGGCGACTCGGCCGTCACCTCGGCGCGGACCAGTGGATGCAGGGCCGTCAGCACCACGACGGTGTACGCGGTGGGAGCGGCCGGCCCTCGGTCGGTACGGTCGGCACGGCCGACAGCGCACGCGGCGCGGTGGTCGGCGCACGCGGCAGAGCGGTCGGCGCACGCGGCGCGATCGTCGGCAGGGGTAACGGCACGGTGGCCGGCGGGGATCACGCCCGCTCAACGCGCCCCACGCGCGGCTGGTTGCCGTACGCGGGAAGTCCCACCCGACCGGGGCACGGCGGGCATTGCGCTGACGCGGCCCCGTGAGGATGGCGCGCCCCCGTGAGGCGAGGCGGCCCCGTGAGGCGGACCGACATGCGTGCCCCGGTCGGGCGGAGGGGCCCGTCAGGCGCGGCGGGCGTCGGCCGCCGCGAGGAGCGCGGTGTCGGCGTTGTCGGAGAAGATGCCGTCGATGCCCGTGGCGAAGTACGCGCGGAAGGCTCCGAAGGCGTCCCCGTAGGCGTTGGGGTCGGTGCCCCGGCGGAACTCGGACGGCAGGAAGGTGTTCTCGTTGCGCATCGTGTACGGGTGCAGGATCAGCCCCTGCGCGTGCGCGTCCCGGACCAGCGTGGTCGGGGCGGCGAGGCGGCCGGCGGAGTCCCTGGGGACGACCAGGTCGAGGGTGGGGCCGATGCCCTGGGCGAAGGTGGCCATCCACTTCAGGCCGGCCGGGGTGACGAGGTCGGCGACGGTGCGCGGGTCGCCCGCCTCGGTGAAGTCCCAGGGGCGGGAGTTCGCGCCGCCGAGCAGCACGATGCGCGGGGTGGAGACCAGCCGGGAGAGCCGCCGCACGGAGTCGGGCTCGAAGGACTGGAGGATGAGGGCGGCGTCGGCGCGGTCGCGCCCGTACCGGCGCAGCAGCTTGGCGAGCGGCTCCTCCAGGGCGAGCCCGAGGCCCCGGAAGTACGAGGGGTGCTTGGTCTCGGTGTAGAGCCAGACCGGCTTGCCGCGCTTGCGGCCCTCGGCTTCGGCCCAGCGCAGGACCTCTTCGAAGGTGGGGATCTCCCAGCGGCCGTCGTAGAGGGTGTTCTTCTGGCGGTTGCCGGGGATGCGCTCGGTGGCCCTCAGGGTCTTCAGCTCGGCGAGGGTGAAGTCCTCGGTGAACCAGCCGGTGAGCGCGACCCCGTCGACCGTCTTGGTGGTCCTGCGGCCCGCGAACTCGGGGTGGGAGGCGACGTCGGTGGTGCCGCTGATGTCGTTCTCGTGGCGGCAGACGAGGTGGCCGTCCTTGGTCGGGACGACGTCCTGCTCCACGATGTCCGCGCCGAGGTCCAGGGCGAGCTGGTAGGAGCCGAGGGTGTGCTCGGGGCGGTAGCCGCTGGCGCCCCGGTGCCCGACGACGGTGGGGACGGGCAGGTCCCGCAGCGAGCGGCCGTCGCTCTTGCGCCCGGCGCTCTTGCGCGTGTCGTCGTCACGGCCGCGTTCGGCGGCCTCGGCGGTACCGGCGGCCGACAGCCCGATCGCGGTCGTTCCGAGCAGCGCGGCTCCGAGCAGCGCCCGGCGGCCGGGGCTCTTGCGCGTACGCTCTGTCATGGACGCTCCTCGCATGTGATGTTCGGCGGCTGCACCGGGCTCCGGCGCGGCCCCGAGCGTAGGCAGCGGTGCCGTACTGCGGACGGCGCGCGGGCCAACGCACGGCTAACACATGTCAACACTGCGTATCCAGTGCGTGAACCCGATGTGCGGTCGGCGGGTCGCCGCGAGTATCGTCCTCACCTGCACAGACCATCGCGTCACCGCCCCGGCCGGCCCGGCCACGACCCCGGAGGAACCGTTGTCCCGTCTCACGGTCATCAAGGCAGTGCTCGGACCGATCCTGCGCCTGATGTTCCGGCCTCAGATCGAGGGCGCCGAGAACATCCCCGGAGACGGTCCGGTGATCCTCGCGGGCAACCACCTCACCTTCATCGACTCGTTGATCATGCCGATCTGCTGCGACCGGCCGGTGTACTACATCGGCAAGGACGAGTACGTCACCGGCAAGGGCATCAAGGGCCGCATGATGGCCTGGTTCTTCACCGGCAGCGGCATGATCCCGGTGGACCGCGACGGCGGCCGGGGCGGTGTCGCGGCGCTGATGACGGGCCGCCGGGTGCTGGACGAGGGCGGCGCCTTCGCCATCTACCCGGAGGGCACCCGCTCCCCCGACGGCCGGCTCTACCGGGGGCGTACGGGCATCGCCCGCCTGACTCTGATGACGGGGGCGCCGGTGGTCCCGTTCGCGATGATCGGCACGGACAAGCTCCAGCCGGGCGGCGCGGGCATCCCCAAGCCGGGCAAGGTCACGGTCCGTTTCGGTGAGCCGATGGAGTTCTCCCGGTACGAGGGCATGGACCGCGACCGCTATGTGCTGCGCGCGGTGACGGACTCGGTGATGTCCGAGGTCATGCGCCTCTCCGGCCAGGAGTACGTGGACATGTACGCGACGAAGGCGAAGGCCGCGTAGCAGTACGGGCTTCCGGGCCCGCCACCCCGACGGAGTTGCTCCTCCGGGGTGGCGGGCTTTTTCGCGTACCCGGGCGGCCGCCGGGGCCCGACGGCCGTACTTCGTTACCGCTCCGGGCCGCCGGGCGGCAGCATGGGGGCATGGGCACCAAGCCGCTGCTGCTGATCGACATCGACGGTCCGCTCAACCCCTACCTGGCGCTGTCCAGGCCGCGGAACCCGGAGGGGTACCGGCGCCTGCGGACGCGTCCTACGGGGTGGGAGATGGGGCAGGGCCTGCCGGTACTGCTCAATCCGGCGCACGGCGGCGAACTGCTGGCACTGGCGGACCGGTACGAACTGGTCTGGGCGACCACCTGGAAGGACGAGGCCAACCAGTGGGTCGGGCCGCCGCTGGGGCTGCCGCCGCTGCCGTTCGTCGACTGGCCGGTGGTGGGCGGGAGCACGGGCGACGGGGTCTTCTGGAAGACACCGCACGTCGTGGCGTACGCGGCCGGGCGGCCGTTCGCCTGGATCGACGACGAGGTCGGCGAGCCGGACCGGGCGTGGGTGGCGGCCCACCACCCCGGCCCGGCGCTGCTGCGGCAGATCGATCCCGCGATCGGCCTGGAGCGGCGGGACTTCGACGCGCTGGCCGCCTGGGCCGCCTGAGGCGCGTCCGGCGCGGGGCGGCCGTCGGCTCCGGGGGCCGTCAGCTCCAGGGGAGGGCGGCCCGGTACCGCCAGTACGCCTCCGGGTCCTCCACGAGGCTGCCGAACCGGGCGCGTTCCTCCTCGTCGAGGTCGAGCGTGACGGCGTGCAGGTTGCCGGAGAGCTGGCCGACCGTGGCGGCGCCGGAGAGGACGACCCCGGCCCAGGGCTGGTGGAGCACATGGGCGAGGGCCACCGCGTCGCTGCCGAGTTCGCGGTCGAGGGCGATCTCGCGGATCAGCGCCGGGGCCTGTGTACCGGCCAGCCGTCCGTTCGCCATGCCCTCCTTGACGATCACCGTGAGTCCGGCTTCGTGGGCCTCGGCGAGCGCCGGGCCCGCCGAGGTCTCCAGGGCGTTGAAGGTGGCCTGGACGGTACGGAAGAGGGGTTCACCGTCGACCGTGACGGCGAGGGCCGCGAGGATGGCGTCCTTCTGGCCGGGGCCGCTGGTGGAGAGGCCGATGGTGACGCCCTCGGCGGCCAGGTCGGCGAGCCGGGCGTGGAGTTCCTTGTCGGTGAGGGCCGGGCTGTCGGCGGTCACCGAGTGGATCTGGTAGAGGTCGAGCCGGTCGCCGAGGAGGGCGCGGGTCTCCGCGCGCTGGCGGTCGAAGGTGGCCACCCCGTGGTCCTTGACCTCGTGGGCCTCGGCCTTCACGGACCAGTCGGCGGTGTAGGTGTAGCCCCATTTGCTGCCGACCACCACGTCGGTGAGGGCGGGACGGGCGGTCAGCCACTCGGCGAGGAACGCCTCGGAGCGGCCGTAGGACCGGGCCGCGTCGATGTAGCGGACGCCCTGGGCGTAGGCCGCGTCCAGGAGTTCGTGGGTGCGGTCGCGCAGGGCGTCGGGGGTGCGGTCCTCGGGCAGGTCGAGGTCGCGGTGGAGGTTGATGTAGCCGGGCCTGCCGACGGCGGCGAGGCCGAGCCCGATGTGGGCGGTCGAGGCGGTGGCCGCGGTCAGGCGGTCGAATGGCATCGCGGGCTCCTCGTGGTCCGGGGGCGGTGCTTCACCCTTCCCCGTCAACCTAGCCCGCGACGCCGTTCGTACACCTCGGACCCACCCGGGAGGTCCCGGCCGGGACGCGCGGTCCGGACCGGGCGGGCGGTCCCGGCCCGGACGGGGGCCGGCTACTTCCGGGCGGTCGCCCAGGCGTGCTGGACCGCGAGGTCCTGCTTGATCTCGGCGAGCTGGATCGCGACGGCGGACGGGGCCGTGCCGCCGCGGCCGTTGCGGGAGGCGAGCGCGCCGGGCACGTCGAGGACGGTGCGGACCTCGGGCGTGAGGTGCTCGGAGATCTTCGCGAACTGCTCGTCGGTCAGCTCGTCGAGCTCGATGCCGTGGTGCTCGCACTCCTTGACGCAACTGCCGGCGACCTCGTGCGCGACCCGGAACGGCACGCCCTGCTTGACCAGCCACTCCGCGATGTCGGTGGCGAGCGAGAAGCCGGCGGGTGCCAGCTCCTCCATGCGCGCGCGGTTGACGGTGAGCGTGGCCATCATGCCGGTGAAGGCGGGGAGCAGGACCTCCAGCTGGTCGCAGGAGTCGAAGACGGGCTCCTTGTCCTCCTGGAGGTCGCGGTTGTACGCGAGCGGGAGGGCCTTGAGGGTCGCCAGCAGGCCGGTCAGGTTGCCGATGAGCCGCCCCGACTTGCCGCGCGCCAGCTCGGCGATGTCCGGGTTCTTCTTCTGCGGCATGATCGAGGAGCCGGTGGAGAACGCGTCGTGCAGGGTGACGAAGGAGAACTCCTTCGTGTTCCAGATGATGATCTCCTCGGCGATCCGGGAGAGGTTGATCCCGGTCATCGCGGTGATGAACGCGAACTCGGCGACGAAGTCGCGCGAGGCGGTGCCGTCGATGGAGTTGGCGACGGAGCCGCGCTCGAAGCCGAGGTCGGCGGCGACCGCCTCCGGGTCGAGCCCGAGGGAGGAACCGGCCAGCGCGCCGGAGCCGTACGGCGAGACGGCCGTCCGCTCGTCCCACTGCCGCAGCCGCTCGGCGTCCCGGGAGAAGGCCTGCACGTGGGCGAGGACGTGGTGGGCGAAGAGCACCGGCTGGGCGTGCTGGAGGTGGGTGCGGCCGGGCATGGCGACGTCCGGGTGGGCCTCGGCGAGGCCGACCAGCGCGTCCTGGAGCTCGGCGATCAGTCCGCCGATGATCCGGGCGTGGTCGCGCAGGTACATCCGGAAGAGCGTGGTGACCTGGTCGTTGCGGGACCGGCCGGCGCGCAGCTTGCCGCCGAGGTCCTTGCCGACGCGCTCCAGCAGGCCGCGCTCCAGCGCGGTGTGGACGTCCTCGTCGGCGACGGTGCCGGCGAACGAGCCGTCGGTGACGTCGGCTTCGAGCTGGTCGAGTCCGGCGGTCATGCGGGTGAGCTCGTCGTCGGTGAGCAGGCCGGCCTTGTTCAGGACACGCGCGTGGGCGCGGGATCCGGCGATGTCGTAGGGCGCCAGCCGCCAGTCGAAGTGGACGGAGGCGGACAGCTTGGCCAGCGCCTCGGCCGGTCCGTCGGCGAAACGGCCGCCCCAGAGGCGTACGTCGCTGTTGCCGTTGGCGTTGGCGTTGCTCACTGCGTGCTCCTCGAAGAACAAGGGGGTGGATGTGCGACCGCCTCCCCGCCGCGGAGGATCGGGGAGGCCGGTTTCGTACGCGTGGTGCGGGCGTGGCGCGCGTTGTCGGGCGGGGTCACGCCGGGCGGCGGTCCTCGCGGAGGGGGGTGGAGATCCTCCGCGGTGCGCCCACCGTCGGTATAACTATGCAATCCTCCGTATGTTTTGTCAACGCTGCTGGTGGTGGGCGCCCCGGCCGGCCGCCACACCCGCGCCGGGGCGGGATGCCTCAGGCCGGGGAGGTGGCTGACGCCGCTTCAACGGTCCACGCCTGCCAGGGGGTACGGGCCGCGATCGCCGCCCGCCACGGGCGCAGCACCCTCGGGGGCGTGTCCACCGCCACCACCCCGGTCAGGAGGCGGCCGGTGCGGTAGGCGACGACGAAGGGGCCGCCGCCCATGTCCCCGTCGACGACGCGGGCCTCGTCGTGGCCGCCCAGGTGCCCGTAGGCCTGGATCCTCAGCCCGTACTGGTCGGACCAGAAGTAGGGGACGGGTGCGAACGGTCTGGCGCGGCCGGGGTCCAGCAGGTTGCGGGCCGCGGCCATGCCCTGCTCGGCGGCGTTCGTACGGTGCTCGATCCGCATGGCGGTGCCGAAGAGCGGGTTGTGCCACCGGGCCACGTCACCTGCGGCGTGGATGCCGGGGGCGGCGGCGCAGTACGCGTCGCAGCCCACCCCGTCGGTCAGGTCGAGACCGCTGCCGCCGAGCCACTCGGTGTTGGGCCGGGAGCCGATGGCGACCAGTACGTCGTCGGCCTCGACCTGTGTCCCGTCGGACAGGTGCACCGCCGCGGCCCGGCCCCCGGCGGTCCTGATCCCGGTGACCTTCGTGCCGGTTCTCAGGTCCACGCCGTGGTCGCGGTGGATCCGGGCCACGTGGGCACCGAGCCGGCGGCCGAGGAGAGGGGCGAGCGGGACGTCGGCGGGCTCGACGAGGGTGACGGCGGCCCCGAGAAGGCGTGCCGCGGCGGCCGCTTCCGTACCGAGGAACCCGGCGCCCACCACGACCAGCCGGCCGCCGGACGCCAGGCGGTCGCGCAGCGCCAGGGCGTCCTCCAGGTCGCGCAGGACGTGGACGCCCGGCGTGCCGCACTCCGGGAGGCGGCGGGGCCGGACTCCGGTGGCGACGACCAGGTTGTCGTAGCGGAGTTCGGTGCCGTCGGCGAGGGTCACCGTGCGTGCGGCCGGGGAGAGGGCGGTGGCGGCGGCCCCGAGCCGCAGGTCCAGCCCGAGAGCGTCCAGGTCCTCGGGCCGGCGCAGCCGCAGGCGGTCGGCCTGCCACGCTCCGGTGAGGATCTGCTTCGACAGCGGCGGCCGGTCGTAGGGCGGGTGCGCCTCCTCTCCCACGAGCGTGAGGGAACCGTCGAACCCCTCGCGCCGCAGGGTCTCGGCGGCCGAAAGACCTGCCGCCGACGCACCCACCACCACGATGCGGCGCGGTGGCGCCGCCGCCGTCACTCCTCTTCCTCCACCCAGATCGCCGCGGCCGGGCAGACCGCCACGGACTCCTTCACGTCCTCGTGGTGCGCGGCCTCCGGCCGGTCGACGAGGATCCGGACGATGCCGTCGTCGTCCTGGTCGAAGACCGCCGGGGCCGCCAGAACACACTGCCCGGACGCGACACACTTGGGCTGGTCGACTTTGACACGCATGCGCTTCTCGATTCTGTGGTCGGTACTACCAGGTGACGGGCAGTTCGTAGACGCCGTAGATGACGCCGTCGTGCTTGAAGCGGAGCTCGTCGACCCCGGCGGCCAGGGCCAGGGTGGGGATGCGCCGGTAGAGGGTGCTGTAGACGACCTGGAGTTCCACGCGGGCCAGCGGCTGGCCGAGGCACTGGTGGACGCCGAACCCGAAGGCGACGTGGCGGCGGGCGTCGCGGGTGAGGTCGAGCCGGTCGGGGTCGGCGAAGAGCTCCGGATCGCGGTTGGCGATGTCCGTGGCGCAGATCACGCCGTCCCCGGCGCGGAGGGTGACGCCGCCGACCTCGATGTCCTCCAGCGCCACGCGCAGGCGGCCGGAATGGACGATGGTCAGGTAGCGCAGCAGCTCCTCCACCGTCGCGGCGATCAGCTTGGGGTCGTCGCTGTCGCGGAGCAGGGCGAGCTGGTCCGGGTGCTGCAGCAGGGCGACGGTGCCCAGCGCGATCATGTTCGCGGTGGTCTCGTGGCCCGCGGCGAGCAGGAGCGAGCCCATCTCGGCGGCCTCGCGCGCCGTCAGCTCCCCGGTGGCCACGCGCTTGGTGGCCAGATCGGACAGGATGTCGTCTCCCGGCTCGGCCAGCTTGTCGGCCAGCAGGCCCTGGAGGTAGTCGATGAGCGCCTCGGAGGCGGCGATCACCTCTTGGGGATCACCGTTGCGGCGGACCAGGACCTTGGTGTGCTTCTGGAAGAAGTCGTGCTTGTCGTAGGGCACCCCGAGCAGTTCGCAGATCACCAGGCTGGGCAGTGGCAGGGCGAACGCTTCGACCAGGTCCACGGGTCCGGGGGCGGCCAGCATGGTGTCGAGCAGGTCGTCGACGATCTTCTGGATCGCGGGCCGCATCGCCTCCACCTTCTTGATCGCGAAGGGGGCCGTCACCATCCGGCGCAGCCGGGCGTGGCCGGGGTCGTCCATGGTGATGAAGGTCTGGCGGGTCTCGGCCCTGGCCTTCGCCCCGGCGTCGCGGTGGGGATACCCGGGCCGGGTGGGGTCGGCGCTGATGCGCGGGTCGCCCAGCAGGGCGCGCACCTGGTCGTGGCGGGTGATCAGCCAGGGGTTGCTGCCGTCCCACAGGCGCACCCGGGAGACGGGCTCGCCGTTCCGCTGTTCCCGCAGCGCGGGGGGCGGATCGAACGGGCAGCCGGATGCCCTGGCCATCGGAAATTCGGGGTGGGGGGTCGGCGTCGTCGCGGTCGTGGTCACGGTCTCGGTCATGCCTGCCTCCTCGGCAGAAGGACGTCGGACGGAATCCCTCGCGGAACTGGGCCGTGTCTGAGGCGCGAAATCGGGCGCCCTGGACACGGAACTACATGCCCGGGACACGGAACTAGGTGCCTGGGGCAACGATATTGGCGGAGATCACTCCGTCAACAGAGCCCGGGGATTCGCCATCGCTATCCGGCCACCCGTTGATCAAGCGGGATGTCCGACTCTGCGCGCATTGACGCGGGGGGACCGGCCGCGACGGGCGGGGCCGGCGCGACGGGGTCCGTCAGCCGATTTGGCCTGGACTCGGACCCGGACGAGCCCCGCACGCGTCGTACCGGGACCGCCCCGCCGTACGCTTCCCGGGGCCCGAGCGGCCCACGCCCGGGCTGCCCATAGGCTGCGCCCATGCGGAAGCCGATCCACCCGTCCCCCGCGCGCGAGCTCGCGCCGCACGAGCGCCTCCTGCTGGGCAATTCCCTGGTCACCGCCTTGGACACGGCCGATCCCGAGGCCTGGATCGACCTCGACCGGCGGATCCGCGCGACCACCGGGAGGGGAGACGAGAGCACACCGCCCGGCGCCCCCACCGCGAGCGCAACGCCCGGCGCCCCCTCCGCGAGTCCCGGCACCGGGAGTTCCGTAGCCCCCGGCCGCCGCCTCGCCCCGGACTGGGACGAGAGCGCCCGGGACGTGACCTGGTCGGTCTTCCCGCCGTCCGAGCCGGAGACCGCCCTCGCCCTCTGCCATCACCGGTGGCAGGTGCGCGAGGCCGCCCTGCCGTTCGCCCCGGGGCGCCCCGCCCTGCTCCCGCTGCTGCTCCTCCGGTGCGCGGACGGCCGCTCCCCGGTACGGGAACGGGCCCGCCGGACGCTCGGCGCGGCCCTGGACGGGCCGGGCGCCGCCGGGCGCGCGGCGGAACTGGTCCCGCTGGCCGTACGGCTGACGCTCCGCCCGCACGGCGGGCCCGGTCTCGCGCTGGTCCTCACCGCCGCCGGTACGCTTCCCTCCTCGCTGCCCGACCGGTTGCTGGCGAGCCCCCGCCCGAGGGCCCGGCTGCTCGGCACCGGGCTCTGCCTGCACCAGGGCCTCCTGTCGCCCGCCCGGCTCACGGAACTGGTTCTCACCGCCGAGGACCGGGGCGTCCGCCGGCTCTGCACCGACGCGCTCCTCGCGCGTGTCTCCGCCGGTGATCAAGGCCGCCTCCTCGACCCGCTGCTCGCCGCGTCCTCGGCGGCGACCCGGTCCTCGGCGGTGGCCGCGCTGCACCGGGCGGGCCGGGGCCCGGAGGCGTACGACCGTCTCGCCGATCCCTCGGCCCGGGTGCGTTCGGCCGCCCGGCTGGTGCTGCGGCTGGAGGGCGCGGACCCCTGGGCGCCCTACCGGGAGCGGTGCGCGGACCCGGCCGCGCCGGGTCTGCCGCCGGGCGCGGTGTTCGGGCTGGCCGAATCCGGGGCGCCGGACGCGGCCGGTCTGCTGCGGCCGCTGACGCTCCACCCGGAGGGCCGGGTGCGCGCGGCGGCGCTGGCCGGGCTGCGCATGCTGGACGCGGTCTCCCCCGACGAGCTGATGGCCGCCATGGACGATCCCCACCCGCCGGTGGTGCGCACCGCCCGCAAGGCGCTGACGCCCTACGTCCTGCTCGTGCCCGAGGAGTGGCTGGCCTCGCTGGTGGACCCCGCCCGGCCGGTGCACGTCCGCCGGGCCGGGCTCCGGCTGCTGGGCGCGCACGGCCTCGGCCTGCGGAAGCGGGTGCTGGCGGGGATGGAGGAGGACGAGGACCCGGAGGTCGCCCACGAGGCGCAGCGCGCCCGGTACGAGCCGCTGCCGCCCGCCTGAGCCGATGCCCGTCCCGGCCGCGCGCTGACGGACGCCTGCCCGGACGCGTCCCCGGACGCCTCCGTGGTCCGTACGGAGCATCCCGGTGGAGCCGCGTCCCCGCCGCCCGTACGGTCCGGAGCATGCGCGGATCCCTGGTGACCCTTTCCGTCCTGCTGGCCCTGACCGGCTCCGCCGCGGCGGGGGCGCCCGCCGCCGCCGGCCGGACGGTGCCCGAGCGGCTGGCCGACACGGGCGGCGGGCGGCAGCTGATCGTCGCCGAGGCCCCGGCGGCCGGGTCCACCACCGGCACGGTCACCTGGTGGGAGCTGCGGCGCGGGCGGTGGGCTGAGGCGGGGTCCGCGCCGGCCAGGTTCGGGGCGGCGGGTCTGGCCGAGGGGCACACCCGGCGGCAGGGCACGAACACCACCCCGGCCGGCCTGTACGACCTCCCGTACGCCTTCGGTGTGCGGGCCGCTCCGGCCGGTACGGCGTATCCGTACCGCAGGGTGACGGACGGTTCGTGGTGGTGCCAGGACAACGGGGCACGCGACTACAACCGGTGGGTGGATCCGCTGCCGTCGGACTGCCGGGCCGCGGAGGCGGAACACCTGGTCACCTACACCACGCAGTACGCGCGGGCGCTGGTGATCGGCTTCAACTACGCGAAGCCGGTACGGGGCCGGGGCGCGGGGATCTTCCTGCACGTCGACGGCGAAGGGGCGACGGCCGGCTGCGTCTCGGTGCCGGCCGGGGCGATGGACCGCGTCCTGGCGTGGGCCGACCCGGCCGCGCACCCGCACATCGTCGTCGGCACCTCCACCGGGGAGTTGGCGGTCACCCGTTACTGACGTCCCCACAGCTCAAAGATCAAGCTAAGCCGACGAGCCCGGTCCGCGGGTGACGGACCGGGCTCGGGTGCGTGTGGCGCCGTGCGCGTCAGCGTTCGTTCTGCGCGAGCCGCAGCAGGTGGTCGGCGAGCGCCTGGCCGCCGGCCGCGTCACGGCTGATCAGCATCAGCGTGTCGTCCCCGGCGATGGTCCCGAGGACGTCGTGGAGTTCGGCCTGGTCGATGGCCGAGGCGAGGAACTGCGCGGCGCCCGGGGGCGTGCGCAGCACGACGAGGTTGGCCGAGGCCTCCGCGGAGATGAGCAGCTCCGAGGAGAGGCGGCGCATCCGCTCCTCCTTGGCGGAGCCGCCCAACGGTGCCTGCGGGGTGCGGAATCCGCCCTCGCTCGGCACCGCGTAGATGAGCTCCCCGCCGGTGTTGCGGATCTTGACCGCGCCCAGCTCGTCGAGGTCGCGGGAGAGCGTCGCCTGGGTGACGCTCAGCCCGTCGTCGGCGAGCAGCTTGGCCAGCTGGCTCTGCGAGCGCACCGGCTGCCGGTTCAGGATGTCCACGATCCGACGGTGGCGTGCCGTGCGGGTCTGCGGCACGGCAGGGCCTCCGTGGTCGGTGTCCTGCGCCTCGGTCATCGTCGTCGCCTCATTCTCCGGGTGCTCATGCTCCGGGTTCTCCGTCGCCCTTGCCCGGGTCCACCGTGTCCAGGGCCCCCCGCAGCGCGGCCAGGAAGGCGTCCACCTCCGCGTCGCCGATGATCAGCGGCGGCATCAGCCGTACGACATCCGGCGCGGGGGCGTTGACCAGAAGGCCCGCTTCCTGGGCCGCCTGCTGTACCTGCTGTGCGTGGGGGCCCGTGAGCACGATACCCAGCAGCAGGCCGGAGCCGCGGACGTGGTGGACGAGGGGGTGTCCGAGCCCCTCGACCTCGTCGCGGATGCGCTCGCCGAGCCGCTTCACGTTGTCGAGCGCGCCGTCCGCGGCCAGGGTGTCCAGCACGGCGAGGCCGGCCGCGCAGGCGATCGGGTTGCCGCCGAAGGTGGTGCCGTGGTGGCCCGGCTTCAGCAGGTCGGCCGCGGCGCCGAAGGCGACGGTCACGCCGAGCGGCAGTCCGCCGCCGATCCCCTTGGCGAGGGTGACGATGTCGGGCTCGACGTCCTCGTGGGCCTGGTACTCGAACCAGGTGCCGCACCGGCCGATGCCGGTCTGCACCTCGTCGAGGACGAGCAGGGTGCCGGTGGCCCGGGTGATCTCGCGGGCTGCGGTGAGGTAGCCCCTGGGCGGGACGACCACGCCGTTCTCGCCCTGGACGGGCTCGATGATCACGAGCGCGGTGTCCGTGGTGACGGCGGCCCGGAGTGCCTCGACGTCCCCGTAGGGCACGTGGGTGACCTCGGCGGGCAGCGGCAGGAACGGCTCCCGCTTCTTGGGCTGTCCGGTGAGGGCGAGCGCGCCCATGGTCCGGCCGTGGAAGCCGCCGGTGGTGGCCACCATGCCGGTCCGGCCGGTGAGCCGGCCGATCTTGAAGGCGGCTTCGTTGGCTTCGGCGCCGGAGTTGGCGAAGTAGACCCGTCCGCTCCGGCCGAAGAGCTGGAGCAGCCGCTCGGCGAGCGCGACCGGCGGTTCGGCGATGAAGAGGTTGGAGACGTGCCCGAGGGAGGCGATCTGCGTGGAGACGGCCTCGACGATCGCGGGGTGGGCGTGGCCCAGCGCGTTCACCGCGATACCGCCGACGAAGTCGAGGTACTCCTTGCCGTCGGCGTCCCAGACGCGGGCGCCCTCGCCCCGGACGAGGGGGATCTGCGGCGTGCCGTAGTTGTCCATCAGCGAACCGCTCCACCGCTGACCGAGTTCCGCGTTCGTCATGCTGACCCCTCCGTGCCGTCCTCGGCTGCCGTGTCCGCGTCGGGCACGACCATCGTGCCGACTCCCTCGTCCGTGAAGATCTCCAGCAGGATCGCGTGCTGGACCCGGCCGTCGATGACCCTGGCGGTCTCGACGCCGTTGCGTACCGCGTACAGGCAGCCCTGCATCTTCGGGACCATGCCGCTGGACAGCTCGGGCAGGAGCTTCTCCAGCTCGGTCGCGGTGATGCGGCTGATCACGTCGTCGCTGTGCGGCCAGTCCTCGTAGAGCCCTTCGACGTCGGTGAGGACCATCAGCGTCTCGGCGTTCAGCGCGGCGGCCAGGGCGGCCGCGGCGGTGTCGGCGTTGACGTTGTAGACGTGGTCGTCGTCGGCGGAGCGGGCGATCGAGGAGATGACCGGGATGCGGCCGTCCGCCAGCAGGGCCTCGATGGCCCCGGTGTCGATCTCGGTGATCTCGCCGACCCGGCCGATGTCGATGAGCTCGCCGTCGATGGTCGGGCGGTGCTGGACGGCGGTCATGGTGCGGGCGTCCTCGCCGGTCATGCCGACGGCGAGCGGCCCGTGCTGGTTGAGCAGGCCGACGAGCTCGCGCTGCACCTGTCCGGCCAGCACCATCCGTACGACGTCCATCGCCTCGGGCGTGGTGACCCGCAGTCCGGCCTTGAACTCGCTGACCAGGCCCTGCTTGTCGAGCTGGGCGTTGATCTGCGGGCCGCCGCCGTGCACGACGACGGGCTTGAGGCCTGCCTGCCGCAGGAAGACGACGTCCTGGGCGAAGGCGGCCTTCAGGTCCTCGTCGATCATGGCGTTGCCGCCGAACTTGATGACGACGGTCCGGCCGTTGTGCCGGGTGAGCCAGGGCAGCGCTTCGATGAGGATCTGCGCCTTCGGGAGGGCGGTGTGCTTCCGCGCCGTGCTCTTCCCGGCGTTCTTGCCGGGGTTCTTTTCGGTGTTCTTGCCGGTGTTCTTGCCGGGGTTCTTTTCGGTGCTCATGAGCTGTACGCGCTGTTCTCGTGGACGTACTCGGCGGTGAGGTCGTTCGCCCAGATGACGGCCGACTCGGTGCCCGCGGAGAGGTCGGCGGTGATCCTGACCTCGCGGTACCGCATGTCGACGAGGTCGCGGTCGTCGCCGACGCTGCCGTCTCGGCAGACCCAGACGTCGTTGATGGCGACGTTCAGCCGGTCGGGGTCGAAGGCGGCCCGGGTGGTGCCGATCGCGGAGAGCACCCGGCCCCAGTTGGGGTCCTCGCCGTGGATGGCGCACTTGAGGAGGTTGTTGCGGGCGATGGAGCGGCCCACCTCGACGGCGTCGTCCTCGGTCGCGGCTCCGACGACCTCGATCCGGATGTCCTTGGAGGCGCCCTCGGCGTCGCCGATGAGCTGCCGGGCCAGGTCGTCGCAGACGGTCCGTACGGCCGCGGCGAACGCGTCCTGGTCCGGGGTGATGCCGCTGGCGCCGGAGGCGAGGAGCAGCACGGTGTCGTTGGTCGACATGCAGCCGTCCGAGTCGACCCGGTCGAAGGTGGTGCGGGTGGCGTCGCGCAGGGCGGCGTCCAGCGCGGGCGCCTCGACGTCGGCGTCGGTGGTGAGGACGACGAGCATGGTGGCGAGGCCCGGGGCGAGCATGCCCGCGCCCTTGGCCATGCCGCCGACGGTCCAGCCCTCGCCGGCGGCCACCGCGGTCTTGTGGACGGTGTCGGTGGTCTTGATGGCGATGGCGGCGTCCGTGCCGCCTTCCGTGCTGAGGGCGGCCGCGGCCTTGCCGACGCCGGCGAGCAGCTTCTCCATGGGGAGCAGCGTGCCGATGAGCCCGGTGGAGCAGACGGCGATCTCGCCGGCGCTGTGGCCTTCGAGGGCCTCGGCGGCCTTCTCGGCGGTGGCGTGCGTGTCCTGGAAGCCCTTGGGGCCCGTACAGGCGTTGGCACCACCGGAGTTGAGGACGACGGCGGAGACCTCGCCGCCCTTGAGGACCTGCTGGGACCAGAGGACGGGTGCGGCCTTGACGCGGTTGGAGGTGAAGACTCCCGCGGCGGCGCGGCGCGGCCCGAGGTTGACCACGAGGGCCAGGTCCGGGTTGCCGCTCTCCTTGATCCCGGCGGCGATGCCCGCCGCCGAGAATCCTTGTGCTGCCGTGACGCTCACTGCATCTCCTCGTTCGCTTCTCCGCCCGCGCGGTGCGGCGCTGGGGCGGTTTCCGTGGTGGTCCGGGGTCCGGCGTCCGTACGCCCGGCGCCCGGGGTGGGTGCGGCCGGGCGCACGCCGGTCAGGGGGCCACACCGACCGTGGTCAGACCGGCGCCCTCGGGCAGCCCGAGGGCGATGTTCGTGCTCTGCAGGGCGCCTCCGGCGGTGCCCTTGGCGAGGTTGTCGATGGCGCTGATCACGATGATCCGGTCGGCGGCGGGGTCGTACGCCACCTGGATCTGGACGGCGTTGGAGCCGTACACGGAAGCGGTGGCGGGCCACTGGCCCTCGGGGAGGAGCTCGACGAACGGCTCGTCCGCGTACGCCTTCTCGTAGGCGGCGCGGAGCGCTCCCGCGTCCACGCCCGGCTTCGCCTTGGCGCTGCAGGTGGCGAGGATGCCCCGGGGCATGGGGGCGAGGGTCGGGGTGAAGGAGACGGAGACGCGTTCCCCGGCGACGGCGCTGAGGTTCTGCGTGATCTCCGGGGTGTGCCGGTGCCCGCCGCCGACGCCGTACGGGGTCATGTTCCCCATCACCTCGGAGCCGAGGAGGTGCGGCTTGGCCGCCTTGCCGGCGCCGGAGGTGCCGGACGCGGCGACGACGACCGCCTCGAGCTCGGCGAGCCCGGCAGCGTACGCCGGGTAGAGCGCGAGGGAGACGGCGGTCGGGTAGCAGCCGGGGACGGCGATCCGCTTGGACCCGGCGAGCGCGGCGCGGGCACCGGGCAGCTCGGGGAGGCCGTAGGGCCACGTGCCGGCGTGCGGCGAACCGTAGAATTTCTCCCAGTCCCCCGCGTTCTCGAGCCGGAAGTCGGCGCCCATGTCGACGACCAGGACCTCGTCCCCGAGCTGCTCGGCGACGGCGGCGGACTGCCCGTGCGGCAGGGCGAGGAAGACCACGTCGTGCCCGGCGAGCACCTCGGCGGTGGTCGGCTCCAGCACCCGGTCGGCGAGGGGCCGCAGGTGCGGCTGGAGCGCGCCGAGCGTCTGCCCGGCGTTGGAGTGGCCGGTCAGGGCGCCGATCTCGATCTCGGGGTGGGCCAGCAGCAGACGCAGCAGCTCACCGCCGGCGTATCCGCTCGCCCCTGCCACCGCTGCACGTACCACCATCGGAATCCTCCTCATCGATGGCATGACTATACGCAGGTGCGCACTTTTATGCAAAGGTTCTGGAGGGCCCGTCCGGAGCGGGTGGGATCGATCGTCCGGGGCGCTCCGTCCCCGACGAGCCGGTGACGGGCCGTGCCGGCGGACGAGGGCGACAGGTCCACCTCCACCAGCGGCCGATCGCTCCCTCGCACGGCCCGGGGTGCCGTCTGCCACGGAAACCGGTGGATGGCACCCCGGAGCATTTTCAGGGGTTCAGCATGGAATTCGACTCCAGGAGCGCCTCGGGCACGGCGAAGCCCTCGACGAGGGACAGCGAGTGCGGCACGAGGGCGTCGAGGAGCTTCCCGGTGACCTTGTAGAGGTTCCGGACCTGGTCGGCCGTCATCCTGCCCTCAGCCAGGAGGTCCCCGCTGTGCGCGGCCACCTGGCGCAGCGCGAACAGCCCGAACAGATCCAGCAGCAGCCTCCGCCCCTGGTCGGAGCCGGCCCGGGCCGCCGCCGTGAGCATCTCCTCCCCGGCCCGTCGCCGGACGTGCGCGTCCACCAGGGTGAGAGCCGGGCCCACGATGTTGTTCCACCGCGCCGACGCCGAGGGGGCGGGCTGGTGGCGTTCTTCGCTGGCCCTGTCGTGCCAGATGCGCTCGACATCGGCCAGGAGGTCCAGCTGGAACTGAGGGTCGGTCAGCAGACGTTCCCCGGGAAGGATTTCGCTCGGCGGCTTCAGGGCGATGGCGCCGAGGGCCATCTCTCCGCCGGCCTTGGCGGCGACGACCTGATTGTCTCCCTCGGCGGTGATGGTTCCCTCGTTGGCCGCGAGCTGCATGGCGATGCCATGGCCGAGGAACAGCCCGCGGGCGCCACTCCTCTCCCGGCAGGCCGTCATCGTCCTGCGGGCCTCCCAGGTGATCCACGTCTTGGCGACGGCTATGTCCCGCTCGCACGCCGCGCGGTCCTCGTCCGTACCGTCCGCGGCGCGGGTCCACCGCGTGACCACCGACCGGTGGAGCAGGGTGGCCGCGTACGTGGTGGCCACCGCCTCCAGGAGGGGGGCGTGGTGACTGCGGTGCTCGATCAGGGGCTGCGTCGCGCGGGTGGTCATCGACGACGTGATCCGGTCGTGGGAGAGCCGCATGGTCACGGCCAGCGCGTGGCGCGTCGCGCCGAGGCTGTACCCGGACATGCACAGCTTGCCCATGGTGACCCGGCCTATGGAGTGCAGATACCGGCGCCGAGGACTGCCCACGGCGCTGCTGAACTCCCCCTCGCGGGTGAGGCGTCCGTGGTCGCCCTGGAGCATCGCCTCGTAGGGCAGACGCACACCACGGAACGTCGTGACGCAGTGATCGACCGGGGCACTGGCCGTCTCGGCCAGCTCGCGCACCTCGATCCCTCGCAGGTGGACCCCGTCGGCATCGCTCAGCGGGGTCAGGAAGAGGAAGATGCCGTGGTCGGTACCGTCGACCAGCAGACGTGCGGCCACGACCGCCGCCTTCGCGCCGCCGGCCGAGGACGTGTTGGGCATGAACTTCGCGGCCCCGGGCGTCGGAGTGTCCAGGACGAATCCGCCCGACTCCCGGTCGAACGTCGCCGTGGTCTCACATCTCGCGGCGTCATTGCCGTGCCCGAGCTCCGTACACAGAAACGTCCCGATCCGATCGGTGAACCCGGCCAGATCGTCACCGGTGCGGCCGTGATCGACCAGGCTCCCGAGAAACAGGTTGAAGTGGATCGAGCTCACGGTGGCCATGCCCGGGTCGACCCCGGCCCACTCGTGGAGGGCGGACAGCTCCGCGGCGTCCGCCACGAACCGCTCCATCCGGCCGGGAACAGCCGCACGCACCAGCCCAAGACGCTCGTAGGAGAGCGCTATGCGCTCCTCACGGGTCAGCCCTTCACGGAACGAGAAGGGGGCTGAACCGAACAGACCGCGCCAGCGATCATGCGTCTCGGCGAGGCGGCCGCCGTAGAGCGCGTGGGTGAGATCGGCGAGGAGCGGGAGCGGCGGGCGGGAGGCGTTGTCTCGCATCTGATGGGAAGTCACATCGGAACGCTAATAGCAATCACGGGGTCTCCCAGAGTGATGATCAACACGATTGGCGTGATCTGATACGCGGTAGGCGCCGGCCCCCGAGCACGGGAGTCCCCCTGCCGGCATCGGGGTGGCGCAGCCCGGAACGGGTGGGCGGCGGACTCGGCAGCGGGCGGCCCACACCTCCGTTCAAGGCCCGCCCCCTCGCGACGGCGAACACGATGAGCCGATCTGCCGACGGGTGGTCAGGCAGCAGGGGTGGCTCCGCGATGAGGACTCCCAGCGCCATGCGTCGCACCGCAGGACGCGGCGACCTGAGCGGCCTTGATCCGCCGGACACCACCGCAGGGTGGGGCTGGCCCTACCCCGCGGTGGCCGGTCAGCCGGTTGGCCGGGGCGGCGCGAACCTGGGACTGTGGCGCCATGACTGATACCTCGTCACTCCGCACCATGCCCCAAGTGCCCGCCGGGCGTGGGCCCGTGGCCCACCGGTTCCGTGGGGAGTTGGGATATCTGCTGTCCGGACTGCCCCTCGGGGTGGCGGCCTTCACCGTCGCGGTGACGGGTTTCGCCTTGGGAGTGTCCACTCTCGCGGTCTGGATCGGACTCCCCATACTGGCCGGAACTCTGCGCGCTGCCGGGTCCCTGGCCAATTCGGAACGCCGGCGGGTGGCTGCCGTCACGGGCCGTCCGTTCCCGTTACACCACCCTGGTCCGGCCGGCGCAGGATGGGCCGGGGCGCTGCGGACCGTGCGTGAACCACGGTCCTGGCGCGACCTGGTCCATCTTGTCGTCGCCTTTCCGCTTCAGGTCGTCACGTTCGGCGTGGCGCTGACGTGGACCCTCGGCGGGGTCGGCGAGTTGCTCTACTTCACCTGGTCGTGGGCCCTGCCGCAGGGACCGGGTAACCAGGGACTGGTGGAGCTGATGTTCGACAACTCCTCGCGGGCGGCCGACATCGGCTTCAACACGGTCACGGGTGTGGTCCTGTTGGCCACTGTGGTCCCGGTGATCCGCGGGCTGACCGCGGCACAGACCCGGCTGGCCCGCGCCCTGCTGAGTGACCGGGCCGCGTAACCACGGCTG
This sequence comes from Streptomyces sp. NBC_01335, assembly GCF_035953295.1. Taxonomy (GTDB): domain Bacteria; phylum Actinomycetota; class Actinomycetes; order Streptomycetales; family Streptomycetaceae; genus Streptomyces. Next base: position 1,304,583 of record NZ_CP108370.1, read on the forward strand.
GGCCAGGTGTACCGCCCCGTCATGCCGGGGACACGGCCGGCCGGCGGAAGGCGCGGTGCGGGCGGTGGAAGGCGCGGTGCGGGCGGTGGAGCCGGCCGGATGCGCTCGTCCGGTTCCTGCGATGAAGGGCGCCCGTCCGGTTCCGAGGGGGCCGGGGATCCGGCCGGGGATCAGCAAGGCTTGTCCGGCCACCCGGCCACCCGGCCAGCCACCCGGTGCGCCGATCGGAGGAAGCCGGGCGGCGCGGGACGTGTCGTCCGACAGAACCAGTGGTCCGCTCGCCACGCTGGACGGTCTTTGCCCGTTCACGAGTAGGGGTGAGTTCCATGGACCCATCACGCGGTATCAACAGGCGTGCGCTACTGGCGGCGGCTCCCGCCCTGGTCGCCGGCGCACTTCAGGCCCCCCGCGCTTCGGCGTCGGCGGCGCCGCAGTTCAGCCCGCCTCCGGTGATCGGGTCGGCGGACGGCGTCCTGTCGACCACGCTGCGGGTCGCGTTCGCCCGGCGCACGCTCGCCGGGGTCGGCGACGTCGATCTCCGGCTCTACAACGGAGAGGCCATCGGGCCGACGCTCCGCGTGCGTCCGGGCGACCTGCTCGACATCGAGCACATCAACGAGCTGCCGCCCAACCCCGATCAGGCCACTCACAGCGACCACAACGTGCCGCACCGGTTCAACACGGTGAACCTGCACACCCACGGGCTCCACGTGTCGCCGAGCGGCGAGGCGGACAACGTCTTCCGGGAGTTCGCTCCCTACGATCCGGCCAACGGCCAGACCGCCACGAGTTACCGAAGCCGCATCGAGATCCCCTCCGGCCACGAGGGCGGCACGTACTGGTACCACTCGCACGTGCACGGGTCGACCGCCGTCCAGCTGTCCGGCGGCCTGCTGGGCGCGATCGTCGTGGAGGGCGCGATCGACCGGGTTCCGGAGATCGCGGCCGCGAGCGACGTCGTGATGGCGATCGGTGAACTCAAGCTCTCGGACGGTCAGGTGCCGGACCTGCACGCCGAGGACGACCTCGACGCGGTCGAGTCGACGTACGTCGTGAACGGCCTCTTCCGGCCGGTGGTCCAGGTGCGCGAGGGCGAGGTGCAGCGCTGGCGCCTGATCAACGCGTCGGCGTTCACCGTCCTGCCGATCCGGGTGGAGGGACACGCCCTGCACCAGATCGCCGTGGACGGCATCGCCCTCACCCGGACCGTCGAGCTCGACGGGGTCACCCTGGCGATGGGCAACCGGTCCGACGTCATGATCAGGGCGCAGCGCCCGGGCGACTACCGGATCATGGCGGGCGACATCCTGCTGGCGACGATGACCGTGCGGTCCGGCTCCGGCGCGCGGATGGAACTGCCCACGGACCTGCCGGGGCCCACCCCGTACATCGACCCGGGTGCGGTGACCCGACGCCGCTCCCTGACCTTCCACAGCGACAGGAACGCCTTCCCCGGCCGGCCCTTCCCGCACGCGTTCCGTATCACCGGCGACGGAGCGACGCCGGCCACCCGCGACCTGGCCGATCCGACGGATCCGACGTACGGCCGGTTCGATCCGGAGCACGTCAACCACACCCTCCGGCTCGGCGACACGGAGGAATGGACCCTGCTCAACAACTCGAACGGCCACCCCGTCCACCCGTTCCACCTGCACACCAACCACTTCCTGGTGACCGCAGTCGACGGCCGCGCCCTCGGCACACCGGTGTGGCAGGACACCATCGGCATCAGGAGGGGAGGCTCGGTGACCCTGCGCGTCCGCTTCGAGGACTTCACCGGTCGGGCCCTCGTCCACTGCCACCAGCTCCAGCACGAGGACCAGGGGATGATGCAGCTCGTCGAGTACGTCGAGTGACTCCGGACGGCTCGGAACGGCTCGGCATGGCCAGAATGGCTTGAACAGCCTGCCCGAGGGGGCCCGGGCGGTTCCACGGACCGCCCGGGGCCCCGAGGCGCGCCGTCGAAGTGCCGTCGAAGTGCCGTCGTTCGGCCGGAGGCCGGGATTCCAACAACGCCGAGCGTACGCACCGGGCGTCGCCGGACCCGCCCTCCGGGCGGACAGCGCTACTCTCGCAACACGCTTTAGGATCCCCCGGTACGACGACCGGGAGGGTGGGGACATGGGCGAGGGCGCCGGGGACGGGACAGCGGCGGGTGTGCGGCCGGGGCGCGGCGCACCGCTGCCGAGCACCCTCGATCTCATGGACCCCGCCGCCTGGCTCGCGCTGGACGCGGGGGTGCGTGAGGTGACCGGGTACCGCTCGCTGGACGCGGGGGTGCGTACGGTGACGGGGTACCGCTCACTGGTCGCGGCGGTGCGCAAGGTGGCCGGTTACGGCTCACCGGTCGCGCACGCGGGCCCGCCGCCCGTCGACCCGGGGCAGGACGAGGAGTCGGGGCTCGTGCTTGCCCTCTGCCACCGCAACGGGCGGGTCCGTCAGGAGGCGGTACGCCGGTCGGCCGGCCGCCCCGGTCTGCTGCCACTGATCGTGATCCGCTGCACCGACTGGGCCGGCCCGGTGCGCGAGGCCGCCCGGCGGCTGCTGCGCGAGGCCCTGGACGAGGATTCCGCCACCACCCTCGCTCCCTTGGTCCTGCTCGTCGGCCGCCGCCACAGAGGCGCCTTCGGCGTCGAGTTGCTCGGGGAGGTCCTGCGCCGGGCGCCCCTGGAGCGGCTCGCGGTTCTCTTCGCCGCCCCGGACCGTGCCGTCCGGCGGTTCGCCTACCGGCTGGCCGTCGAGCGCCGGCTGCTCGGCCCCGTGGAGCTGGCCCGCGCCGCCGCCCGCGACGTGGACGCCGTGGTCCAGGACCTGTGCGCCACGGCCGCGCTCGCGGCGCTCACGACCCTGCGCGACGAGGCGGCGCACGAGACGTCCGGGACGCATGAGACGCACGACGCGGCGGCGCAGGAGACATACGAGGCCGTGCTCGCGCCCCTGTTGACCGCGCGCCACCCGCGTGCCCGTTCGGCCGGCGTCACCGCGCTGCGGCGGGCGGGGCTGTCGGAGCGGGCGGAGGCCTTCCTCGGCGACCGGTCGGGGCTGGTCCGCGCGTGCGCCCGGTACGTCGTACGGCAGCACGGCGGCGATCCGGCGGCCTGGTACCGGGAGCGGTGCACGGCGGCGGCCGGCCCGGGGTGGGCGCCCGGCGCGGTGGTCGGGCTCGCCGAGTGCGGGAACCGCCCGGACGCCGCGCTGCTGTGGCCGCTCCTCACGCACCCAGCGGCCGCGGTGCGAGCGCGGGCGGTGGCCGGACTTCGGCTCCTGGACTGCGTGGAGGCCGGGCGGTTGCTGCCCCTCCTCGACGACGCGGCCGCCGGGGTCGCCCGGGAGACGGCCCTCGCCCTGGTGCCGTCGGTGGGGCAACTGCCCGTCGACCGGCTGCTGGAACGTCTCTACGGGCGGCCCCGGCACGTCCGGCTCGCCGCGTTCCGGCTGCTCGACGCGCGCGGCGGGATCGAGGCGCTACGGGCGGCCGTCGGGCTCCTGGAAGACCCGGACGTGAAGGTACGTACCCGGGCAGAGCAGTCCGTGCGGCGGTGGCGCCCGCCCGTGGACGCGCGGCACCACGGCACGGAGGTGGCGGAACTGCTCGACCAGAGCCGCCATCTCTTCAGCGCGTACGAGCTGCTCCGGCTCAAGTGGGAGGCCGGGGCAGCTGGTTGAGTACGCCAGGGGTGACGCGCCCGCAGGACCCGGACCCGCACCGAACCGGGTGATCCGGGCGCGCGACCGAGTACGCCACCAGTTCCCCCGGGCCGCCCTCGCACCCCTCCCTCATCAGGCGGCGGCACGCTCGGTGTCGGGGCGGCGCCGCAGCGCGGCCTGCTGGATGGCGGGCGGGTCGTACGCCATGTCGAGCCTCCCGATGTCGGTGCCGGGGGGCACGACGGCGTCGATCCGGTCGAGGATCTCGTCGCTCAGGCGGACCTCGGCGCCCGCGAGCAGGTCGTCGAGGTGGGCCATGGTGCGCGGTCCGATGATCGCCGAGGTGACACCGGGGTGGGCGATGGCGAAGGCCGTGGCCAGGTGCGTCAGCGGCATCCCCGCCTTCTCGGCGAGGGGGATGAGCTGTTCGACGACGTCGAGGCGGCGTTCGTCCTTCAGGTGCTTGAAGCCGAAGCCGGCGCGGTGCGTGGTGGCTTCCTGGCCCTTGCGGTAGCGGCCGGTGAGCAGGCCCCCTGCCAGCGGGCTCCAGACCAGCGCACCGATTCCGTACCGTTCGCAGGCCGGCAGGACCTCGCGTTCGATGCCCCGGTTGAGGATCGAGTACGTCGGCTGCTCGGTGCGGAAACGCTGCAGGCCGCGCCGTTCGGCGGTCCACTGCGCCTCGACGATGTCGGTGGCGGGGAAGGCGGAGGAGCCGATGGCCCGGACCTTGCCGGCGCGGACCAGGTCGGTGAGGGCGGAGAGGGTCTCCTCGATGTCGGTGTCCGGCGCGGGGCGGTGGATCTGGAACAGGTCGACGTGGTCGGTGCCCAGACGGCGCAACGAGTCCTCCAGGGCGCGGACCAGCCAACGCCGCGAGTTCCCCTGCTGGTTGGGGTCGTCGCCCATCGGGAGGTGGGCCTTGGTGGCCAGGACGACGTTGTCGCGGCGGCCCTTGAGCGCCTTGCCGACGATCTCCTCGGACTCGCCGCGCGAGTAGGCGTCGGCGGTGTCCACGAAGTTGATGCCCGCGTCCAGCGCCTTGTGGATGATGCGGACGGAGTCGTCGTGGTCGGGGTTTCCCATGGCGCCGAACATCATGGCGCCCAGGCAGTAGGGGCTGACCTTGATGCCGGTCCGGCCCAGCGTGCGGTATCGCATGGTTCTCCTCGTATGCGCGTTTTGTATGCATGATCCTGTGCGGAGTCTTGTACGGACGGTCTGCGCGCACGGCCCGTGGCGGGTCCCGCCCTGTTCGAGCGACAAAAGCGGAACACCGTTCCGTAACGACAATACGGAACGATGTTCCGATTCACAAGGGGCCGAGAGGGATCGTGCGGACAGCGCTCCGCAACGACCGTCCGTGCACCACCGAGGGCCCCGCGATCTCGCTCGGACGTGTCCTTCTACGCTGGGCCGATGGAATGCGAGGGGGACTTCCGGGTCGGTGACGTGTTGTCGGTCGCCTGCCCCTTCACGGAGACCGTGGTCGTGGAAGGCGTGAGGTGGGGTCACCTGTCGGTGCGCTGGCCGTGGTGGTCGATCGACGAGGGCAACGAGCTCTTCCGCTGGAACGGGGTCATGGCCCTGGGCGTGGAGGGCGGGGACGCCTACCCGGAGAACCTGTCGGAACTGTTCCGGACCGACCCGCCGCCCCACCGTCTGCGGCCGGGTGACCTCTGCCGGGTCGGGGTGCCGCCGACCTTGGTGCACGTCACGTCCGTCGACCGTCACGACCCGCCGCTGGAGACCGGCTGGCTGCCGCGTCCGACGCTGACCGTGGCCGTGCTGCCCGAGGGCATGTCCTACCGGGAGTACCCGGACGGGAGCCATCTCGACGGCTACGGCCACGGTCTCCATCCGGGCGACGGGACGCCGTACGCCTTCGAGCTGCTGTTGCGGCCGTACGCGTTCCTGCGGGCGGACGACGAGGTGGCCGACGCCGAGGGCAGAGCCTGGCGCCTCCGCGGGCCCTGGGAGTGGGAACCGTTCGACGGGGCGGCCCCCGGCCCGGGCCCCGTGTGGCCGCTCGTGCTGCTGACCCGCTCCGGGGTCCCCCGGTCCGGCGCGGACGCTGATGCGGAGGCGGTGGCCTCGGGCACGGCGACCGGTTCCCACCAGGACACCGTGCGGCGGTGGATGTCCCTCACCGGGGCCTCGCCCACCCCCTGAGCAGGGGCGGACGCGGAGCTCCTGGGCTGCCCGCGCGGCCCACCCGGTCCCCCGCGACCAGCCGCGTCCGGCGGACGGGGGCCGGACACCGAGCTCCAGCCGTCAGCGCGACTCGTCCGGGTCGAAGCTCGCGAAGTAGGCGGCGGCCATGTCCTCGTGGCCGTGACCCTGGGCGGCGGCCCGGGCGAAACGGTCCGCGCTCGCTGCGGCGCCGTCGAGGCGGACGCCGTACCGCTGACCGGCCTCCACGATCAGGCGGGCGTCCTTCTCGGCCGTGGTCACCGCGAAACTGGCCGGTTCGAGGCCGCCGTCGAGGATGAGGGCGGACTTGGCGCGCAGATAGCCCATGTCGAGCGGGCCGCCGGCGATGGCGTCGAAGAAGTCCTGCGGGTTCACGCCGAGTCCCTTGGCGAGCGCCAGGGACTCTCCGGTGGCGGTGGTGGCCGCGATGACCCAGCTGTTGGCGACGAGCTTGAGGCGGGTGGCGCCTCCGTCGGCCCCGTTCTCGCCCGTCCAGACCGTACGGGCCCCGACCGCGTCCAGCACGGGGGCGACGGAGGCCCGCTGCTCCGCAGGGCCCGCCGCGAGGATCAGCAGCTGCCCGGCCTCGGCGGGCTGCCGGGTGCCGAGCACCGGTGCGTCGAAGAAGACCAGGCCGTGCTGGTCGGCGTAGGCGGCGAGCTCCTCGACGGCGTCGACGCCCACGGTGGTCGACTGCACCCAGGCGGTGCCGGAACGGAGCGCGGGGGCCGCCTGTCGCATGACCTCCGCCACCGCCGCCCCGTCGTGCAGCATCGTCAGGACCACGTCGGCGCCTTCGACGGCCTCGGCCGGGGTGTCGGCGATCCGCGCGCCGTCCTCGGCCAGCGGCTCGGCCTTGTCCCGGGTGCGGTTCCAGACCTGTACGGAGTGTCCGGCGCGGGCGAGGTTGCGGGCCATGGCGGCGCCCATGATCCCGGTGCCCAGAACGCTGACGGTCAGTGTGTCGGTCATGGTCGGAGTCGGCCTCTCTGCCGGGTGGAACACGGACGGTGACGCGGTGGCGCCTTCAGCCGGCGCCGGCGCCCCCACCCGCACGTTACGTGGTGCCGCGGAGTCCGGGGAGGACGGGCGGCGGGAGGCGGCGGGCCATCTCGGCCACCGGCAGGGCGGGGTTGGCCGCGGCAGCCCTGGCCGGTTCGTGGTCCGGGTGGTCGAGCAGCCCGACGAGCACGGGCAGAGGCAGGGCCGGGTGGCGGGCCGCCTCGATGCGTACCCGCGAGTCCGCCAGGCAGGCGACCAGCGAGGCCGGGGTCGCCCCGGGGCGGCCGGCCACCGCGCGGAGCACCTTGCGTACGGGCGGGGTGCGCAGGGCCAGTTCCTCCAGGAACTCGGGCGAGGCGTCCGGGTTCTCGGCCACCCGCCCCGCCACCTGGGCCCCGAAGCGCGTGGTCATCGCGCGCAGCACCGCCTCGGAGAGCCCGGGGTGCGGGGCCACCGCGCGGACCACCTTGGCGTCGGGGTCGGCGGCGAGCCGGTCGCGGATCCGGTCCGGCAGGTCGTGGCGCTCGGCCACCAGGGCCCGGTTATCCGGTCGTCGGATGGTCCGCGTGCCCGCTCCGGGCAGCCGGGCCTGGCTGGAACGGTCGTCGCGGCCGACGCGGCCGGGCGTTCACAGCTCCGCCCGGCCGCCCGAGGTGTGCCGGCGGCCGGGCGGTGGTGGAGCGTGGATCAGGAGTCGGTCTTCTCGGCGCGCGCGGCGCGTTCGGCGTTCCGCTCCTTGATGCGGACGGCCTCCTTGCGCACGTCCGCCTGGGTGGCGCGCTCGGCGCTCAGCCACTCCGGCATCTCGTTCTTGAGGGCGTCGATCTGCTCGGTGGTGAGCGGCTCGGTCACGCCTCCGCGGGCCAGGCCGGAGATGGAGACGCCCAGCTTGGCGGCGACGACCGGGCGGGGGTGCGGGCCGTTGCGGCGCAGCTCTTCCAGCCAGGCCGGCGGTTCGGCCTGCAGCGCGTTGAACTCGCCGCGCGAGACCACACCCTCCTGGAACTCGGCGGGGGTGGCTTCGAGGTACACACCCAGCTTCTTCGCCGCGGTGGCGGGCTTCATCGTCTGGGGTGTCTGGTGCGAGGTCATGTGTCAAGAGTAGCGAGCGTGCGCGAGGCCGCCGACCACACCGGTCGCCGAAGGGCGGGGCGGCGGCGCCCGGGCCATGATCCGGACGAGAGGCCCTGGCCCGGGGCCGGTAACCTGGCGGGGTGACTGGCTCCGACGCACCCCCCTCGTTCCGCCTTGCCTACGTACCGGGCGTGACGCCTTCCAAGTGGGTGCGCATCTGGAAAGAGCGCTTCCCCCTCATTCCCCTGGAGCTGGTCTCCGTGCCGTCCGGCGAGGCCCCGGCGCTGCTGCTGGACGGTGGCGCCGACGCGGGCTTCGTACGGATGCCGGTCGGGCGCGAGGAGCTCAGCGCGATCCCGCTGTACACCGAGACCACGGTGGTGGTGATCCCCAAGGACCACCTGCTGGCGGCCGCGGATGAGGTGTCCACCGAGGACCTCGCGGAGGACATCGTGCTCCACCCGCTCGACGACTCGCTCGGTTGGGAGCGCCCGCCGGGTCTGCCCGCGTTCGAGCGGCCGGAGACGACGGAGGACGCGGTGGCGCTGGTCGCGGCGGGGATCGGTCTGCTGGTCGTCCCGCAGTCGCTCGCCCGGCTCCACCACCGCAAGGACCTCACCTACCGGACGATGACGGACGTCCCGGAGTCGCGCATCGCGCTCGCGTGGCCGGAGGAGAAGACGACCGAGAGGGTCGAGGACTTCATCGGCATCGTCCGGGGCCGCACGGTGAACAGCTCCCGCGGGCGTACTCCCACTCCCCCGCAGCCCAAGCAGGAGAAGCGGGCGGCCGCCGGTGCCCGTCGCGGCGCCGGCGCGGGCAAGCCGTCGGCCCGCAACCCGCGGGGCGGCTCGGGAGGCGGCGCCAAGGGTGGCAAGAGCGCCGGCGGGGCCAAGGGAGCCAAGCGCGGAAAGCCGCGCGGCCGGTAGCGGGAGCGCGCGGAAAGCCGGCCGTACGTGACGCCGGTCGTACGTGACGCCGGCCGTAGTGACGCCGGCCGTACGCACGCGGCGGTCCTGGCTTCCGGGGCGACGGCCCGTACCGCCCCGGGCGCCCGCTCGTTACGCTCGCCGCCATGGGCGTTCTCCTGCCGTTGCTGATCGTTGCCGGATGTCTGGCCGCCGTCATGGGCCTCCTCGGGTTGCTCGCGGCCCGGGTACGGCGCCGGGGGACGGCCGGGGCCGCGATCGGGGCGGCCCTCGCGTCGTACGAGGAGGCGTTCCGTACCACGTCGTACGCCGCTCACCAGGAGATACGCGCCCAGGCCGACCGGCAGGCCCCGCTGCCGTCCCCGGACGGCGACCGGCGCCCCACGACGCCGGAGTACGCGCCCGGGGACCGTACCGGGCGGCCATTCGGGCGCAGCTCCCGAACGGGGCGGCGGGGGCCTTTCGGCCTCGGGCGCGCCCGGCCGCGAGGCGGGCGTTCGGGCGGGCGCTGAGGCGCGCGGCGGGCGGTCGGTTCCGCGAGCGGCGGGGCCGTCGAGCCCCCGGGGGGACCCCTCTGCGCGAGACCCGGGCCGAGAAGTGTCAGGATGGTTGTATGACCATCAAGGCTTACTTCGACATCACCATCAACGACGAGCCCGCCGGGCGGATCACGTTCAACCTCTTCGAGGACGTCGTCCCGAAGACCGTGGAGAACTTCCGCGCCCTCGCCACCGGCGAGAAGGGCTTCGGCTACGCGGGCTCCTCCTTCCACCGCGTCATCCCGGACTTCATGCTCCAGGGCGGCGACTTCACCCGTGGCGACGGCACGGGCGGCAAGAGCATCTACGGCGAGAAGTTCGCGGACGAGAACTTCAAGCTCACGCACAACAAGGCGGGCCTGCTCTCGATGGCCAACGCCGGCCGGAACACCAACGGCTCGCAGTTCTTCATCACCACCGTCCTGACCCCGTGGCTCGACGGCAAGCACGTCGTCTTCGGTGAGGTCGCGGACGAGGACAGCATGAAGCTGGTCCAGAAGATCGAGTCCCTGGGCTCCCAGAGCGGCCGCACCTCGGCGAAGATCACCATCGCGGAGAGCGGCGTCCTCTAAGGATTCCGTCCGAGGAATCCGGTTCGGGGATTCCGGTTCGGGGATTCCGGTTCGGGGATTCCGGTTCGGAGACGCGCGGGTGGGCGGGAGACCGTCGGCCCGCGCGTCTTTCGTTCTCCGGTTCCCCTGGCGCCCGCACTTCCCCCACTACAGCCCCACGGCGCCGTCGACCCCCTGGCGCAGCAGGTCGGCGTGGCCGTTGTGGCGCGCGTACTCCTCCACCATGTGCAGCATGACCCACCGGAGCGAGACCCGCCCCTGCCAGGGGTCGACGGCGGAGACGTCGAGATCCGCGGCTTCGGCGACGAACCGTTCCGCGAAGTCGACCTCCTCGCGCCAGGCCCGCCAGGCTTCCTCCGTACGGGCGGCGTCGGGCACGGCGCGGTCGAACGCGCTGTCCGGCTCGTCCACCGTGGAGAAGGGCGCTGGTCCGTCATGGCCGGCCAACCGCAGCCGGAACCAACGGTGTTCGACGTCGGCGAGGTGCCGGACGAGTCCCAGCAGGGACAGGCCGGAGAAGTCCACGGACCGCAGGGCCATGGCTTCGGCGTCGAGCCCGGAGCACTTCAGGACCAGGGTCTCCCGCTGGCGGCGCAGGGACGCGGCGAGCATGGTCCGCTCGTCGCTCAGCGTCGGGACCTCTGCCCGTGGGTCACTTCCAGGATCGGTGAACATCTCCGCAAACCGTTGCATGTCCGGGATTGTGGCCGATGTGCACCCTCCGTCGCAGGAGTTTCACCCTTCCCGTGCAGCTGAAGCAGGAGGCAGGAGGCACATCATGAGGCCGGTGGTTCCAGGCAGAGGCTCCAGCGGCCGGGTTGCCCGGCGAGGGTGACGGCGGAGAGCGGGCGCACGTCGATGTTCCAGTACGCCGACGGCGGGGCCTTCAACGCGTAGACGAGGATCGCGCGGACCACGGCGGGTTCGGCCACCGCGACGATGGAACCGCCGTCGAAGGGGCGGGTGTCGAGCCAGTGGCCGATGCGCCCGATGAAGCCGAGCAGCGGCTCGCCGCCGTGCGGTGCGGACCGGGGATCGGCCAGCCACGCGTCTACGGCGGCGGGCTCGCGGGCCGCGACCTCCGCCAGGGTCATGCCCCGCCAGCGCCCCATGTCGCAGTCGCGCAGGTCGGGTTGGGCCATGGGGGCGTACCCGAGAGCGGCACCGGTGGCCCGGCTCCGGGGGGTCGGCGCGCAGTAGCGGAGGTCGGCCGCGCCGAGCGGGACCAGCGCGTGGGCGACGAGTTGCACCTCATGCCATCCGGTGTGGTCCAGCGGACGGTCGTCGTCGAAGCGCTCGGCGAGCAGGGACGAGCTTCGCGCTGCCGCCACGAGGGAAACCCGAACACTCATGGCCGCGATGGTGAGGCCGCCGACCCTCGGGGTCAAGGGGGCCTGCATCAAAGGGAGTTGACGATCTAACGGTTGACCAGAGTCATCCACTTTCCGGGCTCCTCCAGCTCTCGGAAGCCGACCTTCCCGTACACCCCGTGGGCGTCGCCCGTGGAAAGCAGGATCCTGCCGACACCGGCCGGGGCGAGGTGGTCGCGGACCGCTTCGGCCAGCCGGACGCCGAGTCCCCGCCCGCGGGCCACCGGGGCGACGTAGACGTCACAGAGCCAGGCGAAGGTGACGTGGTCGGTGACCACCCGGGCGTACCCGACCTGGGTTCCGGAACTCCTTTCGTACACACCGAAGTTGAGTGAGGCAGCGATGGCCGCGTCCTGCTTGGCGCGACTGCGCCCGAGCGCCCAGTAGGCGTCGGTGGAGAGCCAGTGGTGAATACGGGCCGGGTCGAGCCGGGCGGGGTCGGTCGAGATGTCGTAGTCCTGCGTGATCGTTTCGGTCATGGGCCCAGGCTAGAACAGCACTCCGGACCGGCCCAGCCGTTTCCGGTGCACGCGGCACCACCGGTCACACCCGGGGAACCCCCACCGCTCACCGCGTGTCGTACGCGATGCGCAGCCGCCTGACCCCTTCCGCGATCTCGCCCGCGCCGGAGGCGGCCGCGAAGCTGATCCGGACCTGCGCGGAGGGCGGTTCGGCGCAGAAGTACGGGCGCCCGGGGGCCACGGCGACCCCGGCCCGCAGGGCGCCGGTGACGAACGCGGCCTCGTCCGCACCGCTGCCGCCCCCGCCGGGGACGCGCAGCCAGAGGCTGCCGCCGCCGGACGGCACGTACGGCAGGTCGAGTTCGGGCAGCGAGCGGCGGAGCTCACCGGCGAGCAGGGTGCGACGCCGGGCCAACTCCCCTGCCACGAAGCGCAGATGGGTACCCCAGGCTGGAGATCCGACCAGTTCGAGTGCGGCTTCCTGGAGTGGCCTGGGCACGAAGAAGCTGTCCACGACCTGGATCGCGCGCAGCCGTTCCAGCACCGGGCCGCGCGCGGCGAGCGCGCCGACGCGCAGACTGGGCGAGGTGACCTTGGTGAGCGAACAGACGTGGACGACCACCCCGTCCGGATCGTCGGCGGCCAGCGGCGGCGGCAGGGGGCCCGCGTCCTCGTGGGCGAGGCGGCGGGCGAAGTCGTCCTCCACCACGAACGCGCCCGCGGCCCGAGCGATCCGCCGCACCTCGGCCCTCCGCTCGGGGTGGAGTACCGCCCCCGTGGGGTTCTGGAAGAGCGGCTGGCAGACGAAGACCCGCGCCCCGGTGGCACGGAACGCCGCGTCCAGCAGTTCGGGGCGCACGCCGTCCGCGTCCACCGGTACAGGGACGGGCCGCAGCCCGGCGGCCCGGGCGACGGCCAGCATGCCGGGGTAGGTCGGCGACTCGACGAGCACCGGAGCCCCGGGCGGGGCGAGCGCGCGCAGCGCGGTGGCCAGCGCGCCCTGGCCGCCCGCCGTGATCAGGACGTCGGCCGCGCCGACGCCGGGTCCGATCTCGCGGGCGAACCAGGCGCGCAGTTCGGGCAGCCCGTCCACGGGCGGCCGGTCCCAGGCACCGGGACGGCGGCCGGCCCGCGCGAGGGCTGCGGCCAGGGCCCGTTCGGGCTGGAGGGTGGGGTGGAGATAGCCGCCGTTGAACTCGATGACGCCCGGCGGGGGCGCGGCGAGCGTGACGAGGACCCCCGAGGCGTCGACGGTACGGGGCACCACCTCGGGCCCGCCGTCCCCGCTGAGCGAGACCTCCTGCCAGGACGTGTCGCCCGGGGCCGGGGCAGTCGTACGCGGCTGGGCACGGAAGGCCCCGGCGCCGGGCCGGGTGACGACCAGCCCCTCGGCGGCCAGTTGGGCGAGGGCCCGGGTGACGGTGACCGGGCTGACCCGGAAGCGCTCGACGAGAGCACGGCTCGACGGCAGCTTTCCACCCGGTGAGTAGCGGTCCAGCTCTTGGCGCAGGGATTTCGCCAACTCACCCACACTGCTACGCTCTTCCATGAGAGAACACGATAGCGCTATCCGGCTGACCGCGATAGCGCTCACTCCCACCGCCACTCCCCCGGCCCCGACGCCGACCCCGGCCTCACCTCCGGCCTCGACATCGCCCCCAGCCTCCCAGCCGGCCCCGGCCTCCGAGCGGACCGGCTTCGTCCTCGCCTCCCTCGGCGTCGTCGCCTTCTCGCTGACCTTCCCCGCCACCGTGTGGGGGCTGGAGAGCTTCGGCCCCTGGTCGCTGGTGGCGCTGCGCAGCGTGCTCGCCGCGTTGGTCGCGGGCACGGTCCTGCTGGCGGCCCGCATCCCGTGGCCGGGCCGCCGTCACCTGGGCGGGCTGCTGGTCGTGGCGGGCGGAGTGGTGGCGGGGTTCCCGCTGCTGACCACGCTCGCGCTGAGGACGACGACCTCCTCGCACTCGGCCGTGGTGGTGGGGCTGCTGCCGCTGACCACGGCGGTGTTCTCGTCCCTGCGCACGGGCACCCGCCCGCCCCGCGCGTTCTGGATCGCGGCGCTCGCGGGGGCCGCCGTGGTGCTGGCGTTCACGGTCGCCCAGAGCGGCGGCACGGTCTCGGCCGGCGACCTGTATCTGTTCGGTTCGCTGGTGGTGTGCGCGGCCGGGTACGCGGAGGGCGGCAGGCTGGCGCGGTCGATGCCCGGCTGGCAGGTGATCGGCTGGGCACTGGTCCTCTCACTCCCGGTCACGGTGGCGGGCAGCGCGGTCGCGCTGTCGTACGAGCCCGTCACGCTGACCGGGCAAGGGATCGCCGGCCTGGTCTGGCTGGCGGCCGGGTCCACCTTCATCGGGCTGTACGTCTGGTACCGGGGCATGGCGGAGATCGGTATCCCGCGCGCCAGCCAGCTGCAACTGGCCCAGCCACTGCTGACGCTGGTCTGGTCGTTCCTGCTGCTCGGCGAGGAACTCTCCGCGGCCGCCCCGATCGCGGCGGTGGCCGTACTCGTCTGCATCGCGGTGACCCAGCGGGCGGGCACCCGGCGACCGCGTGAGCGCCACGCCCCGCGGTCATAGACTTGTCGACACAGGGACCGCCGTCCAGGAGGAGGTCGTTCCCGATGGAGGCCCACACCGGCGACCGGTTGCTGACCCACGGCAGAACCGTCGGCCGGCCCGACCAGGTCGCCGAGATCATCGAGGTACGAGGCCCGCGCGGCACCCCGCCGTACCGGCTGCGCTACGCGGACGGCCACGAGTCGCTGGCGTACCCGGGGCCGGACAGCGTGGTGCAGCACACGGGCGGAGCGGAGAAGCCGGAGACGAAGTGAGCGGCGCCGGTAGCCGGGACATCCGGCACCGCGCCGCAGACGGCGGAGAGAGCTGGTCCGCCCAAGCACCGAACCGGAAAGCGCAAAACGCAGCCGTAAGCTCGTCGCTCGGCACCGGACGCTGAGAGTGCCCCCTCAGGCAGCTACGGGGACGCCGACAGTGGTCGCGCGCTCCAGAAGTGCTCTCGCCTGCCGATTCGAAGAGTAGGGGGAGAGCACGGACACCATCTCGCGCATGCGATCGTCGCACCTTCCGGACTGCACCATCGGGTAATCGTCCAGAGCCTCGTTCCAGGTGCCCACGGCTGCTTCAAGATGCCCGATGGCGAACTGACGCTCAGCGGTCAGGCCGAGATGTCGCACCTTGGCTCGCCTGTAGAGGCTGTGCCGAAGTCTGTTCGACTCCTGCATGGACTCAACTGCTCCGGCAGCGTCGCCGAGTTCGTGCCGCACCTGGGCCACGTGATACATCAGCGAGGACGGGTCGTAGGAACCGAAGGCTCTCGCCTGCGATTCAGCTACGTCCATTGCCTTTTCTGCTTCCTTCATACGGAGAAGAGCACTGTCGCGCTCACCGAGTTGAGCAGCGGCGTGCGCCTGCTGGCCTGCCAGGAAGGCCCGCATGCGAGGGCCGGCGTGCGGTGAGGCAGCTGCGGCAGCGTCAGCCAGACGAAGCGCATGCCGCCCGTGCCCGAGATCCACAACCTGGACGGACATGCCCCGCAGTGTCGTGCAGTAGGTCAGGTGGTCGTCGGCAGCACCGGCCAGTTCCAGAGCCTTGAGGTAGTAGCGCTGGGCCAGTCCGTGAAGTCCCTCGTCCACCGCCATGTAGCCGGTGAGGTAGCAGAGGTCCGCAGCGGCGGACATCATCTCTTTCCGCACCGCGTCCGGGGCTTGCGCGTGCAGGTAACCGGCGACGGTGTTCACCAGAAACGCCGCCGCCATCGGCCTGGCATGCCTGCCTCCGAACTGGTCGTCCAACTCGGAGACCCGCTCCGTCATCTGCGTGACCATCTCGACTTCTCCGCGTCCGATACGGGTCACCTGGCCCGCGGCAAACGCTTCGGCGCGACCCACTACGTCTGGCCAGTCCGGAATGGTGAGCGCCACGGAGAACAGTGCCGCACCCGGTACGGAACGACGTGAGGGATCCATGTCCTGCCTCCCCAGATCGACGAGTCCTTCCACCGTATCGAGTGGGGTTCCCTCTCCCTGGAGCCGAGGAAAGCCCGTCTCCTCACGGGTAACCGGTCGGGACAACCGGCGGGAGAAGACTTCGAGGATCAGGCCCCTGGCCTCTTTGCGCGGCATGGTGCCGTCAAGCCAGTGCTTCACCGCGGATTCGTCGTAGCGGGTAGGCCGCCCGGTCTCCGTACCAGCCCTGTTCACTGCCATGGCGAAGCTGCTGTATGTCCAGCCGGTCTCTCGCAGAAGGCGAGCCAATCCCTCATTCGGCTTCTTCTGAGACACAGTCAACCGCCCTTGTTTTCAAGGCTTTCAAGTCCTCGCGTCACGGGTTCCTCAACCTGCTCGTCCGCGAGGATCTGGGCGCCGACCACGACCCGGCCGTACGGGAACTGATCGGCAGGGCGTACGTCCTTCTGGCGGCGAAGGCCCCCACGCGGGAGACACCGTGCTTCAGCGCCTACGCCCACGTGCGGGAGGCAGCCGACATCGCCCGGCGTCTGCTCAGGGTCTGGGCCGGAAGGAACCGCGAGGCCGGGCGGCAAGGCAGGGACGCGGTGCGAGTGACCGGGGAACGCCCGTGACGACAAGGATCGGGGTGTACCGGGTAGGGCGTGAAGGCAACCGCGAGGTGATCCGCCCCGTGCGCCCGGTGAAACCCCTCAAGGTGCCGGAGGTCACGTCGGCCTGGCCCCGGTGCCGGTGCCCCCGCCACAGGGCCATGTGAGGACCCGGCCGATCGAGACCGGTTCGAACGCGGTCCGACAACACCGGAGGACGGCACCATCTCGACCCGGGAGCCCGGAGGTCCTGGGGCCGCCCATGGAGCGCCGGTCAGGTACCACCGGGCGCCGCTCATCCCGACCGCCGACCGCCCAGGGAGTTCAGCAGCGCGGCGCCCCGTTCGGCGTCGTCCACGCTCACCGCGAAGTCCTTGCCCCTGGCGCTTATGACGAGGCACTCTCCGCCGCGGAGCATCACCGTGGTGCCGAGCCCGCTCAGTCGGTAGCCCCAGCCGCCCACCTGGGTCGGCCTGCGGTACTCGGACCGGGCCGACTCGATGTCCTGGAGGGTCCAGCGGCGCGCCGGCCAGCCGAGCGGTCCGAACGACACCTTCAGCCCCTTCTCGCTGACGGTCGCCTGCACCGAGGCGCAGCCCAGAAACAGAACCGAGGTGAGCGCGGACAGCATGATCAGCGTCCACTGCGGGGCCGTCACCCCCACGGCAGCGACCAGGACGGTGGCCAGGGCCACGACTCCGGCGAGCGCCGCGGACACGTGGAGCCACGGGTTGGACGCCCGGGAGAACCACATGAGCCGTTGCCCGGTGGGCAGATCCATGCGCGGGCCGTCCTCCGTCGCCACCGGGGCGATGACCCTCCGGCTGCTCACCCGCCAGGCGGCCAGCCCGACCACGGCCGCCACCACGAGAGTTCCGACGGTCCCGACCGTCACCGAGCCGGCCTCATGCCAGTCGGCCCGGTCGAGGTTGGCCCGTACGATCGACGCCTGAACTCCGGCCAGGAAGACACCCGTCGGGACCAGGGTGGCACCCGCCCACCCTCGCGCCGCACCGCCCCGCCGCGCGTTCGCACGCCACACCGCGAGCCCGATCCCCACGACCGCCACCGCCCATATCAGCGCGGGGACGAGTGCGGCGGCCCACAGGGGCATGGCACCGTCGGGCCGCCCTGCCCCGTTCCAGTGCGTCGCCACCCGTTCCGGGAGTCGCCCGCTCGCCGCCGGCACCATGCCCACCAGCAACGCCAGGACCCCGACAGTCCAGCAGACGGCACCCCATATGGCACCGCCCCTGCTCTTCGCGCGCTCGCTCACTGCGCCGTCCCCCTGATCATCTCGACAAGGTCATTCCTGCTGTAACCCAGCCGCGCGGCATCGACCACCAGCTCGGCCACCCGGTCCAGCAGCGCGGAGCGCCGGTCCGCTCCGGCGGCCACCGTCACGCCCCGACCGCGCCGGAACTCCAGAACCCCCTGGTCCCGAAGGCTCCGGAGGCCGCGCAGAACCGTGTTGACGTTCACGCCCAGCGCCTGCGACATGTCACGCGCCGGAGGAAGCCGGTCGCCCGGCAGGCATTCCCCCTGCGCGATGGCGCGGCGGATCGCCCCCGCCACCTGCTCGTGCAGGGGGCTGGCGTCTGCGGTGTTCAGTGTCAGCAGCATGGTGCTAATGAAAGTAGCACCATGCACTCGATCGGGGGAGGGTGCGCGAGCGTGCGAACCGGGACGGGGAAGAGATCAGGACGGGGAAGAGCCCCACCCCACCTCACCCCGCGGAGGAACCTCACCCCATCCCGTCGAGGAACCTCACCCCGCCCCGTAGTGGTCCGCCGCCACCCGGGCCATGGCGCCGATCCGGTCCGCCTTCACGCTGTTCGCGGAGAAGAAGGCGTGTCCGCCGACGGCCGGGTAGTCCTCGGCGAGGGTGAGGTGGCGGGAGAGTTCGGCGGAGTTCTGCCAGGCGGAGTTCTGGGCGGGGTCGCCCGCCTTGTACAGCGCCTCGCCGATGTAGAGGTCGACGTCGGTGCCCTCGACCACCTCGGCCCACCAGGGGACGAGTTGGGCGTAGTCGGCGCCCGACTGGCCGATGCTCCAGTACAGCTGGGGGCAGATGTAGTCGATCCACCCCTGCTTGATCCACTTGCGGGTGTCCGCGTACAGGTCGTCGTACGTCTGCACCCCGGCGGCGGTCGGCGAGCCGAGCGGGTCGGTCGTCTTGTTGCGCCAGACGCCGAAGGGGCTGATGCCGAAGCGGACGTGCGGCTTGATCGCCTTGATCCGGTCGGCGGTCTCCTTCACCAGCCGGTCGATGTTGTCGCGGCGCCAGGCCGCCTTGCTGCTGAAGCCGGCGCCGTGTTCGGCGTAGGTGTCGGCGTCGTCGAAGGTCTGGCCGGAGACGGGGTACGGGTAGAAGTAGTCGTCCCAGTGGACCGCGTCGATGTCGTACCGGCTGACGGCGTCCAGCATGGCGTCCTGGACGAAGGCGCGGACCTCCGGCAGCCCGGGGTCGTAGTAGAGCTTCCCGCCGTACGGGACGACCCAGTCCGGGTGGACCCGGGCGGGGTGGGTGGCGACGAGCTTCTTCGGGTCGGTCTGGTTGGAGACGCGGTACGGGTTGAACCAGGCGTGCAGTTCGAGGCCCCGGGCGTGGGCCTCGGTCACCGCCGTGCCGAGCGGGTCCCAGCCGGGGGCCTTGCCCTGGACACCGGTCAGGTACTGCGACCAGGGCTCGTGCGGCGAGGGCCAGAGGGCGTCGGCGCTGGGCCGCACCTGGAGGACGACCGCGTTGAGGCCGAACCGGACGGCCCGGTCCAGGTGGGCGACGAGCTCGCTGCGCTGGGTGGCCGCCGTCAGCCCGGTGGCCGACGGCCAGTCGACGTTGGCGACCATGGCGATCCACATTCCGCGCAACCCGGTCGCCGCGCGGTGACGTCGGTCACGGGACACGCGTCCCGCCGCCCCCGCCGGACCCGGTGCCGCCAGGGCGGCCACCACTCCGGCCGCGCCCAGTACGAATGCCCTCCGGCCCATGCCCCGCATGCTCTCCGCCTTCCTCTCGCGCTCCGCCGCACCGCTCCGGTCGGCTGCGTGACGCAGATCATGCCTTCTCGGACCGTCGATGACCCGCAGGTAACTTGGGCCGCGTCGCCGGGTACCGTCTGGAGGTCGAAGCGGGTACCGCCACCCACGGGTCCCGCGATACGGAGATCAGGGAGAGGCACGAGGTGACGGACTCTATGGCCGACATTGCACGCGTCGGAGTGGTCGGCTGTGGCCAGATGGGCGCAGGTATCGCGGAGGTCTGCGCGCGCAGCGGTCTGGACGTGATGGTCGCGGAGACCACCGGTGAGGCCTTGGAGATAGGGCGTACCCGGCTGCACAACTCCCTGTCGAAGGCCGCCGAGCGCGGCAAGATCACCGACGAGGAGCGGGACGAGGCCCTGGGCCGGCTCAGCTTCACCACCGACCTCGGCGAGTTCGCCGACCGCGACCTGGTCATCGAGGCCGTCGTGGAGAACGAGCAGGTCAAGACGGAGATCTTCCGGGTGCTCGACCAGGTGGTGACCCGGCCGGACGCGATCCTGGCGTCCAACACCTCCTCCATTCCGCTGGTGAAGCTGGCCGTGGCCACCTCCCGGCCGGACCAGGTCATCGGAATCCACTTCTTCAACCCGGCGCCGGTGCAGAAGCTCGTCGAACTGATTCCCGCCCTGACGACGGGCGAGGGGACCGTGCTGCGGGCCGAGGCGCTCGTACGCGACGTGCTGGGCAAGCACCCGATCCGGGCGCAGGACCGGTCCGGGTTCGTGGTGAACGCCCTGCTGATCCCGTACCTGCTCTCCGCGATCCGGATGTTCGAGTCGGGCATCGCCAGCCGCGAGGACATCGACAACGGCATGGAGATGGGCTGCGCCCACCCGATGGGGCCGCTGAAGCTCGCGGACCTCATCGGCCTGGACACGGTGGCGTCCGTCGCCGACTCGATGTACGCGGAGTACAAGGAGCCCCTGTACGCCGCTCCCCCGCTGCTCCAGCGCATGGTGGACGCGGGCCGGCTCGGCCGGAAGTCGGGGGCGGGGTTCTACCCGTACGCCTGAGCCAGGTGGTGGCCGGCGGATCAAGGCCCCGACCACGGCCCGCCGGCCACCACCTGGTCCCGCCCGCAGGGGCGGCCGGACTCACCGGCCGCCCCTGCGTCGTGTCCGGCGCCCTCACCCCAGCCTGAGGTGGTGCAGCATCAGCAGCCCGGCCGCCATGTTGGCCGCGGGGACCCGGCCCCGGGCGATGAGGTCGGGTACGGATGTGAGGGGCACCCACTCCCGGCGTGAGGACTCGAACCCGTCGGTGGGCGGGCCGGTCCAGTGGGCTTCCTCGGCCCAGTAGAGGTGGTGGCGGGCGTCGGTGAGTCCGTTGGAGGGCTCCACCGTCATGAGCGGGCGCAGCGGGCCGGGGCGCCAGCCGGTCTCCTCCTCCATCTCCCGGGCGGCGGCGCGGGCGATGTCCTCGCCGTCCTCCACGACGCCGGCGGCGAGTTCCCAGCCCCAGCTGTCGGTGATGAAACGGTGCCGCCAGAGCAGCAGGACCTCGTCGGCGTCGTTGACGACGGTGGCGGCGGCGACGGGGCGCAGCCGGATGACGTAGTGGTCGAGGTGCCTGCCGTCGGGGAGTCGGACATCCGCGAGGTTCACTCGGAACCAGCGGTTCTCATAGACGGATTGTTCGTTCAGGTTCGCCCATTGCACAGGTCTGCCACCTTTCGTTCGTTCGGTGGCAACATCGCAGCAGGGGCGGCGGGGTCAGGGAACGTGCGCTTCCGAATGCGCCGGGGCTCACAGGGGCACGCGCAGCGCTCCCGCGATCACCTCGGCGGCCCGCACGGCCTCCGCGCTCTTGCTGGCCGCGAGGTCGTCGCGGACGGCGCCCATCCGCTCGCGCAGCCTGCGGGACTCCACCCCGCGCGCGCTTTCCGCCATCTCCGTGGCCGTGCGCGCCGCCCGGTCGGGCTCCCCGAGGCGCAGCTCCACCTGGGTCAGCATC
This sequence comes from Streptomyces sp. NBC_01335, assembly GCF_035953295.1. Taxonomy (GTDB): domain Bacteria; phylum Actinomycetota; class Actinomycetes; order Streptomycetales; family Streptomycetaceae; genus Streptomyces. The sequence goes on from NZ_CP108370.1 coordinate 1,325,941, forward strand.
GCGAGCCGGTGCACGCGCCCCCGGTCGTGCGCCGGGGCGCGTACGGCCAGGGCCGCGTGCTCCCTCGCGGCCGTGAGGTCGCCCAGGCCGAGCAGGGCCTCGGCGACCTGTACGTCCACCAGGCCGGGCTGGACGTAGGCGGTCTCCTCCGGCTCCGCGCCGGGCAGGATGCGGGCCGCGAGCGCCTCGGCGCGGCCGATGCGCTCGCGGGCGGACCGGTCGTCCCCGAGCCGGGCGTACGCCTTGGCCTGCATGGCGTGGAGGTCCGCGGCGAGCGCCGGGGTGATGCGGTGTCCGGCGGCCCGTATCGCCGCCTCGGCGAAGGCGACCGCGCGGCGGAACTCCCCCAGGTGCAGGGACTGGTTGACCAGCAGGGCGATCACATAGCCGCCGAGTGCCCGGTCGCCGCTCGACTTGGCGAGGCGCAGCGCCTGGTGGAAGTAGCGCTGGGCCAGTCCGTGGGCGTCGGAGTCGTAGGCGCAGATGCCCGCGAGCGCGACGAGTCCGGCGGTCGCGCGGTGCAGCCGGCGGCCCGTGGCGTCGTCGTGGCCGGCGTGCAGCAGCGGGGCCGCTCCGGCGTTGAGGAAGCCCACCACCCGGCCTCTCGTGGCGATGCCGCCGGCCTTGCGGTAGAGGTGCTCGTAGTGGTTGCGGGCGGCGCGCAGGATCTCCAGGTCGGCGGGGCCGATGCGGGAGGGGCCGGGGCGGGAGACGTCCATGTCCTCGGGCGGGTTCTCCCACTCCCAGACGGGCATCACGGCCGCGGTCCCGGTGACGGCGGGGACGCCCGTCAGCCGCGGGTTGTGCTGCCCGTCCGCGCGCCAGAGCGCGGTGGCCCGTTCGACGAACCCGGCGAGCGGGGTGCCGGGGGACGGCGCGGCCGGTGCGCCCGGTGCTCCCATGCCGATGTCGTCGAGGGTGACGGGGCGCCCGAGGCGCCGCCCGAGGACCTCGCAGATCAGGTCGGGTACCTCACCGCGCGGGCGCTGGCCCTTCAACCAGCGTGACACGGCGGTGTGTTCGTACCGCAGCCGCAGTCCCCGGGCCTGGCCGGCCCGGTTCACGTGGCCGGCGAGCCCCGCCCGCGAAACCCCTGCCTCCTCCACGAGGGACTCCAGCAGGATGTTGGGCTCCGTACGGTCGCGCTCCACGCGTCCCCCTTCCCGCGCCGGGCCGGAACAGGTGGGTCGGACCTGTACCGGACGCGTACGCCGCAAGGTTCCAGCCAAGCACCGATTCACACGGGGTGTGAACGGAATGCCCGAACCGTCCCCCTGTGCGCCCTCCCGCGCGGGGGCGGGCGTGGGTTGACTGGGCGTCTCGCCGGATCGCGGCCGGGTCGTCGCGGCTCCCCCTCGTAAAGCTCCGACGGCCCTCGTCCGCACCGCCCGCTCTGCCGGCCTGCCCGACACACCACGGCAGGGCGGGCGGTGCAGGACCGCACGGTCCCACTGCCCGAACGAACAGGAGGGGTGGCCACGGGACGGAGGCCGGGGCCGAAACGCTTCCGGTCCCGACTCCGGGCCCGGGTGCGGTCCCCCGCGGACGGCGAGACGGAGGAGGGGCGCATCCGGTCACCGGATGCGCCCCTCCTCACCGTGCGGCGGCGGCCGCCGCGCCGGGCGTCACGCCCCGCGCAGCACCGCGCCGTTGCGCTCGGCGGCGAGCGCCACGGCGGCGTCGCGGGCGGCCGACGCCTCGTCGACCGTCAGCGTGCGGTCCGGGGCGCGGAAGCGCAGCGCGTACGCGAGCGACTTGCGGCCCTCACCGATCTGGTCGCCGGTGAACACGTCGAACAGCCGGAGCGATTCGAGGAGTTCGCCCGCGCCCTCGCGGAGCGTCGCCTCGACCTCGGCGGCCGGGACGTCGGTGGGGACGATCAGCGCGATGTCCTGGGTCGCCACCGGGAAGGTGGAGATCCGGGGGGCGCGGAGCACGCCTTCGGCGGCCCGCTCCAGGACGTCGATCTCGATCTCCATCGCGCTGGTGCGCTCGGGGAGGTGCAGCTCCTTGACGACGCGCGGGTGGAGTTCGCCCGCGTGTCCGAGGAGGGTCTCCTCGCCGTTCACCGTGACGTACAGCGCGGCGCAGCGGCCGGGGTGCCACGGGGCGTGCCGGTCGGCGCGGACCGTCACCTCGACGCCCGCCTCGCGGGCGAGGGTGCGTGCTGCCTCGACGGAGTCCGCCCAGGTCGCCGGGCGGCCCTTGCCCCACCAGCCGGCCTGTTCGCGGGCGCCCGCGAGGACGACGGCGGCGTGGCGCGGCTGACGCGGCAGGGAGGTGTTGAGCGCGGCGATCTCCTCTTCCGAGGGGCGCCGGTCCACCGGGAGCCGGACGGCCTGCGTCTCGTGGCCGGTCGGCCGGAAGACCAGCCCGGTCTCGAAGAGCGCGAGGTCGTGGGAGCCGCGGCCGTCGTTGCGCCGCAGCGCGCCGAGGAGGCCCGGCAGCAGCGTGGTGCGCAGCGCCGGCTCCTCGTCGGAGAGCGGGTTGGCGAGGAGGACCGTGCGGCGCCGGGCGTCGTCGGTGTCCAGGCCGAGCTGGTCGAGGACGGTGTTCCCGATGAACGGGTAGTTCAGCGCCTCGACGTAACCGGCGCCGGCCAGGGCCCGGCCGATGCGGCGGCCCAGCCGCTGGCGGTCGGTGAGACCGCGGCCCGACGGCGGGGTCGGCAGGGTCGACGGGAGGCTCTCGTAACCCTCCAGCCGGATGACCTCTTCGGCGAGGTCGTTCGGCTCGCTCAGGTCGGGGCGCCAGGACGGCACGGTGACCAGGAGCTCGTCCTGCCCGTAGACGTCGCAGCCGACCTCCTGGAGGCGGCGGACGACGATCTCGCGGCCGTAGTCGACCCCGGCCACCCGGCTGGGGTGGTCCGCGGGCATCGCGATGGTGCGGGGCGCGGAGGGGGCGGTGATCTCGGTGACGCCCGCCTCGGCGGTCCCGCCGGCGAGCAGCACCAGCAGGTCGACCGTGCGCTGCGCGGCAGCGGCGGCGGCCTGCGGGTCGACGCCGCGCTCGAAGCGCTTGGACGCCTCGGTGGACAGCTTGTGCCGGCGCGAGGTGCGGGCGATCGAGAGCGCGTCGAAGTGCGCGGCCTCGACGACGACCTCGGTGGTGGCGGCGGTCTCGGTGCCGGCGTCGGCGATCTCCGTGTGGGCGCCGCCCATGACACCGGCGAGGCCGATGGGGCCGCGGTCGTCGGTGATGACGAGGTCCTCGGCGTCCAGGACGCGGACGACACCGTCGAGGGTGGTGAGCTTCTCGCCCTGCTGGGCGCGGCGGACGCCGACGGGGCCTTCGACGCGGGTGCGGTCGTAGGCGTGCAGCGGCTGGCCGAGCTCCAGCATCACGTAGTTGGTGATGTCGACGGCGAGCGAGACCGCGCGCATGCCGGCCTTCTGCAGCCGGCGCGTCATCCAGAGCGGCGAGCGGGCCTCGGGGTCGAGACCGGTGACGGTGCGCGCGGTGAAGCGCGGGCAGCCGAACGGGTCACTGATCCGGACCGGGTAGCCGTACGCGTTCGGCGCGGGTACGTCGAGCAGCGCCGGGTCGCGCAGCGGCAGGCCGTACGCGGTGGCGGTCTCGCGGGCGATGCCGCGCATCGACAGGGCGTAGCCGCGGTCGGGGGTGACGGCGATGTCGAGGACCTCGTCGACGAGCTGGAGCAGCTCGATCGCGTCGGTGCCCGCCTCGGTCTCCGGCGACAGCACGATGATGCCGTGGGTGCCGTCGTCGCCCATGCCGAGCTCGTCGGTGGAGCAGATCATGCCGTGCGAGGTCTTGCCGTACGTCTTGCGCGCGGCGATCGCGAAGTCGCCGGGCAGGACGGCGCCGGGGAGGACCACGACGACCTTGTCGCCGACGGCGAAGTTGCGGGCGCCGCAGACGATCTCCTGCGGTTCTCCGGTGCCGTTGGCGGTTCCGACGTCGACGGTGCAGAAGCGGATGGGCTTCTTGAAGCCCTCCAGCTCCTCGATGGTCAGTACCTCTCCGACGACCAGCGGGCCGGTGAGGCCGGCGCCGGTCTGCTCGACGGCCTCGACCTCGAAGCCGGCGTCGACGAGCTTGGCCTGCACGTCACGGCCGGTCTCGGAAGCCGGCAGGTCGACGTATTCCCGCAGCCAGGAAAGCGGGACGCGCATCAGATCTCCATCCCGAACGGTCGGGTGAACCGGATGTCACCCTCGACCAGGTCTCGCATGTCTTCGACGTTGTGGCGGAACATCAGCATCCGTTCGATGCCGAACCCGAAGGCGAATCCGCTGTACTTCTCGGGGTCGACACCGCAGGCGACGAGCACCTTCGGGTTGACCATGCCGCAGCCGCCCAGCTCGATCCAGCCCTCGCTGCCGCAGGTGCGGCAGGGGCGGTCGGGGTTGCCGACGGACTCGCCGCGGCAGACGAAGCAGACCATGTCCATCTCGGCGGACGGCTCGGTGAACGGGAAGTAGTTCGGCCGCAGCCGGGTCTTCATGTCCGTGCCGAAGAGCGCCTGCACCATGTGGTCCAGGGTGCCCTTGAGGTCGGCCATGGTGAGGCCCTCGTCGATCGCGAGCAGCTCGATCTGGTGGAAGACCGGGGTGTGCGTCGCGTCGAGCTCGTCGGTGCGGTAGACCCGGCCGGGGCAGACCACGTAGACGGGGGGCTTGCGGCTGAGCAGCGACCGCGCCTGGACGGGCGAGGTGTGGGTACGCAGCACGACGCCGGACTCGTCGCCCTCGGTGGGACGGCCGTCGGCCGTCGTACCGCGGACGAAGAAGGTGTCCTGCATCTGGCGGGCCGGGTGGTCGGGCACGAAGTTGAGGGCGTCGAAGTTGAACCACTCCGCCTCGACCTCGGGGCCCTCCGCGATCTCGTAGCCCATGGCCACGAAGACGTCGGCGACGCGCTCCATGATGGTCGTCAGCGGGTGGCGGGCGCCGGCCGGGACGCGGTCGTAGGGGAGCGTGACGTCCACGGCCTCCTCGACGAGCACCCGGGCGTCCCGCTCGGCCTCCAGCTCGGCCTGGCGTGCGGCCAGGGCCTTGGAGACCGCGCCGCGGGCCTGGCCCACGCGCTTGCCCGCCTCGGCCTTGGCCTGCGGCGGCAGGGCTCCGATCTCGCGGTTGGCGAGCGACAGCGGCGAGGTACCCCCGGTGTGCGCGGTCTTCGCCTGGGCGAGCGCGTCGAGGTCGCCCGCGGCGGCGAAGGCGGCGAACGCCTCGTCCCGCATGCGCTCGATCTCTTCCGGTTTCAGTGCCTCGACCTCGACTGGGTCGTACGACTTGTTCGGTGCCGACATCTCTTCCCGTGCTTCCGATTGGCTGATACTGCCCGTATCGGGGGACACCCCGAGACCCCCGTGGCCCTGCTCGACGGCAGGAGGACGCAAAGGTGCCAAAGGTCGAGTCTAAAGGCCGTGGGGGCGGTACGAAGCCCGTGGGCTGCTCGGAGGCCCTCCACCGCGCGGTGCGAAGGCGCCCGATCCCTCCGCGCGATCCTGGTTATCGCAGGTACGCGGGGGTGCTCACGGGCAGGATAAATCGAAACTCCGCGCCCCCGCCGGGAGCCCGGTCGACCGTGATGGTGCCGCCGTGGGCGGCGACGATGCCCTTGACGATGTAGAGGCCGAGGCCGGTGCCGCCGCGCTTGCTGCCGCGCCAGAAGCGGGTGAAGACGCGGGCCATCGACTCCTCGGGGATGCCGGGCCCTTCGTCGCTCACGGTGACCGCCGTTCCTGTCTCGTCGTTGTCCGCCGGGGCGGGTGCGATGTCGATGGTGACAGTTCCCTCGCCGTGGCGCACCGCGTTTTCCAGCAGGTTGCCGAGTACCTGGTCGATCTTGTCGGGGTCGGCCCAGAGATCGGGCAGCGGGTGGCCGGCGCGGACGAGGAAGCGGTCGGGCGACTGGCCGCTGGCGACGAGGGCCTGTACGTGGCGGGCGACGGCGGCGGAGATGTCGACGGGCTGGCGGCGCAGCTCCAGCCGGCCGGAGTCGATCCGGGAGATGTCCAGCAGCTCGGCGATGAGGCGGGTGATGCGGCCGGCGTCGGCGTCGACCGTCTCCAGCATGAGCCGCTTCTGATCGTCGGAGAAACGTTCCCACTTGGCGAGCAGCGTGGCGGTGAACCCCTTGACGGAGGTCAGCGGGGAGCGCAGCTCGTGGGCGACGGTCGCGATGAGGTCGGAGTGGCTGCGCTCGGTGCGGCGGCGGGCCTCGGTCGAGCGGAGCTGGACGACGACCCGCCGGACGGGTCCGGTGGGGTGGTCGCGGACGTACCGCGCGGAGACGAGGACCTCGCGCCCGCCGGGGAGCAGCAGGTTCCGCTCGGGCTGGCCGACCCGGGTGGCGAGGCCGCCGTAGGGATCGGTCAGGGTCCACCAGCGTCGGCCCTTGAGGTCTTCGAGGGGCAGTGCCTCTTCCAGCCGGCTGCCGAGGGCGGTTTCCTTCGCCACGGAGGTGATCTTGACGGCGGCGGCGTTGAAGCAGACGATGCGCCCGGTCCGGTCGGCGACGACCAGCCCGTCCGGCAGGTCGTCCGGCTCGACGCCGAGGAGGATGTCCGAGGGGGCGGAGCCGCCCGCAGCGTCCTCGTCCGCCCCGGGGCGGACGACGGTGGTCGTCGTCCGACGCGGCCTGCTCATGCCGACAGCCATTTTCCCGTACCCCACCTCTCGAACCGGTGCAGTGGGCCCCGAGCCCGTCACCCTACTAGGCCGTGTGTCGAAAGTGGCGCCGTCCGCCCGAAGGGCGGGCCCGGCGGCGTCCGGTGCGTGCGATCGCACGGCGGAGGGCCGCCCCGATACTGGGCGTATCGGGGTGATCCCGACAACGCGGCGGGCGCACGAGCGGGCGCTACGGCCGGTCGTCGGCGGGCACGGTCAGGAACCCGTACGGGGGCGCTGCGCGCGGGCGGAGGCGTAGAGGCAGACGGCGGCGGCGGTGGCGAGGTTGAGGCTCTCCGCCTTGCCGTGGATGGGCACCCGGACCACCGCGTCGGCGAGGGCGCGGGTCTCCTCGGGGAGGCCCCAGGCCTCGTTGCCGAAGACCCAGGCGGTGGGGCCGCCCATGGTGCCGGCGTCGAGTTCGTCGTCGAGGTCGGCGGTACCGGCCCCGTCCGCGGCCAGCACCCGCGCACCGGCGTCCCGCAGCCCCTGGACGGCCAGCTCGACCGGTACGCCGACCGCGACCGGCAGGTGGAAGTGCGAACCGACGGACGCGCGCACCGACTTGGGGTTGTACAGGTCGACCGAGGCGTCGGTGAGGACCACGGCGTCCGCGCCCGCCGCGTCGGCGCAGCGCAGCACCGTACCGGCGTTGCCGGGGTCGCGTACGTTCGCCAGTACGGCCACCAGGCGGGGCTTCGCGGCGAGGATGTCCTCGAACGGGGAGTCCAGGAAGTGGCAGACGCCGATCAGGCCCTGGGGGGTGACGGTCTGGGAGACGTCGGCGAGGACGTCCGCGTCGGCGAGGTGCACCCGGGCACCGGCCGCGTGGGCGGCGTCGATGATCTCCGTGTACCGCTCGGCGGCTTCCACCGTGGCGAACAGCTCGATCAGGGTGGGTTCGCCGTCGGCGCCCCGGTGCGCGGCGGCCTCGCGCACGGCCTGCGGCCCCTCGGCGATGAACCGGCGCTCCTTGACGCGGAAGTTCCGCTTGGCCAGCCTCCGGGCGGCGGCGACGCGGGGCGAACGCGGGGAGATCAGTTCGGGGATGCCCATGGTCGGCGGCGGGCCTCTCTGCGTGCGACGGGACTCGGGGGTGTCCGGCGGATCAGGGTCACGCGCCCCGGGAGGACGTGTGACGCACCGGGAAGGCGTGTGACGCACCGGACCCGCAGGCGACGAGCGCCTGCGGGTCCGGGTCAAGCACCTTCAAGTACGCCTGGGTCAGGCGGCCTTGGGGGCGTTCACGTCGGCCGGGAGGGCCTTCTTCGCGACCTCGACGAGGGCGGCGAACGCGTTGGCGTCGTTGACCGCGAGCTCGGCCAGGATCTTGCGGTCCACCTCGATGTTGGCGGCCTTCAGACCCTGGATGAGGCGGTTGTAGGTCATGCCGTTCTGGCGGGCAGCGGCGTTGATGCGCTGGATCCAGAGCTGGCGGAAGTCGCCCTTGCGCTTCTTGCGGTCGTTGTAGTTGTAGACCAGGGAGTGGGTGACCTGCTCCTTGGCCTTGCGGTACAGGCGCGAACGCTGACCGCGGTAACCGCTGGCGGCCTCGAGGATCGCCCGGCGCTTCTTGTGGGCGTTTACTGCCCGCTTGACGCGTGCCACTTTTAACTCCTTGTAGCGGGGCTGGTGTTCATGTCTTCGACGCACCCAGCCCGGAAACGAATTGGTCCCGGTGTGATCGAGGTCGGCCGCCCGGATTCACCGGGGGCCAGGACCTCACTTGCCGAGAAGCTTCTTGATCTTCTTGGCGTCGGCCGGAGCCACGACGACCGTGCCGGTCAGCGAGCGGGTCTTCTTGGACGACTTGTGCTCCAGGAGGTGGCGCTTGCCCGCCTTCTCGCGGAGCACCTTGCCGGAGCCGGTGATCTTGAAGCGCTTGCTGGTACCGCTGTGCGTCTTGTTCTTCGGCATCGCGCCGTTCTCTCCTCGTCAGTGGCGCCCCTCACGGTGCGGGCACCGCGCAAATCAGGGGCGTCAGATCTCTGTGGATTCCGGGAGGACCGGGGGCCGCCTGGGTGGCGGCCCCGAGGTCACGCCTCGGAAGGTGTCTCGGCCGAAGCCTCGGCAGGAGCCTCGGCGGGTGCCTCGGCCTGCTCCTCGGACTCACCCGCGGACTCGGTGTCCTGGGTGGTGCCCTGGCGCTCGGCCTTGCGGGCGGCCTGCGCCTCGCGGGCCTCCGCCATGGCTTCGGTCTTCTTCTTGTGCGGGCCCAGAACCATGATCATGTTCCGGCCGTCCTGCTTGGGGTTGGACTCGATGAAGCCGAGTTCCTCGACGTCCGAAGCGAGACGCTGGAGCAGGCGGAAGCCGAGCTCCGGGCGGGACTGCTCACGACCACGGAACATGATCGTGATCTTGACCTTGTCGCCCTGCTTCAGGAACCGAACGACGTGACCCTTCTTGGTGTCATAGTCGTGCGGGTCGATCTTCGGCCGGAGCTTCATCTCCTTGATGACCGTGTGCGCCTGGTTCTTGCGCGCCTCACGGGCCTTCATGGCCGACTCGTACTTGAACTTCCCGTAGTCCATGAGCTTGCACACGGGCGGGCGGGCAGTCGCCGCCACCTCGACCAGGTCGAGGTCGTACTCCTGTGCGAGCTCCAGGGCCTTGGCAAGCGGAACAATCCCGACCTGCTCGCCGCTGGGTCCGACAAGTCGCACCTCGGGAACGCGAATCCTGTCGTTGATGCGGGGCTCGGCGCTGATGGATCCTCCTAGGTAGCACCACGGGACCGCCTGGCGGACAGCCCCGTAACGTCTGTTTTCGACAAGACCAACCGCGCCGGGATATGAAAAATGCCCCGGACGGGAACACAGGCGGGGCTCCTGGAAATACCGGAACACCGCCGCGTGCAATCCGCGGGGCGCATCGGACGGCTCCATCGTCCGTACGGAACGATGGTGGCCGTCTGACCGGTGACCCGTCACCCTGAGGGCGACCAGGTGGGAGATCGGAGCCTCCACTTGTGGGCCGAGCACATAGGTGTCCGGCCGGTCGTTACACAAGGTTAGCAGCCACCGGACGACGACGCTAATCCCGCGCCCCACGGCTCCTCACGCCCCCGGCCCGGCTCCCGCGCGCGGGGACGTACGGGACCCGCCGTATCGTGTGGGGCATGAGTGACGCCCCCAGCACCGAGAACCCCGGCTTCGACGAAATGGCCCGCGACATCGCGGAGGTCCCCGCCGTCGAGGTGATCGTGACCGTCGCGGTCAACCTGATGAGCGCCGCCGCCGTGAAGCTCGGCCTGACCGAGGAGGGCGAGGAGCACAAGGACCTCGACGAGGCCCGCAAGCTCGTGCACGCCCTCGCCGGCCTGCTGGACGCCAGCACGACCGAGATCAGCACCTTCCACGCCTCGCCGCTGCGCGACGGGCTGAAGTCGCTCCAGCTCGCCTTCCGCGAGGCCTCGCTCGTACCGGACGAGCCGGGCACCGGCCCGGGCGAGAAGTACACGGGTCCGGTCTACGGCTAGACGGCCCCCGGAGCACAGCACGGAGCCCGCCTCCCCCTCGGGGACGGCGGGCTCCGTGCTGTGTCCGGCGCGGAACGCGAGAGGCGCCCCGCCGCGAGTCACCCGGACACGGTCACCACTTCTCGTACGCGGTCAGCGGGTGCGTGAGGACCGCGGAGCCGACGGCGAAGAACACCAGGAGCGTGCCGCGCCCGGCAGGCTCTCGAACCGGCAGAAACCGGCCGACCGCTCAGCGGGTGAAGAGCGCCTCGCCAGGTGCGGGCGCGTCGGCCGGCAGCACGGCGAGGTCGAGGCCGCGGACGAGCCGGGCGCGCAGCACCTCGCTGGCGGAGAGCGCGGAGGCCACCCGCCGTGCCACCTCGGCGGGCACGGCGTCCGGGGCGAGGACGAGCGCGAGGGTGCCGTCGGCACTGCCCGGGCCCAGGTGGGCGCGGAGCACGGCGGGTTCGGCCGCGACGACGTCCCGTACGGCCGTGACGACGGCGGGGTCGTCCAGCGGGTCGGCGCTGGTCCGTCCCTCGGTGAGGGCGCGCAGCACGGAGCCGGAGAGCTCGAAGGGGACGGGCCCGGCGAGGTCCAGCACGATCGTGTCCGCCTTCTCGTGGGCGGCGGCCTGGAGCGCCTGGTGCAGGGGTACGGCGACGGGGCGGGCCTGCGGGTCCCAGAGCGCCAGGGACGCGGTGGAGGTGAAGGCGGGCAGCGCGCGCCGGTTCCCCGCCTTGAGGGTGGGGACGGCCATGTCGCTGGTCTTCTCGCGGCGCAGCCCGTTCTCGTCCTCTTCCACCTCGCCGAGGACGGCGACGACGGGCACCAGGAGCCGGGCGTCCCGGAGGGCGGCGAGCACCGGCCCGACGGCCGACCTCTCCTTCGACCAGGCGGTGAGCGCCGCCGTCAGCTCGGGTGCGGCGGTGCCGTCGTCGTCGGAGAAACCGGGGTCCGGGATGTTCTTGAGCTCCACGGGACGAGCGTAGTGGGTCCCTTTTCTCATCCGGACGACAGGTTCGCCACAGGCTCTTCTCAGCCGCGGTTCCTAGCGTGCGGCCATGCCCCGTCTGAGAATACGCAGGTCAGTGATGTCCGCCTCGGTGACGGCGTTGGTCGTGCTGGCCGGTACGGCGGCCGGCGGCGCGTACCTGACGAGCCACTCGGCCGACGGCGCGGCCGACCCGGTGGCCTCGGTAGCCTCGGCTTCGTCGCGGGCCGCCTCGCCGGGGGGCGGCACACCCTCCGCGACGAGGAGCGAGGAGCCCGCGGTGGACTACGACGCACTGGTGGCGGCGGCCGTCCGGCCGGTGGCCGGTGACGCGCGGCTGTCGGTCGCCGTCCTCGACACGGAGAGCGGGGAGAGCGGAGCGTACGAGAGCACCGCCGGGCAGACCTTCGACACGGCCAGCATCGTGAAGGTGGACATCCTGGCCGCCCTGCTGCTGGCCGCGCAGGACGAGGGGCGGGAGCTGACCGCGAGCGAGCGCGCCTCGGCGGCCACCATGATCGAGAACAGTGACAACGCCTCGGCGACGCGGCTGCTCCAGGTCGTCGGCGGGGCGAGCGCGCTCGACGCGGCGAACGAGCGGCTGGGGCTGACCGGTACCACCGCCTCCCACGCGTGGGGGCTGACCCGGACCACCGCGGCCGACCAGGTGCGGCTGCTGGAGGCGGTCTTCGCCCCGTCCGCCGGCACCGCGGGCTCCCCACTGTCGGCCTCTCCTCTGTCGGCGGACTCGCGGGCCTACGTCCAGGAGCTGATGGGCCAGGTGGAGGCGGACCAGCGGTGGGGGGTGTCCGCGGCGGGCGGCGCGGCGCTCCTGAAGAACGGCTGGATGCCCCGGACCACCACCGGACTGTGGGACATCAACAGCGTGGGGCGGGTCGAGTCGGGCGGCAGGACGTATCTGGTGGCCGTGGTCAGCGACGGGCACGCCACCCAGCAGGCGGGGATCACGCTGGTCGAGGCGGCGGCGAAGGCCGCGGTGGGGGCGCTCGCGGCGGCGGGCTGACGGTGCGGCCGGCCGTGTGACGGGCCCATGAAGGAGCCGCACGGCCGGCCGCATGACGGGGGCCATGAAGGAGCCCGTGAAGGGACGGTGATGAAAGGCCGTTCTTACGGGTTCGGCCGGCCGAAGGGGGAGACCCGGCGGTTCCTGCCGCGCCACAGCACCACGGCGGCCGCCAGGAACAGGACGCCCGCCACTCCGGCGGCCGGGGCGGTCCAGGCGGCCGGTCCGCCGCTGTCGGTCTCGGGGTCGGGGCCGGAGCCGAAGTACTTCTTTCCGTAGCCGGCCGCGGCGGCCTTGCTGTCCGCCTGTGCGGCGTCCCCGCCCGCCGCGATGGCCGCCGGCGGGTCGACGATGCCGTAGCCGTGGGTGTCGTCCCGGCCGCCGGCCGGGGCGTCGCGGGCCGTCTTCGCGAGGAGCGTCTTGATCTCGGCCGGGGTGAGGTCGGGGTGCGCGGCGCGGACCAGGGCGACGGCTCCGGACACGAAGGCCGCGGCGGCCGAGGTGCCCCACTCGATGTAGTAGTGCCGGTCCGGGTTGGCGACGACGATGTCGTCGCCGGGTGCGCTGACGGTGGCGTACCAGTGCCGGGTGGAGAACGAGGCGTGGGTGTCGTACTTGTCGACGGCGGCGACGGCGATGACGCCGGGGTAGGCCGCCGGGTAGGAGGTGCTGTCCCCCTTCTCCCCGCTGTTGCCCGCCGAGGCGACGACGGAGACACCCTTGGCGAGGGCGTACTGGATGGCGTTGTCCTCGGAGGCGTCCGCGTGGGCGGACTTGCTGTCGTCGCCCAGCGAGAGGTTGATGACGTCGGCACCGTGGTCGGCGGCCCAGCGGATGCCGTCGGCGAGGGCGGTGCCCCGGGACTTGCGCGCCTTCGCCCGGGCGGCGTCGGTGGATTCCAGGATCACCCGGACCGGCAGGATCTTCGCCTCGGGTGCGACGCCGAGCACGCCGTCGCTCTGACCGGCTCCGTTGCCGTGCCCGGCGATGATGCCGGCCATGGCGGTGCCGTGCAGGGCCCACGCCTTGTCGCCGGGGCCCGCGCCGAAGCCGATGAGGTCCTTGCCGGGGAGCACTCCGCCGACGAGGTCGGGGTGGCTGTCGTCGACGCCGGTGTCGAGCACCGCGACGGTGACGCCCCTGCCCTTGGTGGTCCGCCAGGCCTGGTCGGTGTGGAGGGAGGCGAGGGCCCACTGGCGGTCGCGGATGGCGTCGGCCCGCGCGGGGGTGGCGGGCAGCAGTGCGAGCAGCCCGGCGGCACAGGCGGCGACGAGGGCCCGCGCGGCCCGCGCCCGCCCGGTGGCGGCGGTGGCGCGGGCGGTGCCGGGTGCGGCGGGGAAGCGGGCGGTGCCGGGTGCGGCGGGGAATCGGGGGCTCATCGCGGCTTCTTCTCCGTCAGGTCGGCGACGGTCGTGCGCAGGGCGCGTTCCACCCGGTCGGCCACACCCTCGGCGTCGTTGCCGAGGCCGGCCTCGGCGACGGCCGTGGTGGCGCCCCGGGCCATGGCCAGGGCGGCGGGCTGCGGATCGGTGACGGCCCGTCCGTCCGCGAACCCGGAGACCGCGTACACGAGGACCGGGAGCTCGGTCAGGACGTGCGTCGTCCAGGCGGCGCGCTGGACGGCCCCGAACCCCTCGGCGGCGGTGCCCGGCACGGGGTACGTACGAGGCATCAGGTCCTTGCGCTCGCCCAGCTTCTGGTCGGCGAACCGGGTGGCGAGCGCCCGCATCGCGGTGTCGTCCGCCTCGGTGAAGACCATGCCGACGGTGGTGACCGTGCTGCGCGTCGCGTCGGTGTAGGTGGCGCGGACCACGCGTACGCAGCCGACCGGCCCGAGGGCGCGTACCAGCAGCGGGTCGAGGGCCTCCGCGCAGTCGCCGTCGGCGGCCACCCCGAGCCGGGTCCACACCCGGTCGGCTCCGCCCGGTCCGGCTCCCTTGCCCTGGAGGGTGCGGGGGAAGAGCGTGTCGACGGGGAGGCTGTGCCAGGCGCTGCGGGCGGTGGACCAGGAGGTGTTCCCGCCGGACGAGGCGGAGGCGTCGTCGGTGAGCCAGGCCCCGGCCGCCGCCCCGCCGATCAGACCGATGCCGAGCACGACGCAGACGGCCGCGGCGACGGTCCTGGCCCGCTGCCGGGGCTCCGGCCTGATCGGCCGCAGCCGGGTGGTCAGCTCCATCGGCGTCTCGGGGAAGCCGTAGCGCGGCGGTACGGGGTACGTGCTGGGGTGCCGCATCCCGTACGGGGCCGGCGGCGGGCCGGGCGGGGCGCCGGGCGGCGGCGTGAGGTCCACCGCCCCGACGGGCCTGCGCCGGGCGGCGGGCGGCGGCACCGGCGGCTGGGCGCCGGGCGGCGGCACGGGCGGCCGGGCGGGCGTGACCGGGGGCCGGGCGCCGGGGACCTGCGGCGCGGGGCGCACGGGGGCGGCCGGGACGGGCCGCAGGCGGGTGGTGGTCTCGGACGGCGTCGGTGCGGGGACGGACGGCGGTACGGGGGGCTGCGCGGCCGTGGCTCCCGGGCGCAGGCGCCGGGTGGTCTCGGAGGGGATCTGCCCGGGGCCGGACGGGGGCCGGCCGGAGGAGGCGGGGGGCGCGGGGGGCGCGGGGGGCATCGCGGGCGCAGGAGGAACAGCGGGAGAACCAGCGGGAACAGCGGGCGGCGCGGCGGGCACGGCCTGCCCGGGAACGCCGGGCGCAGCAGGAGCAGCAGGAGCGACGGGAGCTACAGGAGCGCCGGGGCCAGCAGGAGCGGCGGGCGCAGCAGAAGCCGCAGGGTCGCCGGGCGCCGAAGGGGCGACGGGCGCGCCAGGAGGAGCGGCGGCGCCCGGGGCCTGTGCGGGAGTTCCGGGGGTCGGGGGCGTGGTGGTGCCGGGCGGGACCGGTGGGCGGGGCGGCACGGGAGCGTGCTGCGCCTCGGTACTCATCCCGTCCCCCTGGTTCGCCTCGCGTACCGCTACCGCTCGCGGAACACGCACCCGGGCAAGCCCGTTGGTCGCCGCGTGCCGGTCACTCTACGGGCTGCGGGCGGACCGCGGGGAACGGGTCCGTCCGGGCGTCGCATCCGCGCGGTTCGTTCCCCGGCCGGGCCCGCGTACCGGGTCCGGCCGGGAGCGGGGACGGGGAACGGTGATTCCCCGCAGGCCCTTACCGATGGGTACGCCTCTCTGGCAAGCTGCCGCCATGACTGTGCGCGCCACTGACCGGGCCCGTTACGACCGGGCCACCGCCCATCTCGACGCACCGCTCACGGTGGTCGACCTGGAGGCGTTCGACGCCAACGCGGACGACCTCGTCGCCCGCGCTGCCGGGAAGCCGATCCGGGTGGCGAGCAAGTCCGTCCGCTGCCGGGCCCTGCTGGAACGGGTGCTCGCCCGGCCGGGGTTCGCCGGGATCATGTCCTTCACCATGGCGGAGTCGCTCTGGCTGGCCCGGGCGGGCTTCGACGACGTGCTGCTCGCCTACCCGTCCGCCGACCGCTCGGCCTTCGCCGAGCTGGCCGCCGATCCGAAGCTCGCCGCCTCGGTGACGGTGATGGTGGACGACCCGGCGCAGCTGGAGCTGATCGACGCGTCCCGCGCGGGCGGCACGGAGGAGATCCGGGTCGCGCTGGAGCTGGACACCTCGCTGCGCCTGCTGGGCGGCCGGGTGAGGGTCGGCGCGCTCCGCTCGCCGCTCCGCTCCCCCGCCCAACTCGCCGACCTGGCAAGGTCGGTGGCGCGGCGGCCGGGGTTCCGGCTGGTCGGCCTGATGGCGTACGAGGGGCACATCGCGGGGGTCGGGGACGCGGTCTCCGGGCGTCCGCTGCGGTCCCGGGCCATCCGGCTGATGCAGGCGACGGCCCGCCGGGAGCTGGTGGTGCGCCGGGCCGAGGTGGTGCGCGCGGTGCGCGCGGTCGTGCCGGACCTGGAGTTCGTCAACGGGGGCGGCACCGGCAGCGTGCAGCACACCGCCGCGGAGTCCGCGGTGACGGAGATCGCGGCCGGCTCGGGGCTGTACGTCCCCCGGCTCTTCGACAACTACACGTCGTTCAGGGGGCGTCCGGCGGCGCTCTTCGCGCAGCCCGTCGTGCGGAGGCCGGGGGTGGGCGTGGTGACGGTGCTCGGCGGCGGCTATCCGGCGTCCGGCGCGGCGGGCCCGGACCGGCTCCCCGTCCCGTACCTCCCCCAAGGGCTGCGCTACGACCCGCAGGAGGGGCCCGGCGAGGTCCAGACACCGCTGCTGGGGTCGGCCGCCGACGATCTGCTGATCGGCGACAAGGTGTGGTTCCGGCACGCGAAGGCGGGCGAACTGTGCGAGCGGTTCGACGCGTTGCACCTGATCGAGGGCGACCGGATCACGGCCACCGTGCCGACGTACCGCGGTGAGGGGCGGACGTTCCTCTAGGACGTGTCTGACCATGCGCGTCGGATCGGCGGGCGGTGTCCGGTGCGGTGCATCGCAAGGCGGAGGACCGCCCGCGTACGGGATGTACGCGGGCGGTCCGACAACGCCGCGAGGTGCCGTGCCGGGCGCCGACCGCCCGGCGGGAATGGTCAGACACGGCCTAAGGGCATGTGGCACGGCGGACGTTCCCCCGAGGACCGTGGACCGTGTGGCAGGCTCGTGGTCTCAGCGCCTGTCGGGTGAAGGAGTGCGGCCATGCCCCAGTACACGGCCTCCGTCGGGGTGGCCGGTTTCCGGTTCGACGGGTTGCGGGAGCTGCTCGGGCGGGCCGGTCCGGCGCGTTCGGGGGACGAGCTGGCGGGGGTCGCCGCGCGGAGCGACGCGGAGCGTACGGCGGCCCGGATCGCGCTGGCCGAGGTGGAGCTGCGGGCCTTCCTCGAAGACCCGGTGGTGCCCTACGAGGACGACGAGGTCACCCGGCTGATCGTCGACACCCACGACGCCGGCGCGTTCGCGCCCGTCGCCGGGCTGACGGTCGGCGAGTTCCGCGACTGGCTGCTCTCCTACCGGGCGACCCCGGCCGCGCTCGCGGCGCTGGCGCCGGGTCTCACCCCGGAGATGGCCGCCGCGGTGAGCAAGCTGATGCGCAACCAGGATCTGGTCCAGGTGGCCCGCGCGTGCACGGTCGTCACCCGGTTCCGGAACACGATCGGGCTGCCGGGGCGGCTCTCGGTGCGCCTCCAGCCCAACCATCCGACGGACGATCCCCGGGGCGTCGCGGCCTCGGTGCTCGACGGGCTGCTGTACGGCTGCGGGGACGCGGTCATCGGCATCAACCCGGCGTCCGACTCCCTGGCCTCGGTGACGGATCTGCTGCGGCTGACGGACGAGATCCGGCAGCGGTACGCGATCCCGACGCAGACCTGTGTGCTCACCCATGTCACCCGTACGCTCCGGGCGATCGAGCGGGGCGCACCGGTGGATCTGGTCTTCCAGTCCGTCGCCGGGACCGAGGCCGCCAACCGCGCCTTCGGCATCGATCTGGCCCTGCTCGCGGAGGCCCACGACGCGGGGCTCTCCCTGGGGCGGGGCGAACTCGGCGACAACGTCATGTACTTCGAGACCGGCCAGGGCAGCGCGCTCTCCGCCGACGCGCACCACGGCGTCGACCAGCAGACGCTGGAGGCCCGCGCCTACGCGGTGGCGCGGCGGTTCCGTCCGCTGCTGGTCAACACGGTGGTCGGGTTCATCGGCCCGGAGTACCTCTACGACGGCAAGCAGATCATCCGGGCGGGGCTGGAGGACCACTTCTGCGGCAAGCTGCTCGGTCTGCCGATGGGCGTCGACGTCTGCTACACCAACCACGCCGAGGCCGACCAGGACGACATGGACAGCCTGCTGACACTGCTCGGGGTGGCGGGCTGCACCTTCGTGATGGGGGTCCCGGGCTCCGACGACGTGATGCTGAACTACCAGTCCACCTCCTTCCACGACGCGTTGTACGTACGGTCCGTGCTGGGGCTGCGTCCGGCACCGGAGTTCGAGGCGTGGATGGAGCGGATGGGGATGTACGACTCCGAGGGCCGGGCGGTGGCGCCGGTCGCGCACAGCCCGCTGGCCGCCGGTCTCGCCGCGATGATCGGCGAAGCGTGAGCGGGCCGGCGGAGAACAGGAGCCCGGAGGAGCACCGGGGCCCCGACCTCTGGGAGCCGCTGCGCCGGCACACCCCGGCCCGGGTGGGGCTCGGGCGGACGGGCCACGGACTGCCGTTGCGGCATCTGCTGGAGTTCCAGGCCGCGCACGCCCTGGCGCGGGACGCGGTCCACCAGGCGGTGGACTTCGCAGCCCTGCGTACGGGGCTGACGGGCCATCCGGTCGCCGAGGTGCGCAGCGCCGCCCCGGACCGGGCGGCCTATCTGCGCCGCCCCGACCTGGGCAGGAAGCTGCATCCGGACGACGGGACCCGCCTGGCGGGGCTGCCCGGCGGCGGAACGCTGGTGGTGATCGCGGACGGGCTCTCCGCCACGGCGGTCCAGCGCCACGCGCTGCCGCTGCTGGAGGCGCTGGTGCCGCTGCTCGGCGGGAGCGGGGGCGCAGGCACAGGCGAGGGCGGCGGCCGGGAGGGCGTTCCGGTGGTCCTCGCCTCCCAGGCGCGGGTGGCGCTCGGGGACGAGATCGGGGAACGGGTCGGCGCCCGGCTGGTGCTCGTGCTGATCGGCGAACGCCCCGGGCTCAGCGCCGCCGACAGTCTCGGGGCGTATCTGACGTACGGGCCCCGGACCGGGCGGCGGGACGCGGAGCGCAACTGCGTCTCCAACATCCACCCCCCGGCCGGGCTCGGCTACCCGGCGGCCGCACGCACGATCGCCTCACTCGTCGCCGGGGCGGAGCGGCTCGGGCTCTCGGGGGTGGCGCTGAGTGGCGAGGAGCCTGGGGATCCGGCGGCGCTGCCGCCCCCCGACCAGGGCTCGTGATGTCCTGGCGGCCTCCGGCTGGGTGGTGTCCGGGGGTACGGGGACGACGGCATGAATGGAGGCGCGTCACTCACGGGTGACGGTCACCAGCTCCGCCTCATAGGCGAGGATGACGAGTTGCACTCTGTCGCGGGCGTCGAGCTTGGAGAGCAGGCGGGTCACGTACGTCTTGGCGGTGGCGCCGCTGATGCACAGGTTCTCGGCGATCTCCGCGTTGGTCAGGCCGCTGCCGATGAGAGTGAGCACCTCGCGCTCGCGGTCGGTGATGCCCTCGAGGCGGCGCGGCGGCGCGGGCGGTGTCACCGTCCAGGAGCGTCGGGCGACGAACTCGGCGATCAGGCGGCGGGTGAGGCCGGGCGCGATGAGGCTGTCGCCGGAGGCGACGACGCGGACGGCGGCGAGGATGTCGTCCAAGGCCATGTCTTTGACGATGAAACCGGAGGCACCGGCGCGCAGGGCGCCGTAGAGGTACTCGTCGTCGTCGAAGGTGGTCAGTATCAGCACGCGGGTGCCGCTCGGGCCTGCGGTGATGCGCCTGGTGGCCTCGATGCCGTCGGTGCCCGGCATCCGGATGTCCATGACGACGATGTCGGGCGTCAGCCTCTCGGCGAGCGCGGCGGCTTCAGCACCGTCGCCCGCCTCCCCGACCACTTCCAGGTCCGGGGCATCGGTGATGACCATCTGCAAGGCGGTTCGGACCAGGGGCTGGTCGTCGGCGAGCAGGACGCGGACGGTCACGTCGCCGCCACCTCCCTCGGCTCGAAGTGGGTGGGCCCCGGTACGGGAAGCCGGGCCGCCACTTGGAAGCCGCCCCCGGGAAGCGGCCCCGCGGTGAATGCGCCGTGCAGCAGGGCGGCGCGCTCGCGCATACCGGCGAGGCCGTAACCGGCAGCGGGCTCGTCGCCCGGGCCGCGGCCGCCATCGGTGATCTCCAGGGCGATCTCCGTCTCTCCACAGTTGATGCGCACCAGGCAGGAGCGGGCATCGGCGTGCCGGACCACGTTGGTGAGCGACTCCTGGACGATGCGGTACGCGGACAGGTCGAGGTCCGGTGGCAGCGGCCGCCGCTGCCCCTTCCACTCCACCACCACCCGCACCCCCGCGGACGTGGTGGCAGCGGCCAGCCGGTCGAGGTCGTCGAGGCCGGGTGCTCCGTGCGGCACGGTCTGCGCGGAGTCCGCCGCACGCAGCGCGCCGAGCATCCGCCGCAACCCCGACAAGGTCTCCCGGCTCGCGTTCTCCACCTCGCCGAGCGCCTCCCTGGCCCGTGACGGCTGGCTGTCGATGACCCGGCGGGCGGCACCGGCCTGCAGGGCGACGATGCCGAGGGTGTGCGCGACGGCGTCGTGCAGCTCGCGGGCGATGCGCAGCCGCTCGTCGGTCACCGCCTGCGTGGCCGCCTGGGCTCTGACCTGCTCGGTGTGGAGCCGCGACTGGCGGGCGGAGTTGCCGAGCAGCCAGGCGACCAGCACCGTGAGTGCCACCGCGAGCTGCCCGGCGGTATTGATGGTGCCGCCCCCGTACATCCGCACCGTCAGCGGAATCACCAGAACCACGCATGCCGTCCCCGCCGCCCAGGCAGAGCTGCGGCGGGGTGTGCCGGCCGCGATGAAGTACAGGGCGACGTCCGGCGCCAGAAACTGCACCAGAGGGAACTCGTCCGCCTGGCCGAGCAGGGCCGCCCCGAAGACCGAGCCGAGCAACAACAGGACGTAGGCCGCAAGCGGGCGGCGCTCCAGCAGCCGGCAGCCGGTCAGCACCAGGGCCGCGGCAGTCGGCAGAATCGGCCAGCTCACGAACACCTGGCCGAAACCCGGGGTGAGCTCGTCGTCGCGGGCGCTGTCGCCCGGCAGGACGAAGAACTCGTCGACGAACGCGCAGCCCATCGCCCCGAGCCAGACGAGTGCCGTCCAGCGGCCGGGCGACAGGCGCTTGAGCAGCGGCAGTTGGCCGGGGTGCGCTGACATGCCGCGATTTTAGGTGCGGCAGTCGCTCCGGGTCATCGGACCATGGTCGTACAACCACGGGTGACAGCCCCACAACCATGGCTGACGGCCGCGGCGCACGAGTGTCAACCGCGAGCCGATGCCCCTCGCGGCCCCGGCCGCCATCGTTGACGCCATGATCGAAGCCAGCGAACTCACCAAGAGATACGGCAAGAAGACCGCCGTGGACGCCCTGAGCTTCACCGTCCGACCGGGCCGGGTCACCGGGTTCCTCGGCCCGAACGGAGCCGGAAAGTCCACCACCCTGCGACTGGCCCTGGGCCTGCACGAGCCGGCCTCCGGCACCGTCACCGTCGACGGCGTACGCTTCCGCGACCGCCCGCGGGGCCTGCGCCACGTCGGCGCCCTGCTCGACGCGAACGACGTGCACGGCGGCCGCACCGGCCGGGCCCACCTCACCGCCCTGGCACGCAGCAACCGCATCCCGCGCACCCGGGTCGACCAGGTCCTGGCGGAGGTGGGCCTGACCGACGCCTGCCGGCGCCGCATCAGCGGCTACTCGCTCGGCATGAAGCAGCGCCTCGGCATCGCCACCGCCCTGCTCGGCGACCCGCCGGTGCTGATCTTCGACGAGCCGCTCAACGGCCTCGACCCCGAGGGCGTGAAATGGGTTCGCGGCCTGTTCCGGCAACTGGCGGCGGAGGGCCGCACGGTCTTCGTCTCCAGCCATCTGATGTCGGAGATGGAACACACCGCCGACGAGCTCGTCGTCATCGGCCGCGGCGCGCTCATCGCCGCGCAGAGCCTGGCGGACTTCGCCGCCCGTGCCGGCGGCACCACCGTCACCGTGAGGGCCTCGGACGCGGCCGCGCTGGCTCCGCTGCTCACGGCCGAGGGCGCGACCGTTCGCGCCGACGACGGCGTGCTCACCGTCACCGGCCTGCCCGCGCCCCGGATCAGCGAGCTGGCCTTCCAGCACCGGATGCTGCTGCATGAACTGACCACGCACCACCCGTCCCTGGAGGAGGCCTTCATGGAACTCACCGCCGACAGCATCGAGTACACCACGGGGGACATCCGGTGAACGCCGTACGCTTCCGCGACCTGATCGCCGCCGAGTGGCTGAAGATGTGGTCGCTGCGCTCGACCCCGTGGGTCTACCTGGTGACCGCGCTGGCGACGATCGGCTTCAACACGGGCGAGGCGTACGACACCTACCACTACTGGAACGAAGGGAACGCCGGAAGCCACGCGCGGCAGTACGTCCGCGACGGCATCCCCGTGCAGAACGCCTTCACCGACAACGCAAGTACGGTCTTCGCCCTCGCGACCGTTGCCATCGGCGTCGTCGCGATCTGCGGCGAGTACAGCACGGGCCAGATCCGCACCACCTTCACCGCGGTTCCCGCGCGGCAGTCGGTGATGGCGGCGAAGCTCGCCGTCACGGCGGTGGTCATGACCGTGTTCGGTGCCGTGGTCGCGCTCGTCTCCTTCTCCACCTCCCAGGCGATCCTGGGCCTCCGTGACGTGGGCGTCCCCATCAGCCACCCGGGGGCCCTTCGCGCCGTACTCGCGTCGGCCCTGCTCGCTCCTGTCTGTGCCCTGGTCGGCATGGGGATCGGTGCCGTACTGCGGCACGCCGGAACGTCGGTGGCCGCGGGCGTCGTCCTCCTGCTGCTGGCACCGTTCCTCTTCAGCGAGGACCACCACTGGTCGGCGGTCCTCAACCACGCCCTCCCGTTGCGCGCGTGGAGCCGCCTGACGGAGATCCCGTTCACGCCGCGGACCGCCTACCCATGGACATCCGCCGGCGCCTGGATCGTCTACGCCGCCTGGGCCCTGGGGGCAGCGGCCGTCGCCGGCACAGCCGTACGACGGCAGGACCAGTAGGCCGGGCCGCCGGGGCCTCCACCTCGCGGCCCGTGACGACGGGCGCCGGTGACGCCCACGCGCCCGTTCGCCACGGGTCCTCAGCCCGCCCGCGCGGTCAGCGAGAGCAGGTCGCGGGCGGGACCGGCCGGGCGGTGTCCGGTGGGCCAGACGGCCCGCAGCTGGCGCCGGAGCCGTACGCCGGTGAGGTGGACGGGGACCAGGCGGCGCGCGGAGAGTTCCTCGCCGAGGGCCAGCTCGCTCAGGACGCAGGGCCCTGCGCCGCTCTCGGCCGCGCTCTTCACGGCGGTCGTGGAGGAGAGCTCCAGCAGGGGCTGGGCGAGTCCGCCGTGGACGGCGAGGGCGGCGTCCAGGACCTGGCGGGTGCCCGAGCCCCGCTCGCGGAGGATCAGCGGGGTCGCGGCGAGTTCCTGCGGGGTCAGCAGGGTGCGGCGGCGGGCCCAGGGGTGGACGGGGGCGACGACGACCACCAGGCGGTCGTGGGCGACGACGGTGCCGTCGAGCCCCTCCGGGGTGGTGAGGCCCTCCACGAACCCGAGGTCGGCCTCGCCGAGGAGGAGGCGGCGGGCCACCTGTTCGGAGTTTCCGGCGAGCAGCGAGACGGCGGTGCCGGGGCGTTCGGCGCGCAGCGCGATCAGCCAGCCCGGCAGGAGGTACTCGGCGATGGTCATGCTGGCCGCGACCCGCAGCCGGGAGTCCCGCCGGTCCCGCAGCGCCTGGGCGCCCGCGTCGAACGCCTCGGCCGCCTCGACGATCCGGCGGGCCCAGTCGGTGACCAGGGCCCCGGCGTCGGTCAGGGTGGAGCCGCGCGGAGAGCGGTCCAGCAGGGCGACGCCGAGCTGCCGCTCCATCGTGCGGATCCGGCTGGAGGCGGCGGGCTGGGTGATGCCGAGTTCCCTGGCGGCGCGGCCCAGGCTGCCGAGGCGTGCGACGGCCAGCAGCAGCTCCAGTGCCCCGAGGTCGGGGACGCGGTGGGCCAGCGGGACGCGAGCGGGGGCGTCGGGGACAGGGGGCATAACGTCAGCTTATGACCTCATAGACATGGAGTGCCTGGTGGGGGCGGTGCCCGCGGCGGAGAATCGTGTAATGGCCATCCATGAGCGGACCCTGACCCGGCCGCCGACCGCACCGACCGCACGCCCCGACGCACCTGCTCCTACCGGTTCCCCGGGCGATGCCGCCCCGAGGCGGCCGGCGCTGCGCGCCTTCGGTCCGAACTGGTACGCGACGGTGATGGGCACCGCGATCGTCGCGAGCGCCGGAACGGCTCTGCCGGTGGACGTGCCCGGGCTGCGGGGGGCGTGCACCGTCGTCTGGGCGGTCTCCGCCGTCCTGCTGGTGGCCGTGCTCGCCGCACGTGCCGGACACTGGCGCCACCACCGGGACCAGGCCCGGGCCCACCTGCTGGATCCGGCGGTCGCCCCCTTCCTCGGCTGTCTGCCGATGGCGCTGCTCTCGGTGGGCGGGGCCACGATGGTGGCCGGTACGCCGGTGGTGGGCGAGCGGGCCGCGCTGGTGGTGGACGTGGTGCTGTACTCGGCGGGCACGGTGCTGGGGCTGGCCGTCGCGGTGGCCGTGCCGTTCCTGATGGTGACGCGCCACCGCCTCGAACCCGGCAGCGCCGCCCCCGCGTGGCTGCTGCCGCTGGTCCCGCCGCTGGTCTCCGCCGCGCTCGGCCCGCTCCTGATCAGCAGGCTCCCGGCGGGCCAGGGGCGCGAGGCGCTGCTCCTCGGCTGCTACGCGATGTTCGGGCTGACGCTGCTGGCGACGCTCGCGGTGCTGCCCCTCGTCTTCGCGCGGCTGCTGCACCACGGGCCGCTCCCCCTCGCGCTGACGCCGACGCTCTTCCTGGTGCTGGGGCCGCTCGGCCAGTCGACCACCGCCGTGAACCAGCTGGCCGACGTCGCGCCGGGTGCGATCGGCGCCCCGTACGCGACCGGGCTCGGGGCCCTGGCGGTGCTCTACGGGGTGCCGGTCATGGGCTTCGCGCTGCTCTGGCTGGCCCTCTCGACCGCCCTGACCGTGCGCGCCCTGCGGGCCGGGATGGGCTTCGCGATGACCTGGTGGGGCTTCACCTTCCCGCTCGGCACCTGCGTCACCGGGGCGGCGGGCCTGGCCCGCCACACCGGGCTGCACGCCTTCGGCTGGCTGGCCGAGGCGCTGTTCGTCTGCCTGCTGGCCGCGTGGGCGGTGGCGGGGACCCGTACCGTACGGGGGCTGCTCGGCGGCACGCTGCTCGGGGCGTCCGCCCGGCCGGCCGCCGTCCGGACGGCCTGAGCACGGGGCCGCACCTCTGGGCCCGTCAGCGGCGGGAGTCGTAGGTGGCGTCGATGTGCTCGGCCACCGCGACGACCAGCAGCCGGGTGCCCGGGAGGGTGGCCCGCCAGCGGTGGCGGACGCCGCCGGAGAGGAAGAGCGTGTCGCCGCGGTCCAGGCGGTAGGCCTGGCCCTCGGCCTCGACGTCGACGGCGCCCTCGACGACGTACATCAGCTCGTCGTTGCGGTGCTGGAACTCGCGGCCGAGGTCCTGCTCCCCGATGAACTCCAGGGCGCTGAGCTGGTGGCGGCCCCGCACCACCCGGCGGGCGCCGTCCTCGTCTCCGCCGCGCACCACGTCCACGGCGCGCGCCGAGTCGGCGGCCTCGCGGAGCTTGGCGGTGGTGGTCTCCAGTGCTCCGGCGACCCGGGTGAGCGACTGGGCGCTGGGCCGGGCGCGCTCGTTCTCGATCTGGCTGAGGAAGGGCACGGAGAGGCCGCTGCGCGCGGCCACCGCGGCCAGCGTGAGCCCCAGGGTTCTTCGGCGTCGGCGCACGGCGGAGCCCACCCGCAGTGCTTCCTTCTCGTCCATCTCGCCCATGTCGGCTCCCTCCCGTCCGGCCATCCTCCCGGCTGCCAGCACCTTACGCACATGGTTGCGCGATTCCCTCACCGAGGAGAACTCCCGGCAACGCGCGCGGGGTGGCCCCCGCCTCTCGGCGGTGACCACCCCTGACCTGCGCGTACGCGGATTTTCTGGCTACTGCGGCGCCATCGTGTCCACGATCGACGGATGGGCGTCCATCCAGGACTTCACGGCTTCCTCCTCGTGGCCGGTACCGGCCTTGGCGATGCCGTTCTCCAGTCCGGCGAGCTGGTCCTCGCTCAGCTTGAAGTTCTTGAACCACTTCGCGAGCTGCGGGTAGTTCTCCGGGAACTCCTTGCTGGCGACCGTGTGCAGCCGGTCACCGGTGCCGAAGCCCTTCTTCGGGTCCTTCAGCTTGGTGAGGTCGTACTGGTCGTACGCCCAGTGCGGGGTCCAGAGCACGACGGCGATCGGCTCCTTCTTGGCGTACGCCCGCTTCAGCTCGGCGAGCATGCCGGGCGTGGAGGAGTCGACGACCTTGTACTCCTTGTCCAGCCCGTAGGCCGGCAGGACGTTGTTCTTCAGGTTCTCCATGGTGGCGGTGCCGGGCTCGATGCCGACGATGCGCCCCTTGAACTCCGAGGACTTGCCCTTGAGGTCGGCGAGCGTGTGCACGTCCTTGACGTAGCTGGGCACCGCGACCTCGATGGAGGTGGGGCCGTACCAGGAGCCGACGTCGGTCAGGTCCTTCTGGTACTTCTTCCAGTAGTTCGCCTGCGTGTACGGCAGCCAGCCGTCGAACTGGACGTCGATCTGGCCGCGCGACATCGCCGCGTACATGGGGCCGACCTCGAACTGCTTGAGGTTGATGGTGTAGCCGCGCTGCTCCAGGACGGCCTTCCACAGGTAGGTGGCGGCGATGTCCTCCTCCCAGGGGAACCAGGCGACGTTCAGCGCGCGGTCGCGTTCGTCCTTGCCGTCGGCGGCCTTGGACGGCTTCGCCGTCGGGGTCCACTGCGCGGCCGCGTCCGGGTGGGCCTTCAGCCAGGTGCGGACGGCGTCCTGCTCCTTGCCCGCGCCGGCCTTCTGGATCTCGGCCTCCAGGCTGGTGAGCTGCTTCTCGCTCATCTTGAAGTTCTTCAGCCAGGACGCGACCTCGGGGTTGTCCGCGGCGAAGCCCTTGCGGGACAGGGTGTGGACGCCGTCGCCCTTGCCCCAGAGGTTCTTGGTGTCCTTCAGCTTCGTCAGGTCGTAGCTGTCGTAGGCCCAGTGCGGCGACCAGAGCGGGACGACGATCGGTTCCTTCTTGGCGTACGCGCGCTTCAGCTCGGCCAGCATCGAGGGCGTGGAGCCGTCGACGACCTTGTACTCGCCGTCCAGGCCGTAGCCCGGCAGGATCTTGTCCTTCAGGAGGGCCGACTCGCCGGCGCTCGGCTCGATGCCGACGATCCGGTTCTTGAACGAGGCGCCCTTGCCCTTGAGGTCGTCGAGGGTCTTGACGTCCTTCACGTAACTGGGGACGGCCAGCTCCAGCGAGGTGGGGCCGTACCAGGAGCCCAGGTCGTCCAGGCGGTCCTTGTACTTCTTCCAGTAGCTGGCGTGGGTGACGGGCAGCCAGGAGTCGGTCTCGAAGTCGATCTGGCCGCCTGCCATGCCGGTGTACAGCGCTCCGGCCTCGTACTGCTTGACGTCGACCTCGAAGCCCTGGCGCTCCAGCAGCTCCTTCCACAGGTACGTGGAGGCGATGCCCTCGTCCCAGGGGATGTACCCCATGCTGATCTTCTTGCCCGCGCCGACGGACGAGGAGGACGCGGCGGTG
This sequence comes from Streptomyces sp. NBC_01335, assembly GCF_035953295.1. Lineage (GTDB taxonomy): Bacteria > Actinomycetota > Actinomycetes > Streptomycetales > Streptomycetaceae > Streptomyces. The sequence continues at coordinate 1,353,410 of NZ_CP108370.1, forward strand.
GCGGACGAGCCGCCGCCGCCGAAGACGCCCATGCCGCCGGCGACGAGCGCGAGGATCACCACGCCGGTGAGCGCGACGGCACCCTGCGGGCGGTAGTTCCAGAACTTCGGGCCACCGGCCAGGGCCTGGGCCTTGGCGAGCGCCCGGCGGCCCAGCGGGGAGACCTCGCGCCCCAGTGCGCCCGTCATCCGGTCCAGGTACATGGCGAGGATGACGATGGAGATGCCGGCCTCGAACCCGAGGCCCACGTCGACGTTGCCGATGGCGCGGTACACGGAGCCGCCGAGGCCGCCGCCGCCGACCATACCGGCGATGACCACCATGGACAGGCCCAGCATGATGACCTGGTTGATGCCCGCCATGATGGTGGGCAGCGCGAGCGGAAGCTGCACGCGCAGCAGGGTGTTGCGGGACGTGGTGCCGAACGCCTCGGCCGCCTCGACGAGCTCGCCGTCGACCTGGCGGATGCCGAGTTCGGTCATCCGGACGCCCGGGGGCAGCGCGAAGATGATGGTGGCGATGATGCCGGGGACGACACCGACGCCGAAGAAGATGACGCCGGGAATCAGGTAGACCATGGCCGGCATGGTCTGCATGAAGTCCAGCACCGGCCGGGTCACCGCGCTGACGCTCTTGGACCGGGAGGCCCAGATGCCGAGCGGGACCGCCAGGACCAGCGTGACGATGGTGGCGACGAGCACCAGGGTGAGGGTGTCCATCGCCTCGTCCCACAGCTCGATGGAGTCGATGAGGGCGAATCCGACGAACGCGAGGACACCGGCGGGCAGTCCGCGCAGCCACCAGGCGATGACGGCGACGATGCCCGCGAAGAGCAGCGGGGCGGGCGCGGAGAGGACGGCCGCGATGCCGTCGAACATGCCGCTGACGATCGAGCTGATGGCGTCGAAGAGCCAGGCGAGGTGGGTCTGCAGCCAGTCGACCGCGGAGTTGACCCATTCACCGAGAGGGAGCCTAAACACGGGCCACCTTCTTCGCGGCGAGGTCGCCGTCGGCCGCTGCGCCGGCGTCGGCGCCGTCCGCTCCGGTGGACTTCGCGGCGGGCGCGGTGTCGTCGTCGGGCGCGGTGTCCTCGGCCGCCGGCATCGGCGCGGCGGGCTTCATCGGCTCGCCCAGCACGGCGAGGAGCCGCTCGCGCGGGACGACCCCGACGAGCCTGCCCCGCTCGTCGGTCACGGCGACCGGGGTGCCGCTCGACGCGCAGGGGGTGAAGAGCTCGATGATCGGCGTGGACTCGGCGACCGTGGCGGGGGCCGCGTCCAGCACGTCCTGCGGGGTGCGCAGTTCGGTGCCGTCCTCGGTGGTGGAGCCCATGACGGTGTGCGGTTCGGCCATGATGGCGCCGGCGGTCAGCACCCGGGCGCGGTCGACGTCCTGGGTGAAGGAGGCGACGTAGTCGTTGGCCGGGGTGACGAGGATGTCCTCGGCGGAGCCGAGCTGGACTATCTCGCCGTTCCGCATCACCGCGATGTTGTCGCCGAGGCGCATGGCCTCGTTGAGGTCGTGGGTGATGAAGACGATGGTCTTCTTCAGACGCTTCTGGAGTTCCAGGAGCTGGTCCTGCATGTCGCGGCGGATCAGCGGGTCCAGCGCGCTGAAGGACTCGTCCATCAGCAGCAGGTCGGCGTCGGTGGCCAGCGCGCGGGCCAGACCGACGCGCTGCTGCATGCCGCCCGACAGCTCGTCGGGCCAGGACTTCTCCCAGCCGCCGAGCCCGGTCAGCTCCAGCGCCTCGGCGGCGCGCTTCTCGCGCTCGGCCTTGGCTACACCCTGCACTTCCAGACCGTACGCGGCGTTCTCCAGCACACTGCGGTGCGGGAAGAGCGCGAAGTGCTGGAAGACCATGCTGATCCTGGACGAGCGGACGTGGCGGAGCTCGCGGGGGCTCAGGGAGGTCAGGTCCTGGCCGTCGAACAGCACGCTTCCGGCTGTGGGGTCCAGGAGTCCGTTGAGCATCCGCAGAAGCGTGGACTTGCCCGAGCCCGAGAGACCCATCACGACGAAGATCTGTCCCGGTTCCACGGTGAACGACGCGTCGATCACCGCTGCGGTCGTTCCGTCGGCGCGCAGCTCGTCACGGCTCGCGCCGGCTTCGAGTTTCTCCACGGCCTGATCGGGTCGTCTGCCGAATACCTTGTACAGGTGTTCGGCCTGCAGCCTTGACACATACACCTCGCGGGTTGAACCGGAAACGGTCCGCCACACCCCCGCGTCGACGGACCGTGGAGCGGCACGGAATCTGCCCGCATGGCACGTACACAAGTTGAAATTTGGACGTGCTCCGCTCCGATGCCGCGCCTGCCCCCGCTTATCCGGAGCAAACACTTCTGTGACCCAGCTCACCCGATCCGGACGGAACCGCACCGGGGAAAGCCCGTGCGCGTATGCCGCCCCGGGCTCGCCCCGGGGCCGGTGTCGGTGCCGTGGGGCATGATCGGGGGGTGACGCGACGCCTGATGCTCCTCGACACCGCCTCCCTGTACTACCGCGCCTACTTCGGCGTGCCGGACTCGGTGCGCGCACCGGACGGCACCCCGGTCAACGCCGTGCGCGGGCTGCTGGACTTCATCGCCCGACTGGTCCAGGACCACCACCCCGACGACCTGGTCGCCTGCATGGACGCGGACTGGCGGCCGGCCTGGCGGGTCGAGCTGATCCCCACCTACAAGGCGCACCGGGTGGCGGTGGAGACGCCGGCGGGCCAGGCCGACGAGGAGGAGACCCCGGACACCCTCGCCCCGCAGGTCCCGGTGATCGAGGCGGTGCTGGACGCGGTGGGCATCGCCCGCGTGGGCGTCGCCCCGTACGAGGCGGACGACGTCATCGGTACGCTCACCGGCCGGGCGACCGGACCGGTGGACATCGTCACCGGCGACCGGGACCTCTACCAGCTGGTGGACGACGCGCGCGGGGTGCGGGTGCTCTATCCCCTCAAGGGCGTCGGCACGCTCCAGGTGACCGACGAGGCGGTGCTGCGCGAGAAGTACGGCGTGGACGGCCGAGGGTACGTCGACCTGGCCCTGCTCCGCGGCGACCCCAGCGACGGCCTTCCCGGCGTCCCCGGCATCGGCGAGAAGACCGCGGCGAAGCTGCTGGACGCCTTCGGGGACCTCGCCGGGATCATGGCCGCGGTGGACGACCCGGCGGCGAAGCTGACCCCCTCGCAGCGCAGGCGGCTGGACGAGGCCCGGGGGTACGTCGCGGTCGCGCCGAAGGTGGTGCGGGTCGCCGGGGACGTACCGCTTCCCGGGTTCGACCCGGTGCTGCCCCGCGAGGCACGCGACCCGGTGGCCCTCTCGGAGCTGGCCGAGCGGTGGGGGCTGCGCGGCGCGCTGCAACGGCTCCTGTCGGCGCTGCACTCCTGAGAGACGGGCGGCCCACAGCAAGCCGTGGTTCCCTGGCGGGGGTGCGCGACCTTCTCGCCGGAGGTTCCGTGCATCCATTGCTTACGGGACCACCCGTGCCCGGATCACCCCGCCGGTGCTAGCTTAGGCAGACCTAAGTTTCGCGGCCCCGGGCGCTGGTCCCCGGCTCCCGGGTCCCGCACATTCCGGCACAGGGAGATCCACGTGGCACGTCCGACGCGGCAACCGCCCAAGGGCAAGGGTGCGCAGGTCGTGCGCACCGAACAGATCACCCCCCACATGGTGCGGGTGGTCCTGGGGGGCGAGGGCCTCGCCTCCTTCGGGACCGAGGGTTTCGCCGACCACTACGTGAAGCTCTGCTTCGCACCCGAGGGCGCCGACTACGCGCACCCCTTCGACATGGCGGCGATCCGCGAGTCGTACCCGCGCGAGCTGTGGCCGACCACGCGTACGTACACCGTGCGCTCCTGGGACCCGGCCGCCCGCGAGCTCGCGATCGACTTCGTCGTGCACGGCGACGAGGGCCTGGCCGGTCCGTGGGCCGCGCAGGCCTCCCCCGGCGACCCGATGACGCTCCTCGGCCCGGGCGGCGGCTACTCCCCGCAGGAGTCGGCCGACTGGCACCTGCTGGTGGGCGACGAGAGCGCGCTGCCCGCCATCGCGGTGGCGCTGGAGCAGATGCCCGCCGACGCCCGGGGGCACGTGTTCATCGAGGTGCCCGACGCCGCCGAGGAGCAGAAGGTGACCGTCCCCGCCGGGGTGTCGGTCACCTGGCTGCACCGGGGCGAGCGCCCGGTCGGCGAGCTCGCCACCGCCGCCGTGCTGGGGCTGGACTTCCCGGAGGGCGAGGTGCAGGCGTTCGTCCACGGCGAGGCCGGCTTCGTCAAGGAGATCCGGCGGTACCTGCGGGTCGAACGCGAGATCCCGCTGGGGCAACTGTCGATCTCGGGCTACTGGCGCCTCGGCCAGAACGACGACGCCTGGCGTGCCGTCAAGCGCGAGTGGAACGAGCAGGTCGAGCGCGAGCAGGAGACCGGTCCCGGTACCGGCTGACCCTGCGGTACCACGGGAGCCCCGGCTGTCCTCGGAAGGACGCCGGGGCTCCCGCGCGTCCGGAAGTCCACGGATGTCCGGACGCCGGCCGCCCGGTCCGTGGAAGGATTTCCCGCCCCGGCCCCGCCCCGGTCCCGCACCGGCCCGGCCGGCTGATCACCCGAAGGCCGACCCCTTCGCACGGGCGACCAATCCGAACGGCCCGCGGCTCCGAATCAAGGGGAGTCCATGAACCTCCTGGGAGGAAGCCGCGTTGAAAGAAGCCGTGTACATCGGCCCCGTGCCTTCGGCCGGACCCGATCTGCAGGACCTCCTGGTCCAGGTTGCCCGGGGGGACCAGGACGCCTTCGCCCAGGTCTACGACGCCGTCTGCGGACCGGTCCTGGGTCTGATCCGCACCGTCCTGCGCGACCCCGCCCAGTCCGAGGAGGTCGCCCAGGAGGTGCTGGTGGAGGTGTGGCGGACCGCGCCGCGCTACCAGCCGTCCCGTGGCAGCGCCATGAACTGGGTGCTGACGCTCGCCCATCACCGGGCCGTGGACCGGGTCCGCTCGGCGGAAGCGTCGGCGGCGCGGGAACACCGGGCCGCACTGCTGGACCGCACACCGGCGTACGACGAGGTGACCGAGCAGGTCGAGACCCGGCTGGAGCGCGAACAGGTGCGCCGCTGTCTGCGGACCCTGTCCGACCTGCAACGCGAGTCGGTGACCCTGGCCTACTACCGGGGCCTGACCTACCGCGAGGTGGCCGAACTCCTCGCCGTACCGCTGGGAACCATCAAAACGCGCCTGCGCGACGGTCTGATCCGGATGCGCGACTGCCTGGGGGTGAGCGCATGAGCACCACGGCGGAACTCCACACGTTGACCGGCGCCTACGCGCTGCACGCCCTCCCCGAGGACGAACGCCACGCCTTCGAGCGGCACTTGGCCGAATGCGTCGCCTGCACCCAGGAGGTGGCGGAGCTCTCGGCCACCGCGTCCCGGCTGGCCCTCGCGGTCTCCGTCGCTCCCCCGCGCGGAATGCGCGACGAGGTGCTGTTCCGGATCACGACGGTACGTCAGGAGGCGCCGGGGCACGGCGTTCCCGGTGGTCCGGCCGCCGCTCCCGGGCGGCCCGGCCGGTGGACCCGGTACGCCCTGGCGGCCTGCCTGGCCGCCGCCGCCTCCCTCGGCGGAGTCGCGGTGTGGCAGAACCAGGTGGCACGGGACGCCCAGCAGGAGGCGGACAGTGCCCACCAGCGGAACGAACTGCTGGCGCGCGTGCTCTCCGCACCCGACGCGAAGACCGTCTCGACGGAGTTCGCCGCGCGGGCACGCGGCACGGTCGTGGTGTCGTCGAGCGAGAACCGGGCCGTGTTCCTCTCCTCCGGGCTGGAGCGGCCGCCGGCCGGCAAGGTCTACCAGCTGTGGTTCGCGGACGGCGGGACGATGCGTTCGGCCGGGCTGATGGACCCGGACGCGACGGGCGACGCGGTGCTCCTGGCCGGCCCGGTCGACGACGCTTCGGGCATGGGCGTCACCGTCGAGCCGGCAGGCGGCTCGGCCACGCCCACCTCGGCGCCTCTCGCGCTGATGAACTTCCCGACGGCCTGATCGGGGGCGTCGTCGGGAGGGTGGCCCGGGACCTCCTCGGAGGTCCCGGGCTGTGCCCCGTGCGTGCGGGGCACAGCACGCACGACGAAAGGCCCTGCGCGGTGGGAGAGTGCCGCGGTTCAGTTCCGCCGGGGCGGCAGCGGGACGAAGCCGCTGGTACGCGCCCGGTAGGCGGCCCAGCCCGGCCTGTCCGCCATATGACGTTCCAGCAGGGCCTTGCCGCTTCCGCCGATGAGCAGGTAACTCATCGACGCGGGGGCGACGGCGGTCGCCGCCGCTGCGGCCGGACTGTCCACGACGAACAGGAACAGACCCCACCAGACGCAGAAGTCCCCGAAGTAGTTGGGGTGCCGGGTCCAGGACCACAGGCCTCTGTCCATGATCAGGCCGCGGTGCGCGGGATCGGCCTTGAACCGCGCCAGCTGACGGTCCCCCACCGCCTCGAAGACCAGCCCCACCGACCACAGCGCGCACCCGGCCCAGACCCACCCGGTGGGCGGGCCCTTCACGTACTGCGCGGCCTGCACGGGGGCGGAGACCAGCCAGACCAGGAAGCCCTGGAGCAGGTACACCTTGCGCAGCGCGTAGAGGCCGGGGTGGCCGGGGGCCCTGTTCAGCAGGGCCTCGTAGCGCGGGTCCTCGCCGTGGCCGCGTCCGCGGCGCGCGATGTGCAGGGCGAGCCGGAAGCCCCAGACGACCGTGAGGGCGGTCACCAGGAGCCGTCGCACCCCGTCGCCGTCGCCCGCCGACATGCGGTACGAGACGAGGGCGACGGCGGCGAACCCGATCCCCCAGGCGACGTCCACCACCCGGTGCACCCCTTTGCGCAGGGCCACCGTGAAGGTGACGAGCATGACGGCGAGGGCGGCGCCCGCCGCGGGGGCCAGCCCCTGGGCGAACGCCGCCCAGCCGAAGCCGGTCACCGGTCCACGCCCAGTTGCTCGTACCAGCCGTGCCGGGTGGCGGGCATCGCCGCCGCTCCCGAGGCGTCGGGGCGCACGCAGAGGATCTGGTCGACGCCCATCCGCCGTTCTTCGAAGGCGAGGGCGCCACCCACCAGGTAGAGCCGCCAGACCCGGGCGGTCTCCTCGCCCACGAGAGCCACGAATTCCGGCCAGCGGGCCTCCAGGGTGCGCCGCCACGCCTCCACCGTCAGGACGTAGTGCTCGCGCAGCGATTCGACGTCGCGCACTTCGAGTCCGGCGCCCTCCAGCAGCCCGACCGTCTCGCCGAGCGGCCGCATGTGCATGTCGGGGGCGATGTAGGACTCGATGAAGACGCCACCCCCGGGCGCGGTGGTGCCGCGGGACATCTGCTGGACGAGGGCCCGGCCCCCGGGGCGCAGCACGTCGTGCAGCAGCGCGGTGAACGCGGGGTATTGGGCGTCGCCGACGTGCTCGCCCATCTCGACGGTGGAGACCGCGTCGTAGCCGGCCCGGAAGCCCGGCAGGTCCCGTACGTCCCGGTAGTCGGCGTGGTGCACCTCGACACGGTCCGCCAGACCGAGTTCACCGACCCTCCGGGTCACGTGGGCGGCCTGTTCCGCGGCGAGGGTGACGGCGGTGACCCGGACGCCGTGATGGCGGGCCGCGTACAGGGTGAGTGAGCCCCAGCCGCAGCCGATGTCCAGGAGCCGCCCGTCGGGGCCCAGTCCGAGTTTCCGGCAGATCAGTTCGAGCTTGTCGCGCTGGGCGTCGGCCGGCCCGTAACCGGGCCGCCCCTCGCCCGTCCAGTAGCCGCAGGAGTACGCCATCGTCCCGTCCAGCAGGAGGGTGTAGAAGGCGTTGGACAGGTCGTAGTGGTGGCTGATGGCGGCGCGGTCCCGTGCCTGGCTGTGGAGGGCGCCCCGAAGCCCCGCCCGCGAGGCGGGCACCGGCGGGCGGGGCCCGACCGCGCCGAGCCGTACGGCGGTGACCGCCGCCCTGATCCGGTCGCCGAGTCCTCCGGCGGGTGGGCGCAGTCCCCTCTCCCGGGCGGCCCCGCGCATGGCACGCAGTCCTTCGGCGAGGTCGTCCGCGAAGTCGATGTCGCCGGTGATGTAGGCCTCGGCGAGGCCGAGTTCGCCGGGCTGCCAGAGCAGCCGGCGCAGGGCGTGGCGGCGGCGCACGTGCACAGTCGGCGCGTCGGCCGGGCCGGTCTCGCTGCCGTCCCACATGCGGACGCGTACCGGCAGCGCACCGCCGAGGAGCCGCTCGACCAGCGGTCCGACCCGCTGGGCGGCGCCGTTCGGTGCGGTGTCCGGCGCGGGGGCGTCCGGGGTGCTCCGCGGGCGCGGCACGGCAGCGGGGTCCGCGGTGTGCCGGGCGGCGGTCGCTCCGGAGCCGGGTGCGGCGGGGTCCTGCGGGGGGTTCACGGGGGTCTCCTCCGGTGGGGGAAGGGTCGGGCGGCGGGCGGTCGGGTCGGCGGCGGGGGTCACGGGGCCTCCGGGCGCACGAGCAGGACCTGTTCGACGTTGAGGTAGCCCGAGCGGAAGCCGGCTTCGGAGTAGGCGAGGTAGAAGGTCCACATCCGCCGGAAGGTGGCGTCGAACCCGAGGGCGTCGACCTCCTCGGCGCGTTCGTGGAAACGTTCCCTCCACAGGCGCAGGGTCTCGGCGTAGTGGGTGCCGAACCGTGCGCGCCGGTCGGTCCGCAGGCCGGCGCGTGCCGCGGTCTCCTCCAGGGCCCGGCTGGAGGGGATCAGCCCGCCGGGGAAGATGTACTTCTGGATCCAGGTGTGGGTGGCGCTCGCCGCCCGCATCCGGTCGTCCGGCATGGTGATGGCCTGGAGCGCGATCCGGCCGCCGGGAGCGAGCCTCGCCTCCAGGGTGCGGAAGTAGACGGGCCAGTACGCCTCTCCGACGGCCTCGATCATCTCGACGCTGACGATCGCGTCGTACTCCCCGGTGATCTGCCGGTAGTCGCGGAGGCGGACCTCGATCCGGTCCTCCAGTCCGGCGTCCCGGATGCGGCGGCGCGCGAGGTCCCGCTGTTCGGCGGAGAGCGTGACCGTGGTGACCTCGGCGCCCCTGGCCGCGGCACGCAGCGCCAGTTCGCCCCAGCCGGTGCCGATCTCCAGCAGCCGGGTGCCGGGGCCCACGGCGGTCAGATCGAGCAGCCGGTCGATCTTGCGGTGCTGCGCGGCCGGAAGCAGGGACTGTTCGGCCGGAAACCCCCGGAAGAGGGCGGCGGAGTAGGTCATGGTCTCGTCGAGGAAGAGCGCGAAGAGGTCGTTCGAGAGGTCGTAGTGGTGGCTGATGTTGTCCCGGGCGCCGTCCGGTGTGTTGGCCTGCGCGGCGGGCTGCCGCGGCGCCCAGAGCGGGCGCAGCCGCTGGAGCGGGGCGGGGACGAGTTCGGCGACGTGTCCGGCGAGTACGGAGAGCACGGCGACGGGATCGGGGGCGTCCCACTCCGCCGCCATGTAGGACTCGCCGAAGCCGATGAGGCCGTTGACCCCGATCCGGCGGAAGAACGCCCCGGGGCGGTGGATCTCCAGCAGCGGGCCGCCCAGACCGAGGCTTTCGCCGCCCGCGAGCCGGGCGCGCAGCGGGAGGCGCCCCAGAGCGTGGCGGACGACGCGTTCGGCGACGGCGGTCCTCGGGCGGGAGGCGCGTCGGGGCCGGACGATGTCGGGCCAGCGCTCCGGGTCGGGGACGGGGAGCACGGACGGGGAGCAGGGGGAGGTGGACACCTTCACCGCATGCCTTTCTGAGTACGGGAACGGGGGCGCGGGACCACCGGCAGTCCGCGCAGGAGGAGGCGGATGCCGTGGAACCGGATCGCGAGGGAGACCGCGGCGGTGGACCAGGGGTGGCGTGCGGCCAGCCGCAGCAGCGCGGCCGGCCCTGCGGGGCGCCCGGTGCCCCGCACGGTCGCCGTGAACGGGCGCCGGCCCGCGCGTTCCAGGTGGATGGTCAGCGCGAGCCGGGCCCCTGGTTCCGGCAGCCGCATCCGGTAGGAGCCGTCGACGGGGAAGAACGGCGAGACGTAGAAGTCCTTGTCGGCCGAGGCCACGCCGTCCGCGCCGGGCCGCAGGAGGTAGGCGTGGCGTTCCCCGTACGTGTTGTGCACCTCGGCGACGACGCAGAGCGGTGAGCCGTCCGGCCGGTGGCACCAGTACACGGTGAGGGGGTTGAAGACATGGCCGAGAACCCGGGCCTGGGTGAGCATCCGCACCGTGCCGTCGCCCAGTTCGACACCGTGGGCCGCCAGGAAGCGGGTGAGGCCGGCGCGGATGCCGGGTGCCGTGCCGCCGAAGTGGTCCCGGGCGTCGAACCGGGCGAGCGGGGCCAGCGGGCGGGGCAGGCGCGGGGGGTGGTCGGGATCGATGAACCAGAGGTAGGTGCGGTGGCGGAAGGCGTAGCGGCGCGGCCGCGTCCGTACATGGGTGATGGTGCACGGGTAGAGCGCCGCGGCGCCGGGAGCGCCCGTCACCAGGTCACCCCCAGCGCGTGGGCCGCCTCGACACCGGAGCGGCAGCCGTCCTCGTGGAAACCCCAGCCGTGGTACGCCCCGGCGAAAGCGGTCACCGGCCCGGAGAGCGCGGGCAGCAGTGCCTGCGCGGCGATCGACTCCGGTGTGAAGACCGGGTGTTCGTAGACCATCCGGGCGCGGACACTCCGGGGGTCCACCCGTCCCCCGTCGTTCAGTGTGACGACGAAGGTCTCGGGGGCGTCGAGCCGTTGCAGCCGTGTCATGTCGTAGCTGACCGTGACCTGGCGGGCGTCGGCAGCGCACGAGGGCATCAGGTAGTTCCAGGAGGCGCGGGCCCTCGGGGCGTCCGGCAGGAGCGTGGTGTCGGTGTGCAGCAGCGTGGTGTTGCGTGAGTACCGGAACGCGCCGAGGACGCTGGTCTCCGCGTCGGTGGGGTCGGCGAGCAGCCGCAGGGCCTGGTCGGGATGGGTGGCGACGACCACGCGGTCGTACCCCTGCGTGATCCCGTCCTCGGTGACCAGTTCGACGCCGTCGTGGTGCCGGCGCAGGGCTCGGACCGGAGTGGCCGTGCGCACCGCGGAGAGCCGCTTCGTCAGCAGGTCGACGTAGGAGCGGGAACCGCCGGTGACGGTGCGCCAGACCGGCGAGCCGCCGACGGAGAGCATGCCGTGGTGGGCCAGGAAGCGGAACAGGTGGCGGGCCGGGTGGCGGAGCGCGGTGACCGGGTCGCAGGACCAGACGGCGGAGACCACCGGGGTGAGGAAGTGGGCGCGGAAATAGGGGGAGAAGCGGTAGCGCTCGGCGAACTCCCCCAGTGTGAGCAGGGCTTCTCCGCTCGCGCTCTCCGGCTCCGCGAGCACCACACGGGCGGCCCGGTGGAACCGGGGCACCTCGGCGAGCATCCGCAGATAGGCACCGCGCAGTGCCGCGCGCGGTTGGGCGAGGAGTCCGGACACCCCGCGGGCGCCCGCGTATTCGAGTCCGCACCCCTCGCACCGGACGGACATCGACATCTCCGACTCCTGGGTGCGGACGCCGAGTTCGTCGAAGAGCCGCAACAGATGCGGATACGTCCGGCGGTTGTGGACGATGAAGCCCGAGTCGACGCGGTGCACCCGGCCGTCCGAGGAGGTCAGGTCGTGGGTGTGCGCGTGCCCCCCGGGGCGGTCGTCCGCCTCGTAGAGCGTGACGTCGTCGGTCTTCGTCAACACGTGGGCGGCGGTCAGTCCCGCCACCCCGCTTCCGACCACGGCCGTGCGCCGCCGTACCGCTGCCATCCCGTGCACCTTCCGTGAGTTGGTCCCTCGCCGCCACGGCCGCCCTGAGCGGGGCCAAGGCCGCCGGGCGCCTGCCGGACAGGCGCCCCACGGAGTTGTTCGTCGCCGGCCGTCCCGCGGATTGGCCGGAACCGAGGTGTGATCCATTCGGGTGAACGACCAATCCGCCGGCCGCCCGGCGCCGAATCCCCGGTGTGACAGCAGATCGGAACGATGCGCGAACGCAGGGACCTTCGGAGTCCCGGCGCTCCCGCTGGGTGCGCGCCGCACTGGCCGCCCTCAGCGGGCTGATCGCCGGGTTCTGTGCCCTGTGCGTCGCCGAGTTGGCCGCGGCGGCCGTACGCCCGGAGGCGGGGCCGGTCACGGCGGTGGGCGGCGCGGTCATCGACCGCACTCCCCCGGCCGTGAAGGACTTCGCCGTACGGAACTTCGGCACGGACGACAAGCTGGTGCTGCAGCTGGGCATCCTCGTGCTGCTGGCGCTCTTCGCCATGGCGGTGGGAGTCCTGGCACTGCGGCACCGGCGGGTCGGCGCCTCGGCCGTTCTGGTCTTCGGTCTGGTCGGGGCGGTGTCGGCGGTGGGGCGGCCCGAGGGCAGCCCCTTTGACGCGCTGCCTTCGGTGGTCGGTGCGGTCGTCGCGGCGGGAGTGCTGTATCTCCTGATCGGCCGGCTGGCCCCGGCCAGGACTCCGGTCCGGTCCCCGTCACCCGCGGCTGGGGAGACGGAGACCGGGCCGGTACCCGCCGCCGGGGCCTCCTTCGACCGGCGCGGGTTCGTGATCGCCGCCACCGCCGCCGCGGCGGCCTCGGCCGGGGCGGGGTACGTGGGGCGCCGCCTCACCGCCTCCGTCGAGGCCGGGGCGTCCGCCTCGCGCGCGGACATCAGGCTGCCGGTCCCCGACTCCGCGGCCCCCGCCGTGCCCCGGGGCGTGGACCTGGGGGTCCGGGGCATCAGCTCGTTCGTCACTCCGAACAAGAGCTTCTACCGGGTGGACACCGCGCTGGTGGTGCCCCGGGTGGACGCCGACGGCTGGCGGCTGCGCATCCACGGCAAGGGCGTCGCCCGCCCGTTGACCCTCGGCTACCAGGACCTGCTGCGGCGGACGATCATCGAGCGGGACATCACCCTGGCCTGCGTGTCCAACGAGGTCGGCGGCCCCTACATCGGCAACGCCCGGTGGATCGGGGTGCGCCTGGCGGACCTGCTGCGCGAGGCCGGGGTGAAGGCCCCGTCCGAGGGCGGTCCGGCCGACCAGCTCGTCTCGCGCTCGGTCGACGGGATGACCATCGGCTCGCCCGTCGAGACCGTCCTGGACGGCCGCGACGCGATGCTCGCCCTCGGCATGAACGGCGAACCGCTGCCGTTCGAGCACGGCTTCCCGGTGCGGATGCTCGTACCGGGTCTGTACGGCTACGTGTCGGCCTGCAAGTGGATCGAGGACATCGAGCTCACCACCTTCGACGCGTACGACGCCTACTGGGTCAAGCGCGACTGGGCCCGGCAGGCGCCGATCAAGACGGAGTCGCGGATCGACACCCCGCGCCCCTTCGCCTCGCCGAAGGCCGGCACCGTTCCGGTCGGCGGTGTCGCCTGGGCCCAGCACCGGGGCATCGCGCGGGTCGAGGTCCGGGTGGACGGCGGTGACTGGCACACCGCGCGGCTGGGCGCGGCGGACGGCCGGGACACCTGGCGCCAGTGGGTGTGGGAGTGGCCGGCCACCTCCGGCCACCACACCCTCGAAGTCCGCGCGACGGACGGCACCGGCGCCACTCAGACCGAACACCGGGTCGGCACCGTCCCCGACGGTGCGACCGGCTGGCATTCGGTGGTGGTCGACGTGGACTGAGACCCCGTCACCAGCACTGCCCCACCTTCACCATCTGCAACTTCCCTGACCGAACCGCCCGGGCCGCACGACCGATCGACCGCCCGGGCCGGCACCACCTTCCGAACCAGGAGAAACACCATGAACGCCCTGCACCTCCGCCGTCTCGCCGTCGCCGTCTCGGTCGCCGCCGTACTGCCGCTGGCCCTGACGTCCTGCTCCTCCACGGACACCAAGGACTCCGCCGCCGGCTCCGCCCCCGACAAGGCGGGCTCGGCCAGTGCGTCGGCGGCCGCCTCGACCCCCTCGGACGACCAGCCCTTCGGGCCCGCCTGTTCCTCCGTGCCGAAGAACGGCGCCGGTTCCTTCGACGGCATGGCGCAGGACCCGGTCGCCACCGCGGCGTCGAACAACCCGGACCTCGCGACCCTGGTCACCGCGGTGAAGGCGGCGGGGCTGGTGGACACGCTGAACAGCGCCGAGAACATCACGGTGTTCGCGCCGACCAACGAGGCGTTCGCCAAGGTTCCGAAGGCCGACCTGGAGAAGCTGCTCGCGAACAAGGAGGAGCTGACCAAGGTCCTCACCTACCACGTGGTCGGCGAGAAGATCGCCCCGAAGCAGTTGTCGAAGGGCTCCTTCACCACCCTGGAGAAGGGCAAGCTGACGACGTCCGGCTCGGACATGACGTACACGGTGAACGACAGCGCGAAGATCGTCTGCGGCAACGTCCGGACGGCCAACGCCACGGTCTACATCGTCGACTCGGTCCTGATGCCGCCGCAGTAGGCGGCGGCCGGCCCGCTCGGGCCCGGAACACGCACAGGGTCTGCCGCCACCCGGCACACCCTGTGCGTGCGGGGCCAGTTGGCCGCATCCGCACACGCACCGCGCTTTGCGCAGTCAGCCGCCTCCGGCCCCGGCGCGTAAATGGGAGATAAGCGCACCATGGGGAAAGAGGTACCGCTCGCGCCCGGTCGTTCCGTCCGGATCGGGCCGGCGCGGGCGGGCCCACGGGACCGTAAAGGAGACGACTCATGTCCGACCTCTCACACCCCCGTGCCGGCACCCGCGCGGACACACATGCCGACATGGCGGACCACCCGGACCTCCCGGAGATGCGCGAGCGGTACAACCGCACGCTCGGCGGCCGCGACGTCGCCCTCGTGGACGCGCCGGTGTTCCTCCTCGGCCTGTACTGCGCGGTGTCGCCCTGGGTGCTCCACTTCACGTCGAGCCAGCCCGCGCTGGTGCAGCACAACCTGATCATCGGTATCGCCCTCGCCGTACTGGGCCTCGGCATCACCGCGTCCCCGTCCCGCATGTACGGCCTGAGCTGGGCGATCTGCGCGATGGGCGCCTGGATGATCGTCGCACCGTGGATCGTGGGCAGCGGCCCCGATCTCGGGGTCATTCTGAACAACGTCGTCATCGGCGGACTCGCCGTGGTCCTGGGACTGATCTGCGCGGCCGCCTCCATGAAGAGCGGAGGTTCGGCCTCCATGAAGAGCGGAGGTCCGACGGGCGGCAGGGCCGGGCTGAAGGCCACCGGCGGACGGGGAACACCGGAGACCCGGGGCTGACACCCTCCCTGGACGCAGGCCGTAGGGTGCCCCCATGGGGCGGGGAAGCAGGCAGGACCGGGTGGTGGGCACCGTCGTGGGCTCGGCGGTGGGGGACGCGCTCGGAGCACCTTTCGAGTTCGGGCCGGCCGGAGTCTGGTCGGCCCGCTTCCCGGACGGCACCGGCACGATGTGCGGGGGCGGCGGCTGGGACCCGGGCGAGGCGACCGACGACACGCAGATGACCGTTCTCGTCGCCGAGTCCCTGCTGGAGCGGGACGGACTCGATCTTCCCGACATCTTCGACCGTTTCCGGCGATGGGCGGCGGCCAACCCCAAGGACATCGGCATTCAGACGGAGATCGTCCTGGGGTGCGGCGATCCCTGGGATCTGGCCGCCGCGCTCCACTTCCAGGTGGAGGGCCGCGCGGCGGGCAACGGCTCGCTGATGCGGGCGGCCGGCTCGGCCGTCCGCTTCGCCCGTACGGCAGGACGGAGCCCCGGCGACGAAACCGGGGCCCGCGCCACCACGATGGACGCAGCCCGCAGGATCGCGGCCCTGACCCACGGCGACCCGGCCGCCTGGGAGGGCACCGCCCTCCTCCACGAGCTCATCAGGGTGGCGCTCGGCGGCGGCGACCCCGCGGCCGCCCTGCCTGCCGCCCTCGCCGAGGTACGCGAGGACCAGCGCGCCCGCTGGGCAGCTGTACTCGCCCCGGACTGGCACCCGGGCCTGGCGACCGAGTTCAACGGTGCGGTGTGGCCCTGCCTGGGCACCGCCGTGTGGGCCCTGCGGACGACACCCTCGTTCGAGGCCGCGCTCGCGGCGGCGATCGACGTCGGCGGGGACACCGACACGGTGGCTGCCGTGACCGGCGCGCTCGCGGGCGCCGTGCACGGCATGAGCGCGATCCCCGCCCGCTGGACGGAGCCGCTCCACGTACCGCTGCCCGGCTACGGAGAACGGGTCCTGCGTACCGCCGAGTTGACGGTGCTCGCCCTCCGTCTGGACGGCTGAAGGCTGTCCCGTGGAACCCGTGCCCACCGTTCGGACACCCCGTTGACGCCGGACCGATCCGGCTGGTGCACTGGGCGAATGCGCCCTCAGCTGCGGCTGGTCACCCGCGACCACATCGACTTCGGTCGCGTGTGGTCGGCGTCCTGTCGTCCCTGACTGCTTCTCCGTCAGCACGACAGCACCGCGCCGTCCGGCCGGTTCCACCCGCAGCAGAAGATGAGGCTTCACCATGCCCGTAGAGTTCCTCGGCATCGCCGCGACCAACGAGGGTTCCGAGGTGACGCCCCGCTCGGGAGCGTCCTTCGACAAGGAGTACACGCTCAAGCTGGCCCGCGCCCACGAGAACCACGGCTGGGACCGGGTGCTCTTCGCGTACGGCTCCGGCTCCCCCGACCCGTCCCCGGCCGCCGCGTTCATCGCCGCCCGTACGGACCGGCTCCAGATCCTCGTGGCACACCGGCCCAACGTCTCGTACCCGACGTTCGCCGCGAAGACCTTCGCCACGCTCGACCGGATCAGCGACGGCCGGCTCGCCGTCCACTTCATCACCGGCGGCAACGACCACGAGCAGCAGCGCGAGGGCGACTTCCTCACCAAGGACGAGCGGTACGCCCGCACCCGCGAGGCCATCCAGATCATCAAGAAGGCGTGGACCTCCCACGAGCCCTTCGACCACGAGGGCACGCACTACCGCTTCAACGACTTCGTGAGCGACACCTTCCCCGTCCAGCGGCCCCACCCGCAGGTCTCGTTCGGGGGTTCGTCCCCGGCGGCGTACGCGGCCGGGGGCGCCGAGGCCGACATCTTCTGCCTCTGGGGCGAGCCGCTGGCCGAGACCGCCGAGCAGATCGCCTCGGTCAAGGCGGCGGCGAAGGCGGCGGGGCGCACCGACGTGCCGAGGATCCAGGTGGCGTTCCGCCCGATCATCGCGCCGACGGAGGAGCTCGCCTGGGAGAAGGCGCACCGGACGCTCGACCGGATCAAGGCCCGCAAGGCGGGTGGCCCGCCGAGCCGCCGCCACCCGCTGACGAACCCGCAGAACGCGGGCTCCCAGCGGCTGCTCGCGGTCGCGGACCGGGGTGAGCGCCACGACCGCGCGCTGTGGACGCCGACCTCGGCCGAGACGGGCGGCGCGGGCAACTCCACGGCGCTGGTGGGCACCCCGGAGACGGTCGCGCAGGCCCTGCTGGACTACTACGACCTGGGCGTCGAGATCCTGTCGGCCCGGGGGTACGACCTGCTCGACGACGCGATCGACTTCGGCCGCCACGTGATCCCGATCGTGCGCGAGGAAGTCGCCAAGCGGGACGCCGCGAGGACGTCGGCCGCCTGATCCGGGTTCGGGGCCCATCTGCCGTCACCACGGCGGGAGAACACACTTACGATGATCATTCGGCGTGACGTCCGGGTGTGTCGGACCGACGGTTCACCCGGCCCACGCCGCCGGGGGCGTGGGTCTTCCCGTCTCCCTGCGTGCAGAGCGTCTTGGGGTCATCCGCGGTGTCTTTCCTGGTCTTTGTGGCGGTCGTCTGCCTGTTCTGGTTCTTCCTCCTCCCGCTGAAGTGGCAGACCCGCCGACTGGCGGGTCCGGATCCCGCGTTGCAAAAGGCGGCCGCCGCGGCCCGGCGGCAGAAGTGGGAGCCGGCGGCGCTGCTCCTCGCCGACGCCGGCGAGGACTGGGAGCGCCGCGCCCTGTACAGCGATGTGCTGGGCCGGGTCGCGGCCCTCGACGGGGACGGATGGCTGCTGGCGTGGGAGGCCGCCCGGCCCTACGACCCGGATGCGGCGGTGGTCCGTGCGCGCGCCCGGATCGCGTACGCGTGGAAGCTCCGGGGAGCGATGCGGGCGACCGCCACGTCCCGGGCTCGTTTCGCGCGTTTCCATCAGGCGTTGTGGGAGTCCCGCGACGACCTCGTGCGGGCCGCCGGGCTCAACCCGGCGGACCCGACGCCCCACGTCGCCGAGATCTGGATGGCGATGGGACTCAGCTACCCGAACCGCGACATGCATCTGGTGTGGCGCGAGATAACGGAGCGCGCCCCGTACCACTTCGACGCGCACCTCAGCGCCCTGCAGTACTGGTGCGCCAAGTGGCACGGCTCCAAGCAGATCGCCCACGACTTCGCGGAGAAGGCCGCCCGGAACGCGCCCGCCGGGAGCCTGCTGGTGGCCCTCCCGTTGATCGCGTGGTTCGAGAACAGCGACATGGCGCCGCCCGCCGCGTCCTTCACGTCACCGCGGGTGCGCGCCATGGTCGACGCCGCGCTGGTGGACATGGCCGCCGCGCCGGACGATCATCCCCGGCTGCCGTACGTCCGCCACCTGGTGGGCTACGTCCTCGTCCACCAGGGGCGGTACCGCGAGGCCGTGGCACAGTTCCGCCACGTCGACGGCTGTCTGAACGCCCTTCCCTGGCGCTATCTCCCGAGTCCGCTCGACGCTCTCCGCTACCGGGCTCTGCGCACCCGGGCCGCCCGGCGCTCGCTGCTGGAGAAGCGGGAGAAGCGGGAGAGCTGAGGGGTGTGGAGGGTCCCCCCGTACCTCCGCGAAATCCGCGTGCAACCATCCGTGCCGTTGGAGGGTCACATCAAGTGGGAGCAAACGCTCCCAGCGTCACAAGGGGGAAATTATGGGATTCACGCGCATTGTCGCGGCTGCCGGAGCGTTGACCGCGCTCGTGGCGGGCAGCTCGGTGGCGTTCGCCGCCACCGCTCAGGCCGCGCCCAACGTCACACCGCAGGCGGTCTGCGGCAGTGGCTACAAGACGGTGAACTCGGCGCCCGTCGGTTCGCTGGGCACCGTCTACCTGACGTACAACTCCGCCAACGGCAACAACTGCGTCGCGACCATCCGCACCAACCCGGGCACCCTCAAGCCCATGTCCGCGTACATCTACGTGTCGGACACCGACGGCTACGCCGAGGACTACGGGAACTACACCTCGTACGCGGGTCCGGCCCGCGTCTACGGCAAGGGCCACTGCGTGAGCTGGGGCGGCAACATCGACAACGTCTACGTGTCGGTGGAGAACTCCAACTGCGCGGCCCTGCGGGAGCAGCGGACCACCACCGTCCGCTGAGCAGCGGACCCACCCCGCCGTCCGCTGACCACGGACGGCGGGGGCACGCGGAGCGGGCCCGGGAGCATCACGCTCCCGGGCCCGCTCCGTCGGTGCGTGCCGCCTCAGCCGACCGAGCTGTACGCCACCACGCCGCGCAGCACTCCTTCGACGGCCTTGCGGGCGTTCTTCGCGACCGTGCTGCCCTCGCGCGGGGCAGCGGCGGCCACCTGGCCGAGCACGTCGATGACCTGCTTGCACCAGCGGACGAAGTCGCCGGCCGGCATCTCGGCCTCGCGCAGCACCTCGTCCAGGGTGCGGCCGGAGGCCCACATGTAGACCGCCCAGGCGAAGCCGAGGTCGGGCTCGCGCTGGCCGACCCCCTCCGTCTGGTTGATCTTGAAGTCCTCCTCCAGGGCGTCGAGCCGTCCCCAGATGCGGACCATCTCGGCCATGGCGGTCTTCGCCGGGCCGGACGGCAGCTTGGGCGCCACCGCGTCGTCCGCCTGCCGCGCCTCGTACACCAGCGCCGAGACGCAGGCCGCGAGTTCGGCGGGGTTGAGGCCTTCCCAGACCCCGTCCCGCAGGCACTCACTGGCCAGCAGGTCGAGCTCGCCGTAGAGCCGGGCCAGCCGTCGGCCGTGTTCGGTGACCTCGTTGGCACGCAGGTAGTCCAGCTCGGTCAGCAGGGCCACGATCCGGTCGAAGGTGCGGGCGATGGTGTTCGTCCGCCCCTCGATGCGGTTCTCCAGCTGCCGGGTGTCGCGCTTGAGGCGGTGGTACCGCTCCGCCCAGCGCGCGTGGTCCTCGCGCTCGTCGCAGCCGTGGCACGGGTGGGCCCGCAGCTCGGTGCGCAGGCGCGCGATCTCCCGGTCGTCCGCCGCCGCGGCGCGCCCCTTGCGGTGGCGGTCCGGCACGATGTGCCCGGCCTTGGTGCGCAGGGCGGAGGCGAGGTCGCGACGGGACTGGGGCGAGCGGGGGTTGAACGTCTTGGGCACCCGCATCCGCTCGATGGCCTCCACCGGCACCGGGAAGTCCATCGACGCCAGCCGCTTGACCTGGCGCTCGGCGGTGAGCACCAGCGGGCGCGGACCGTCGTGCTGGTCGAAACCGCGGTGGCCGTCGACCCGCCCGGCGGGGATCCCGGGGTCCAGCACCAGCGCGAGGCCGGCGAACTTGCCGGTCGGCACGTGGATGATGTCGCCCGGCTTGAGCTTCTCCAGCGAGGAGGCGGCGGCGGCACGGCGCTGCGAGGCGCCCTGCTTGGCGAGGTCGGTCTCGCGGTCCTTGAGGTCCCGCCGCAGGCGGGCGTACTCCTCGAAGTCCCCGAGGTGGCAGGTCATGCCCTCGCGGTACCCCTCCAGGCCCTCTTCGTTCCGCTGGACCTGGCGGGAGATCCCGACGACCGAGCGGTCCGCCTGGAACTGCGCGAAGGAGGTCTCCAGCAGCTCGCGCGAGCGGTGCCGCCCGAACTGCTGCACCAGGTTGACCGCCATGTTGTACGACGGGCGGAAGCTGGAGCGGAGCGGGTACGTGCGTGTGCCCGCGAGCCCGGCCAGCGCGCCCGGGTCCATGCCCCGCTGCCAGAGCACCACGGCGTGGCCCTCGACATCGATGCCGCGGCGTCCCGCGCGCCCGGTGAGCTGGGTGTACTCGCCGGGCGTGATGTCCGCGTGCTGCTCGCCGTTCCACTTGACGAGCTTCTCCAGCACCACCGAACGCGCCGGCATGTTGATGCCGAGCGCGAGGGTCTCGGTGGCGAAGACGGCCTTGACGAGACCGCGGACGAAGAGCTCCTCCACGACCTCCTTGAAGGTCGGCAGCATGCCCGCGTGGTGCGCGGCGATGCCCCGCTCCAGGCCCTCGAGCCATTCGTAGTACCCGAGGACGTGGAGGTCCTCGGCGGGGATGGAGGCGGTCCGCTCCTCGACGATCTCCCGCACCAGGCGGCGCTTGTCCTCGTCGTTGAGCCGCAGCCCGGCGGCGAGGCACTGCTGCACGGCGGCTTCGCAGCCGGCCCGGCTGAAGATGAAGGTGATCGCGGGCAGCAGCCCCTCGGCGTCCAGCCGGTCGATCACCTCGGGGCGCGAGGGGGTCCAGATCCGGCTGCGCTGGCGGCGCTCGCGCTCGCGGTCCGCCTCGCGCACCATCTTGCCGCGGCGGCGGTCGCGCGGGTTGTACCCGCCCTGGTTCTCCATGCGGGCGAGCCGGATGAGGTCGGGGTTGGTCTCGCGGCGGGCGGAGCCCCGGCCTCCGTGGTCGGTCTCCTCCTCGAAGAGGTCGTACATCCGGCGCCCGGCCAGCACGTGCTGCCAGAGCGGAACCGGCCGCTCCTCGGAGACGATGACCTCGGTGTCCCCGCGCACGGTGTCCAGCCAGTCGCCGAACTCCTCGGCGTTGGAGACGGTCGCGGAGAGCGAGACCAGGGTCACGGAGTCGGGCAGGTGGATGATCACTTCCTCCCAGACCGCGCCCCGGAAGCGGTCGGAGAGGTAGTGCACCTCGTCCATCACGACGTATCCGAGGCCGTTCAGGGACTGGGAGCCCGCGTACAGCATGTTCCGCAGGACCTCGGTGGTCATCACGACCACCGGCGCCTCGGAGTTGACGCTGTTGTCACCGGTCAGCAGGCCGACCTTGTCGGCGCCGTAGCGCTTGGCCAGGTCGGCGAACTTCTGGTTGGAGAGCGCCTTGATCGGGGTGGTGTAGAAGCACTTGCGCCCCTGCTCCAGGGCGAGGTGCACCGCGAACTCGCCGACGATCGTCTTGCCCGAACCGGTCGGGGCCGCGACCAGCACGCCCTTGCCCGCTTCCAGTGCCTTGCAGGCCTCGATCTGGAAGGGGTCGAGTTCGAACTCGTACATCTCGCGGAAGGGCCACAGCGCCGTGGCCATCTCGGCCTGGCGGAGGCGGGAGGCGTGGTAGCGCTCGGCTGGTGAGAGGTCCTCTGTCATCTTGTCGACGAGCCTACCCGCCACCTCCGACAGTCCATGCGCCCTTTTTTCCGGCCGTCCGCTCCGGCCCGGGTGTGCGCTCAGCCCGTGAGGACCCGTACGGCGCCCGGTACGCACACCGCCGTCAGCGGGAGCGCTCCCAGGGGTTCGCCGTCGGCGTAGGCGGTGGTGGAGGCGGCGGCCAGTTCCACGGAGGCGGCGCGGTGGACGGTGACCACGGGGTGGGTGAGGTGGGTGCCCCGGTAGACCCGCGGGAAGACCTTCAGCAGGGTGGTGCGGCTGCAGTCGCCGACGACGGTCACGTCGAAGAGCCCGTCGTCCATGGCGGCGTCCGCGCAGATCCGCATGCCGCCGCCGTAGGAGGTCCCGTTGCCGACGGCGACGAGGGTCGCCTCGACCTCCTGGACGGCCCCGCCGTCCAGCCGGATCCGGTACGGCACCGGCCGGAAGGAGGCCAGCTCGGCGAGGATCGCCAGGTCGTACTTGAAGCGGCCGGGGACCAGGCGCATCCGGTTGCCCCGGTCGTTGACCCGGGAGTCGAAGCCGGACGCCAGCACGGTGCCGAACCACCGGTCGCCGGCCCGTCCGAGGTCGAGGGTGCGTATGCGGTCCCGCTTCAGGGCGTCGGCGGCCAGCCGTCCGGCCGCCGCCGGGTCGCGCACCGGGAGCCCGAGGGTCCGGGCGAAGTCGTTGCCGGTGCCCACGGCGACCACCCCGAGCGGGGTCCTGGTACCGGCCACCGCCTGGAGCGCGAGGGAGACCATGCCGTCGCCGCCCACCGCGATCAGCGCACCGGTGCCCGAGGCCACCGCCTCCCGGGCCCGGCCGAGTGCGTCGTCCGCGTCCTCGCCGAGCACGGTCCGTACGGAGAATCCGGCGTCCCGCAACGCGGAAGCGGCCGGCTGCGCGGCGTGCGCGCCCCGGCCGCTGCCCGCGGTGGGATTGACGAAGAGGGTGATCTCGCTGGTCACCCGCCGGACCCTACAAGGTCAGGTGATGTCGTCGTAACCGTTGAGATGTTGCGATCCGGCACCGTCCTGCTCGCCCGACGCCTGCCCGGGAAGGGTGGCCCGGCCCGCGGGCACGCTCTCCACGGTGTCGATGCGTTCGGGAGTGAGGTCGAGCTCCGAGGCCTCGTCGTCGTCGAGGTCGGCGTCCGGGTTGCCGCGGTTGCGGCGCTTGTCGTTCAGGAGCGAGAAGCCGGTCGCGAAGAAGTACAGGACGGCCAGCGGGCCGGCCAGCAGCAGCATCGACAGCGGCTCGCCGCCGGGGGTGGCGATGGCGGCGAAGGCGGTGAGGCCGACGATCATCCCGCGCCACCAGCCGAGCATCCGCTTGCCGGTGACGATCCCGGTGAGGTTCAGCGCGACGAGCAGCAGGGGAAGCTCGAAGGCCAGGCCGAAGACCACGATCATGCGGGTCAGCAGGTCGAGGTAGCTGTCGAGCCCGATCTGGTTCTGCACGCTGTCCGGGCTGAAGCCGAGCATGATCTGCGCGGTCTGCGGCAGGATCAGGTAGGCGAGGTAGCCGCCGGCCAGGAAGAGCGGGGCGCCGAGGACGGCGAAGCCGTAGGCGTACCGCTTCTCGTTCTTGTGCAGCCCCGGGGCCACGAAGGCCCAGAGCTGGTAGAGCCAGACCGGCGTGGCGAGAAGCACGCCGGACATCAGGGCGACCTTGAGGGCGTTGGTGAACGGCGCCATCAGGGTGTCGGTCTTCAGCAACGCGCACGGCTTGCCGTTGATCGCGGTGACCACGCCGTTCTTGCAGCCGACCGACGAGAGGATCGGCCTCAGAAGGAAGTCGTAGATGTCCTTCTGGAAGAAGGCGGCGACGATCGTCACCACGACAATGGCCAGAACGGCCTTCAGAAGCCGGTTACGCAGCTCACGCAGGTGATCGAGGAGGGGCATCCGCCCCTCGTCGTTCTTCTCCTGCTTGCGGGCAGACTTGAGCAACCCACTTCCCTCGTCTCGTGCGACAGCTGTCGGTGGAACGGATCAGCTGTCAGCTCTGGGTGGTGGGCTTGGGCTCGGCGACGGGGCGGGAGCTGGTGACATCGCCCGGGGCGGCCTGGATGGTACGGGTGGCGGCGGCCTGCGGGGCGGGGTCCGCGACCGTCTCGGCGGCCGGGGTGGCGGGCTCGGCGTCGTCGCGCTTCATCGCCTTGGCCTCGCTCTTGAGGATGCGGGCGGACTTGCCGAGCGAACGCGCCATGTCCGGAAGCTTCTTGGCACCGAAGAGCAGCAGGATGACAGCGATGATCAGAACGATCTCTAGGGGCTTCAGATTGCCGATCATGTGTGCGACTTCCTTCTCACTGGGGTGACTGGAGGAGCGGGCTCACTACCCGATCAGTCGGACAGGTGTCCGACCCGTCAGCTGGCAGCGATCGTAACCCGCAGGAGTAAACGCGAGGCAATGCCTGCGTATACGCGCGGTTCCGGACCACGCCTCCTGCCTGGACCGACCTCAGCAGGGTACCGCGCGGTCCGGGATTTCCAGAGGGCGCGGTTCCGGTCGACGTCTGCGGAACGGCCTTCAACGCAGTACGTCGGCCGTGGAGGCCAGACGGGTCGCGGCCCGCTCCAGGTCCTGGGCGGCCCGGTTGATCCGCTCCGAGGTGACCGCCACCTGACGGCCCAGCCGCCGGACTTCCAGGAAGACCCGGACGGCGAGCACGCCGAGGACGGCGATCCCCAGGAATCCCAGGGCGATGGCGAGCATGGGCCAGAGCATGCGGCGGAGCCTCTTTCGGGAAGAGCGGTACGGACTTCAGGGAGCGGTGTGCAGCCGCAGGGTCCGTACGCCGCCGCCGGTGAGGAGTTCGACGATGCGCTCCCCGGCGGGCTTGCGCACGGCCGAGCCGCACTCGGGGCAGGTGAAGGAGTAGAAGGTGGTGCGGGGGCCCGCCCCGATCGCAAGGCGCAGCGCCTCGGCGCCGAGCTCGAAGCGCGTACGGCAGTCGGGGCAGCCCGCCCGGAACGTCACGAGGGGGGCCGCCGCGAGACGGCCCGCTTCCGCGGCTCCCGTCACGCGTGGCCTCCGGGACATGGTGCCGTCCTGTGTTCCCGTCATCGTCAGACCACGCCGTCGTAGGCGGCGAGCGCTTCGGCGGCGGCCCGGCGGGCGCTGTCGGCGAGCTCGAGGGGCGAGACGATGCGGCCCTCGCCGCCCAGGCGGAGCGCCAGCCTCCGCAAGGAGGCCGGGTCCGGGGTGCGCAAGGTGATCCGCAGGCCGCCGTCGGGGCGCTCCTCGGCGCGGTCGTGCGGGTAGTACTCGGCGACCCAGCGGCCGCCGGCGCCGACCTCGACCACCACTTCCGGGTCCTCGGCGGCCGGTTGCACGAGCCCCTCCGACAGGTCCCGGAGCTCCAGCTCCGGGGGTGCCGCCGGGGCGTCGAGCAGCTTGATCTCCGCGACCCGGTCGAGGCGGAAGGTGCGCCGGTCCTCGGAGAGCCGGCACCAGGCTTCCAGGTAGGTGTGGCCCACGGCGAAGAGCCGGATCGGGTCCACCTCGCGCTCGGTGAGCTGGTCGCGGGCGGGCGAGTAGTAGCGGAGCCAGAGCCGTCTGCGCTCGGAGATGGCCCGGTCGACCTCGGCGAAGACACCGCCCTCGGACTCGAAGGTCACCGAGAGCCGGGAGCTGGCCGCGCCGGTCTCCCCGGCGGCGGTCTCCAGCTTGGCGGTGGCCCGGACCAGCGCGAGCCGGTCGCTCTCGCGCAGTCCGGGCAGGGTCGCGACGGCACGCGCGGCGACGAGCAGCGCGGTGGCCTCGTCGGCGGCGAGCCGCAGCGGCTCGGCGACGTCGTCCGGGTTGTGCCACCAGATCCGGTCGCCGTCGGTGTCGATGTCGAGCAGGTCGCCGCCGCGGAAGCTGGTCCCGCACATGGGCAGCACGTCGAGGTCGGAGATGAGCTCGTCCTCGGTGATGCCGAAGGCCCGGGCGACGTCCTGCACGTGGGCGCCGGGGCGCTCGCGCAGATAGGTCACCAGGGAGAGCATCCGCCGGGTCTGGTCGATCGCGTTCGTGGCCATGGTGCCGTCCCCCTCGGTCCTTCAGTCCTTGGCCACGGCGCGCAGCCGGTCGACCACATCGGCCCGCAGATCCGCGGGTTCGAGCACGACGACGTCCGGTCCGAACTCGACGAGCCAGGCGTCCAGACCGTGCCCGTACGGGATCTCCAGTTCGTCCCAGCCGTCGCCGAGGTCCCGCGTCGAGACCGCGCGGGAGCGCAGCGGGAAGCCGGCCCCGGTGCGCAGTCTGATCCGGGCGGTACGGGTGGCGGTCTCGCCGGCCCAGCTCTCCACGGTCTCCCGGACGGTGACCACGTCGGGGATGGCGGCGGTGAAGACTCCGGCGCGGGAGCGGACCCTGCCGGTGATGCGGGAGAGGCGGAACACGCGCTCGGCACCCCGCTCGCGGTCCCAGCCGGCCAGGTACCAGTGGCCGCGCCAGCACTCCAGCCCCCAGGGCTCGACCTGGCGCTGCTCGGCGTGGGCGGAGTTGCCCTTGCGGTAGTCGAAGGTGACCGGGCGCCGGTCGCGGCAGGCGAGCATCAGCGGTTCGAACGCGGCCTCGTGCACGGGGATGCGCGGCTCGAGGGCGCTCGGTACCTCGTACGTGTCCTCGGCCTCGGGCATTCCGGCGGCGCGGAGCTTCTGCAGCGCGCCGCTGGCGGCTCCGGCGAGGCGGGCCTGCTGCCACACCTTCGCGGCGATCTCCAGGGCCGCCGCCTCTTCCGCGCTGAGGGTGATCGGCGGAAGGCGGTTGCTGTCGCGGCGGGCGAGATAGCCGATGTCGCCGTCGAGTCCCTCGACGGTCTCGATGACGAGGCCGAGTTCGCGCAGGTCGTCCTTGTCGCGCTCGAACATCCGGTTGAAGGAATCGTCGGATCCGGCTTCGAGGTACGCCTCGATGGAGCCCCGCAGCTCACGCTTGCTGAGCGGACGCCGCGTGCCCAGCAGGCACAGCGCGAGGTTCATCAGCCGCTCGGCCTTGGCAATCGCCATCGACGCCCTTTCTCTCCATGCGCTACGACGCTCGACCGTACCGCCCCCGGGGGTCCCGGCAAAAACACGCGTGCCCCGGACGGACGGCGGGAGGGCCCGTGCCGTACGGCACGGGCCCTCCCGGACCTCCGCGGGGGAGGCGCGATCCCGACGGACGGCGACAGGGTCGCTTTCCGGCCAGAGGATCGGGCGGTCAGATGGTCGGACCGCCGGACGATCAGACGGCGACGAGGTCGCAGACGAAGATCAGCGTCTCACCCGGCGCGATGGCGTGGCCCGCGCCGCGGTCGCCGTAGGCGAGGTGCGCCGGGATGATCAGCTGGCGGCGGCCGCCGACCTTCATGCCCTTGACGCCCTGGTCCCAGCCCTGGATGACCATGCCGGAGCCGAGCTCGAACTTGAGCGGCGTGCCGCGGTTCCACGAGGAGTCGAACTCCTCGCCGGTGGAGAAGGCCACGCCCACGTAGTGGACGGAGACGTTGTCGCCATCCTTGGCGACGGCGCCGTCGCCCTCCCAGATCTCCTTGATCTCAAGGTCCTTCGGCGCCTCGCCACCCGGGAAGTCGACCTCGGGCTTCTCGATGCTCACTGAAACTGCTCCTCAGAAAAGATGGACTGCAAACCGGGACAGTCTTACATCTTCGTCAGGAGGTCCACCGCGAACACCAGGGTCGACTTGGCGGGAATCGACTGCTGCGCGGTGTCGCCGAAGGCCTGGTCCGGCGGGATGACCAGAAGGACGCGGCTACCGATCTTCTTGCCGACCAGACCGTTCTTGAGACCCTTGAGGGTCACCTGCTCCAGCGGGAAGGTCTGCGTCTTCCCTTGTTCGTAGGTGCTGTCGAACGTCTTTCCGTCCTTCCACAGCAGCCCCACGTAGTTCACCACGACGCTGTCGGTGTCCTTGACGACCTCGCCGTCGGACTCCAGCACGTAGGTGGAGGAGAGCTTGGCGGGCGGGTCGCTCTTCGGGACGGTGACGCTGGGCGCCTTGCCGTCGGTGTTGGTCCCGACCTTCGGCAGCGCGGCGTCGTTCTGGGTGACCTTGGTTCCCTCGGCGGACGTCGGGATCTGGGTGGCCTTGACGACGTCGATGACGAAGACGAGGGTCGCGTTGGGCTTGATGTCGCCCTGCCCCTGCGCGCCGTAGCCGAGGTCCGGCGGGATGACGAGCTGGACGCGGCTGCCGACCTTCTGGCCGACGAGCCCCTTGTCCCAGCCCTGGATGACCATGCCGGCGCCCAGGGTCAGATCGAACGGGCTCTTGCGGTCGAAGCTGTTGTCGAAGGGCTTCGTGGAGTCCCAGGCCTGGCCGAGGTAGTTGACCTGGACCGCGTCGCCGTTCTTCAGCGTGGCGCCGTCGCCCTCGCTGATGACCGTGGTCTTCAGCTCCTTGGGCGGGTCGCCCACGCCCTTGGCGAGGGTGGGTTTCTCACCGAACTTGGCACCCGCGGTGATCGCGGGCACGCCGGTCTCGGACGATGCGGAGTCGGAGGCCTTGTCGTCGCTGCCGCAGGCCGCTACGGAGAGCAGCAGCAGGGGGACGACGAGAAGGCCGGCAAGTCGGCGCACTGGTTCCTCAGATCTCAGACGACACAGTCATGGGTCCCGGACACCTTACGGCCTCCGCACGCCGCGGAGCCGGTTCGTGACGCCCCGCGCCGCCGCCCGGCCGGTCGTCTCCCCCGTGCGTGCGACCGTCGCACGCTCCGTACGGCGTGGTGTTCGAACGCACCGGCACCCGGGCCGTGTGCCGAAAGGGGCACGGACACACGGACAGGCCCCGGAACGGGTGTTCCGGGGCCTGTCCGTCCGCGCCGGTTGCGCGGTGACACTCGGCGGTGACGCCCACTTTGCGCGCCGCCGCGGAAGGCCGGCGGGCGCGGGACCTCACATGCCCGCGATCAGCTTCTCCACCCGGTCGTCGACGGACCGGAACGGGTCCTTGCACAGCACCGTGCGCTGCGCCTGGTCATTGAGCTTGAGGTGGACCCAGTCGACGGTGAAGTCCCGCCGCTGCTCCTGGGCCCGCTTGATGAAGTCCCCGCGCAGCCGCGCCCGGGTGGTCTGCGGGGGCACGGACTTGCCCTCGAAGATCTTCAGGTCGTTGCAGATGCGGGTGGCCTGGCCCTTGCGCTCCAGGAGGTAGTACAGACCCCGGCGCCGGTGGATGTCGTGGTAGGCGAGGTCTATCTGAGCGACCCTCGGGTGCGACATGGTCATGTTGTGCTTGGCCCGGTACCGCTCGATGAGCTTGTACTTCATGACCCAGTCGATCTCGGTGGCGATCTTGTCGAGGTCCTCCGCCTCGATCGCGTCCAGGGTGCGGCCCCAGAGTTCGAGGACCTGGTCGACGGTGCCGGTGCGGATGCCCCGGCGTTCGACGAAGTCGACCGCCTTGTCGTAGTACTCGCGCTGGATCTCGATGGCCGACGCCTCGCGGCCGCTGGCCAGACGCACCTTGCGCCGGCCGGTCGTGTCGTGGCTGACCTCGCGGATCGCCCGGATCGGGTTCTCCAGCGTCAGGTCGCGCATCACCGTGCCCGCCTCGATCATGCGGAGCACGAGGTCGGTGGCGCCGACCTTGAGCAGCATGGTCGTCTCGGACATGTTCGAGTCGCCGACGATGACGTGCAGGCGGCGGTAGCGCTCGGCGTCCGCGTGCGGTTCGTCGCGGGTGTTGATGATCGGCCGGGAGCGCGTGGTGGCGGAGCTGACGCCCTCCCAGATGTGTTCGGCACGCTGGCTCACGCAGTAGACCGCTCCGCGGGGGGTCTGCAAGACCTTGCCCGCGCCGCAGATCAGCTGCCTCGTGACGAGGAACGGAATGAGGATGTCCGCGAGCCGGGAGAATTCCCCGTGCCGGGCCACGAGGTAGTTCTCGTGGCAGCCGTAGGAGTTGCCCGCTGAGTCGGTGTTGTTCTTGAAGAGATAGACGTCGCCCGCGATTCCTTCCTCGTGCAGGCGGCGTTCGGCGTCGACGAGCAGACCTTCCAGAATGCGTTCGCCTGCCTTGTCGTGGGTGACAAGCTCAGTGAGGTTGTCGCATTCGGGAGTTGCGTATTCCGGATGCGAACCCACGTCGAGGTAGAGGCGGGCGCCGTTCCGCAGAAAGACATTGCTGCTGCGGCCCCATGACACGACACGGCGGAAGAGGTAGCGCGCCACTTCGTCAGGTGACAGTCGGCGCTGTCCCCTGAACGTGCACGTGACGCCGTACTCGTTCTCCAGCCCGAAAATGCGGCGGTCCATGACTGAACATTACGCCTTACGGCGTGAGCTGAAACCGGGTTCGACAGCTCCGTTTCGATCATTTTCCGATCCGGCCACAACGGTGCCCGTGGGTGCGGGAACTGCGAGGACCTTTCCGGTGGCCAGCAGGACGATGAGCGCGGCGACCCCGCCCGCTCCCGCAACGGCGAAACTCCAGGCCGTCCCGCCCAGCTCGACGGCGGGCCCGGCCACCGCCGTGCCGGCCGCCGCGCCCACGCCGATGGTCGTCACGAGCCAGGAGAACGCCTCGGTCACGGTGCCCCGGGGCGCGTGCCGGTCGACCACGATGAACGAGCAGGCGATGGCCGGCGCGAGGAACACCCCGGCGAGGGCGGCCAGGGCCGTCATCGCGACCACACCGGGCGTCAGCACCAGCGGCAGGTAGCCGAGGGCCAGCAGGGCCACGATGGAGCGGAGCCGCCGCTCGGGCGCACCGGCCCACTGCCGGGCGCCGTAGACCGCGCCGCCCAGCAGCGCGCCGAGGCCGAGCGCCGCCATCAGCCAGCCGTACACGGACTCGCGGCCCTGGTCGTCGGCGTAGGCGACCCCCGCCACGGTGATCGAGCCGAGCGCGAGGCCGACGAAGAAGAGCGAGCCGAGGAGGGCGAGGAGTCCGGGCGAGCGCAGGGCGCCGAGCCAGTGGGCCTCGCGGGGCGCGGACCGCCAGGTGCGGGAGGGCTCGGACAGGACCACCGAGAGCGCCCCGAGGACCCCGGCGGCGTTGACGACGAGGAGGGCCACGGCGGGCGACCAGAGCGACACCAGCAGGGTCACCAGCAGCGGCCCCGCGGTGAACATGACCTCCTGGGCGACCGCGTCCAGGGCGTAGGCGCGGTGCACCCGCTCCTCCCGCTGCCCGAGGACGGACGGCCAGAGGGCGCGCAGCCCGCCCTCCAGGGGCGGGGTGGCGACCCCGGCGACGATGACCGCCGCATAGGCGAGCGGCAGTGGGTCCAGGCCCGCGAGGGCCAGCAGCACCATGCCGAGGGCGGAGACGATCGACGCCGGGAACTGCACGCGCGGCTGGCCGTACAGGTCCACCGCCCGGCCGAGGAGCGGCTGCCCGACCGCCGTGGCGAGGCCGTACGCGGCGGCGAGCCCGCCTGCCAGCGAGTAGCTGCCGCCCTCGGCCCGGGTGAAGAGCACGATCGCGATCGGGGCGATGCCGTTCGGCAGCCGCCCGACCAGGGTGCCGGTCAGCAGCCGGGCCGCGTGCCGCTCCCGGAGGATGTCCAGATATCCCGCGGCCATTCCCGCCCCTCTCCCCCGGTACGGGCCCGCGCCCGCCCGAGGTTTTACGTATAACGTCGAGGGTCATACGTACCATGTGCGCAGTCCGCCGGTCCACCGCGCGGCACCGGCCGCCTGGCCGGAACCGATCGACAGCACCGCCACCACCCGCACGGAGGCCCCAGTGAGCAGCCCGTCCCAGCCGGCTCCGGCCCGCCCCACCAGCCGGGACGTGGCACGGGTCGCGGGGGTGTCGCAGGCGACGGTCTCCCTGGTGCTGGGCGGCAAGTGGCCCGGCCGGGTGTCGGAAGCCACCGCCGAGCGGGTCCGGGCCGGCGCGCGCGAACTCGGCTACCGCCCGAACCTCGCCGCCCGCAGCCTGCGCCTGGGCCGGACCAGGACCGCGCTGCTGGTGGTGCCCGCGCTCACCCACGAGTTCTTCGCCCGGGTCTACACGGGTGCCGCCTCGGTCGCCGCCGACCACGACTTCGGCGTGGTGCTCTACCCGTCGCCCGACGGCACCGGACCGGCCAAGGACCCCTTCGCCAGCGCCCGCGCGGCGCTCGACGGCGTGATCGCCTCGTCCATGGCGACCGAGGCCCTCGGGGCGCTGGGCGGTACGGAGCTGCCGCTGGTGATGCTGGACAGCGACCCGTCCGGGGCGGGCGCGGCGGCCCAGGTGAACCTCGACATCGCGGACGGGATGCGCCAGGTCGCGGAACACCTGCTCGCCCTCGGCCACCGCCGTTTCACGCACGTGGCCGCCGCCGTCGACTCGTGGACCTTCGCGGTGCGCGCCCGCGCCCTGCGCGAGGCGCTCGCCGCCGTGCCCGGCACCTCGCTGCGTACGGTCGCCTCGCCGCTGGAGGTCTCCGGCGGGCTGCGGGCGGCCGAGGCGGCGCTGACCGCGCCGGGGCCGCGGCCGACCGCGCTGGTCTGCGACGGGGACGTGCTGGCGGCGGGCGCCTGCAAGGCGGCGCGGCGGCTGGGCCTGCGGGTGCCCGACGACCTGTCGGTGTCGGGCTTCGACGACCTGGCGCTCGCCACCGCCGTGGAGCCCGAGCTGACCACGGTGGCGCTCCCCGCCGAGCAGGTGGGCGAGCAGGGCATGACGGCCCTGCTCGCGGTGCTGGACGGCCGCCCCGTCCGTACCGGCAGCCTGCCGGTGGAGCTGGTGGTGCGCGGCTCCACCGCCCCACCGCCGTCGCACGGCTGACATGACGGTGCCCGGGTCCCGTCCGGTCGGACGGGACCCGGGCACCGTCACCGCGTCGATCCGCTGCGGACTACTCCTCGGCGGGGCCGCTCGTCCCCTCGGACTCCTCCGTGTCGGACGGTGCGTCCGTGGGCGTGGTCGCCGCGGCGCCGTCGGCCTCCAGCAGCCGCGCGAGCTGCCGTCCGACGATCCGCTTGAACTTGCGCTGCTGGGGCCGGGTCCGGTCCAGCACCGCGACCTCAAGCCGCTCCGCGGGGATCTCCCGCTCGCTGCCGTTGGGGTCGCGGGAGAGCGCCTGCACGGCGAGCTTGAGCGCCTCGGCGAGCGTCATGCCGTCGCGGTGCCGCTGGTCGAGGAAGGTGCTGATCTGCTCGGCGTTCCCGCCGACCGCGACCGAACCGTGTTCGTCCACGATCGAGCCGTCGTGCGGCAGCCGGTAGATCTGGTCGCCCTCGGGCTCGGCGCCGACCTCGGCGACGACCAGCTCCACCTCGTACGGCTTCTCGGCCGCGCTGGAGAAGATGGTGCCGAGCGTCTGGGCATAGACGTTGGCCAGCCCACGGGCCGTCACGTCGTCGCGGTCGTAGGTGTATCCGCGCAGATCGGCGTAGCGCACCCCGCCGATGCGGAGGTTCTCGTACTCGTTGTACTTGCCGGCGGCGGCGAA
The DNA here is from genome assembly GCF_035953295.1 of Streptomyces sp. NBC_01335. Lineage (GTDB taxonomy): Bacteria > Actinomycetota > Actinomycetes > Streptomycetales > Streptomycetaceae > Streptomyces. The sequence goes on from NZ_CP108370.1 coordinate 1,386,941, forward strand.
GCCGATCCGGTCGTAGATCTCGCTGAACTTGTGCAGCGCGCGGGACGGGTTCTCGCCGACGAACACAATGCCGTCGGCGTACTGCAGCACTACCAGGCTGCGACCGCGGGCGATGCCTTTGCGGGCGTATTCCGCCCGGTCGGCCATGGCCTGCTGGGGTGAGACATAGAACGGCGTCGACACCGGCTATCCGTCCCTTTCTGTCAGTGACGAGTGCATCTCGAAATCCCCGGAACCCCGGGCCGGATCAGAGCAGAGCCGCGCGCGGGCCGTCGGGGTGTTCGAGGCGGCGCTCCAGGATCTCGCGGGCGATCGAGGAGGACTCCCCGTCCGACAGCCGGCGGAAGCCCTCGTCGGTGATGACGGTGACGATCGGGTAGATGCGGCGCGCCACGTCGGGGCCGCCGGTCGCGGAGTCGTCGTCCGCGGCGTCGTACAGGGCCTGCACGACCAGGGTGAGCGCCTGGGACTCCGTCAGGTCCTCGCGGTAGAGCTTCTTCATGGAGCCCCGGGCGAAGAGCGATCCGGAGCCGGTGGAGGCGTATCCGGCGTGCTCCTCGGAGCGGCCTCCGGTGACGTCGTAGGAGAAGATCCTGCCCCGGCCCTTGTCGACGTCGTAGCCGGCGAAGAGGGGGACGACCGCGAGTCCCTGCATGGCCATCGCCAGGTTGCCGCGGATCATCGTGGAGAGGCGGTTGGCCTTGCCCTCCAGGGAGAGCTGTGCGCCCTCGACCTTCTCGAAGTGCTCCAGCTCCAGCTGGAAGAGCTTGACCATCTCCACCGCGAGACCCGCGGTGCCCGCGATGCCGACGGCGGAGTACTCGTCGGCGGGGAACACCTTCTCGATGTCGCGCTGGGCGATCATGTTGCCCATGGTCGCCCGCCGGTCACCGGCGAGCACCACGCCGCCGGGGAACGAGGCCGCGACGATGGTCGTCCCGTGCGGCGCCTCGACGGCCCCCTTGAGCGGCGGGAGGTTCCGGTTGCCCGGGAGCATCGCGGGTGCGTGGTCGGACAGGAAGTCCATGAACGAGGACGAACCCGGCGTCAGGAACGCAGCTGGTAGACGCCCGGTGTGACGAGTGTTGGCTTCCACGCGTTTCCCTCCAGGTATGCATGCGACGGCCCGCCGGGGTCGGGACGGACGCCCGATGCGCCGATGGCCGGTGTGCGGTTGAAGCACCGTACGTCACGGACCCTACCCGCCCGGTGGCGGTGATCCACCTGTACGGGGGAAGCGGCCGGCGGAGCTGTTCGCACCCCGGCCGCCTCCCCCGCGGCGGCCCTGCGGCCGCCGGTGACCTCCCGGTCAGCGGCGGCGCGCGTCCGGGGAGCCGGTCCGGCGGTTCAGGGCGCGGAGCGCCCGTTCACCGCCGGTGACCGGCGCGCGGAACAGGTGTCCGCGCGGACTACTCCCCGCCCTTCTGTACGAAGCTCCGCACGAAGTCCTCGGCGTTCTCCTCCAGGACGTCGTCGATCTCGTCCAGGACCGAGTCGACGTCGTCGCTCAGCTTCTCCTGGCGCTCCTTGAGGTCCTCCGAAGCCTGCGCATCCTGCGCCTGCTCCTCGGTCTCCTCGGTGGAGCGCGTCGCCTTCTGCTGTCCGCCGCCGGTGTCCTTGGTCGCCATCTAGCTCACCCCGCTCGGTTCGAAGCATTCGAAGCTCTTGATCAGACCCTACCCACGGGGTCCGACATCGGCCCGGTACTTTTCCAACGTCCGGGCCCTGTCCCGATCATTCCCCTCCGGTGGCCCGTTCAGCCGCCGGACAGCACCCGGACCAGCTCCTCCGCCGTGCGGCAGCGGTCCAGGAGGTTCTTGACGTGCTCCCGCGTCCCGCGCAGCGGCTCCATGGTGGGCACCCGTTGCAGGGAGTCATGGCCCGGCAGGTCGAAGATGACCGAATCCCAGGAGGCGGCGGCCACGTCGTCCGCGTACTGGTCCAGGCAGCGGCCCCGGAAATAGGCCCGGGTGTCCTCCGGGGGCTTCGTACGCGCCCTGGCGACCTCGTCCTCCGCCAGCAGGCGTTTCATCCGCCCGCCGGCCACGAGGCGGTTGTAGAGGCCCTTGTCGGCCCGTACGTCCGCGTACTGGAGGTCCACCAGGTGCAGGCGCGGTGCGTCCCACTCCAGGCCGTCCCGGCGCCGGTAGCCGTCCATGAGGGCCCGCTTGGCCACCCAGTCCAGCTCCCCGGACAGGCTCATCGGGTCGTTCTCCAGGCGGTTGAGGGTGTCCTCCCAGCGCACCAGGACGTCCCGGGTCTGGTCGTCGGCGTCGGAGCCGTACCGCTCCTCGACGTACTTGCGGGCCAGCTCGAAGTACTCCATCTGGAGCTGCACCGCGGTGAGTGTGCGGCCGCTGCGGAGCGTGATCAGGCGCTGCAGGGACGGGTCGTGCGAGACCTGGTGGAGGGTCCGTACGGGCTGGTCGACGGCGAGGTCCACGTTGATGAACCCGTCCTCGATCATCGAGAGGACCAGGGCGGTGGTACCGAGCTTCAGATAGGTCGAGATCTCGGAGAGATTGGCGTCCCCGATGATGACGTGCAGCCTGCGGTACTTCTCCGCGTCGGAGTGCGGCTCGTCCCGGGTGTTGATGATGGGGCGCTTCAGCGTCGTCTCCAGCCCCACCTCCACCTCGAAGTAGTCGGCGCGCTGGCTGAGCTGGAAGCCGTGGTCTCGGCCGTCCTGCCCGATCCCGACCCGGCCGGCCCCGGTGACGACCTGGCGGCTGACGAAGAACGGGGTCAGGTGGCGCACGATGTCCGAGAAGGGGGTGTCCCGTCTCATCAGGTAGTTCTCGTGCGTGCCGTAGGAGGCGCCCTTGTTGTCGGTGTTGTTCTTGTAGAGGTGGATCGGCTGGGCGCCGGGGATGGCGGCGGCCAGTTCGGCGGCCTCGGCCATGATGCGCTCGCCGGCCTTGTCCCAGAGGACCGCGTCCCGGGGGTTGGTGATCTCCGGGGAGCTGTACTCGGGGTGCGCGTGGTCGACGTAGAGGCGGGCGCCGTTGGTCAGGATGACGTTGGCCAGACCGATGTCCTCGTCGGTGAGCTGGCTGGAGTCGGCGGTCTCGCGGGCGAGGTCGAAGCCTCGCGCGTCCCGCAGCGGATTCTCCTCCTCGAAGTCCCAGCGGGCGCGGCGCGCCCGGTGCATCGCCGCCGCGTAGGCGTTGACGATCTGGGACGAGGTGAGCATGGCATTGGCGTTGGGGTGGCCGGGGACGGAGATTCCGTACTCCGTCTCGATGCCCATTACTCGCCGTACGGTCATGCGGCCCTCCTTGCCCGGCGTCGTCCCCTCCGGGAACGGCGCTCAAGTACCGCTGCTTGTCCGGTTGCGTGCGCGGTCGTCCGGCCCCGCACTGCGCGGTCGGCGGTACGTCAGAGCCTAGAGCGCCTCTGCCCCGGTGGGGAGATCCATTACGTCATTGTTCGGATGCGGCGCGAATACGGCTGGAACTCCGGGGAAAACAGCCGGCTGCGGTTGCCCGGTGGGGCAGCCGCAGCCGGTCCGCTCGTTACAGGTACTGACCGGTGTTCGCGACCGTGTCGATGGACCGGCCGGTGTCCGCGCCCTGCTTTCCGGTGACGAGCGTGCGGATGAAGACGATCCGCTCGCCCTTCTTTCCGGAGATCCGGGCCCAGTCGTCCGGGTTGGTGGTGTTGGGCAGGTCCTCGTTCTCCTTGAACTCGTCCACGCACGCCTGGAGGAGATGGGAGACGCGAATGCCCTTCTGGCCTTCTTCGAGGAATGCCTTGATGGCCATCTTCTTGGCCCGGTCGACGATGTTCTGGATCATCGCGCCGGAGTTGAAGTCCTTGAAATAGAGGACTTCCTTGTCACCGTTGGCGTAGGTGACTTCGAGGAACCGGTTCTCCTCGGATTCCGTGTACATCCGCTCCACCACGGACTGGATCATCGCGTGCGTGGCGGCCGGCTTGGAGCCGGCGTGCTCGGACAGATCGTCCGAGTGCAGCGGGAGCGACGCGGTCAGGTACTTCGCGAAGATGTCCTTCGCGGCCTCCGCGTCCGGACGCTCGATCTTGATCTTCACATCGAGACGGCCGGGCCGGAGGATGGCCGGGTCGATCATGTCCTCGCGGTTGGAGGCGCCGATGACGATGACGTTCTCCAGCCCTTCCACACCGTCGATCTCGGCGAGCAGCTGCGGGACGATGGTGTTCTCCACGTCCGAGCTGACGCCGCTGCCGCGGGTACGGAAAAGGGATTCCATCTCGTCGAAGAAGACGATGACGGGGGTGCCCTCGCTCGCCTTCTCCCGGGCACGCTGGAAGACGAGGCGGATGTGCCGCTCGGTCTCACCGACGTACTTGTTGAGGAGCTCGGGGCCCTTGATATTGAGGAAGTAGCTCTTCCCCGCGGGCTGGCCGGTCACCTCGGCGACCTTCTTGGCGAGCGAGTTGGCGACTGCCTTGGCGATGAGCGTCTTGCCGCAGCCGGGCGGACCGTAGAGCAGGATGCCCTTCGGCGGACGGAGTTCGTGTTCCTTGAAGAGGTCGGGGTGGAGGTACGGGAGCTCGACCGCGTCGCGGATCAGCTCGATCTGGTCGCCCAGACCGCCGATCTTGTCGTAGTCGATGTCCGGGACCTCTTCGAGGACGAGTTCCTCGACCTCGCTCTTGGGCACCACTTCGTAGACGTAACCGGACCTGGGTTCCAGCAGGAGCGCGTCGCCGGGGCGGATGGTGATGTCGAGCAGCGGCTCGGCGAGCCGCACCACCCGTTCCTCGTCGGTGTGCCCGATCACCAGGGCGCGCTCGCCGTCCTCAAGGATCTCCTTGAGGGTGACGATGTCCCCGGCCCGCTCGAATTCCATGGCCTCGACCACGTTGAGCGCTTCGTTGAGCATGACCTCCTGGCCTCGCCGGAGGCCTTCGAGCTCGACGCTGGGGCTCACGTTCACCCGGAGCTTGCGGCCCCCGGTGAAGATGTCGCAGGTACCGTCTTCATTGGCCTGCAGGAACACGCCGAAGCCGGCAGGCGGCTGCGCGAGCCTGTCGACCTCCTCCTTGAGAGCCACGATCTGGTCGCGGGCCTCGCGGAGCGTATGGGCGAGCCGTTCGTTCTGTGCGGTCACACCGGACAGACTGGTCTGCAACTCGACGACCCGCTCTTCGAGAATTCTCGAATGACGCGGAGAGTCGGCGAGCTTACGTCGCAGGACGGCGATTTCCTGCTCAAGATAGGCGACCTGGCCCGACGGGTCTTCTGACCCCCGCCCGGGCCGGATGCCGCGGTTGATGTCGTCGTCGTGGGCTGCCACGGTCCTCACCTCCTCCAAGGGGAGCTGGACGCTTCCTGACCCTACCTGCGTGGGTGGTGATTGAAACCCCTAGATCACAAAGACTGCGGGGTGTGTCCGATCTTCACCCTTGCTCTCCCCCTCGTGCCAAGGGAATACCCACCCTTGGGCACGCGAAAGCAGCCAGTTGTATCGTCGAACCGTTCAACACCCGTCAGGGCTGGCTTCAATTGGTTGAGATACGCAGGGATCGGCAGGACATATGACCGCGCAGCAGGACTCGCCCGGCGCGAGCGACACCGAGGATCTGGAGGTCTGGATCGACCAGGACCTCTGCACGGGCGACGGGATCTGCGTCCAGTACGCCCCCGAAGTGTTCGAGCTGGACATCGACGGGCTGGCCTACGTGAAGAGCGCCGACGACGAGCTGCTCCAGGAGCCGGGCGCCACCACGCGGGTTCCGCTGCCGCTGCTGACGGACGTGGTGGATTCGGCCAAGGAGTGCCCCGGCGACTGCATTCACGTACGTCGAGTTTCGGACAGCGTCGAGGTGTACGGGCCGGACGCGGCGTAGGCGGCGTCCGGCGCGGGGCCCGGGGCCGGTCAGACGCCGGCGTCGGGCCGCGCGACGGACCTGACGAAGGCTCCGCCCGACCAGCGCCAGGTGGTCTCCTCGCGCTGGTCGGGGCAGCAGCTGGGCACCTGGTCCGAGGAGTAGCCGAGCGTGGTCGCGGAGACGACGGCGTTCTCGACGGCGAGTTCACCGACCGTCAGCCGCAGAGCGGGGTCCACCAGGGTCGCCACGACCCGGGGTGCGGCCCCGCTTCCGTGTGTCAGGACGTAGACGCCGTCCGGCGGGGTGCCGGAGCCGGCGGCGCAGTGGACGGCCACCACGGTCTCGGGCTTCCCGTCGCCGTCCAGGTCGCCCCGGGCCTGCCGTCCGACGGCCTGGCCCACGCTCCCGCACGTGAGCGGGAAGACCACACCGGTGGGGTCGGGGGCCCCGGCGGTGACCTCGGGGGCGGCGGTGCCGGCCGGAGCGGCGGTCGCGGCGGACGCTGTCGCGGTCGGGTCGCCGGGCTGCAGCAGGCCGGCGACGGCCACGGTCGCGAACACCGCCGCGGCGGTGGCGAGCCAGTGCATCGCCCTGGAGTCGTTGTGCGCGAGATCCGGGAGCACGGAGGGCTGCACGCGGTCTGTCTCCTGATGTTTCCGGGGAGCATGTGGAACGTCCCTGCCGGGCATCGGCGGCAGGGGGTGGCCAGCATCGTGCCACACCTCACACGGGCAGGGAACAGCGGGGTGTGCGGGGGCCACCGCCGGAACCGGAGGGCGCGGAACCGGGGAAGGCGAAGGGCCGGTTCCGGCTGAGGGTGTGCGAAGGGCGCCGTCGCCCCGCCTGCCCGGGTCGGTCCGGGTGGGCGGGGCGGCGGCGCCCGTCACTGCGCCGCGAGCCGGTCGTGGTGGTCGGTCACCACGGTCGGTCGCGGTCGTCGGTGCCGCGCGGCTCGGGGAGTCACGCGGTCGGCCGGTGCCGCGCGACTTCGTGGGTCCCGCGGTCGGCCGGAGGTGGAGCGGCCGCCGTCAGTCGCGGTCGGCGGAAGCGCTCCGGTCGGCGGAACCGCTCCGGCCGCCGGGGCCGTCGTAGTCCTCGCCGTAGGCGCCCTTGGAGGGACGGCGGCGGCGCATCGGGGGCTCGACCCCGTCGGCCAGGCGGCGGGCGGTCACCAGGAAGCCGGTGTGGCCGATCATCCGGTGGTCCGGGCGGACGGCGAGGCCCTCGACGTGCCAGTTGCGGATCATGGATTCCCAGGGCTGCGGCTCGGCGAAGCAGCCGATCTCGCGGAGGGACTCGACCGTCCGCGACAGCTGGGTGGTGGTGGCGACGTACGCGCAGACGATGCCGCCGGGCACCAGCGCCTTGGAGACGGCCTCCAGGCACTCCCACGGGGCGAGCATGTCCAGGACGACCCGGTCCACCTCGGTGTCCGACAGGTTGTCCTGGAGGTCGCCGATGGTGAGCTGCCAGGCCGGGTGCGGGCTGCCGAAGTAGCGCTCGACGTTCTGCTGGGCGATCTCGGCGAAGTCCTCGCGGCGCTCGTACGAGTGCAGCATGCCCTGCTCACCGATGGCGCGCAGCAGGAAGGTGGAGAGAGCGCCCGATCCGACGCCTGCCTCCACGACGCGGGCGCCGGGGAAGATGTCGGCGAAGGCCAGGATCTGGCCGGCGTCCTTGGGGTAGACCACGGCGGCGCCGCGGGGCATGGAGAGGACGTAGTCGGGGAGCAGGGGGCGCAGCGCGAGATAGGCGACGTTTCCCGTGGTACGGACAACACTGCCCTCGGGAGCACCGATCAGCTCGTCGTGCGGGAAAGAACCCTTGTGGGTGTGGAAGTTCTTTCCGGCTTCGAGCGTGAAGGTGTGGTGGCGTCCCTTGGGGTCGGTGAGCTGTACTTGGTCCCCGACCTTGAAGGGCCCACGGCGGCGGGCGGCACCGGTCGGTTCAGACATGTGACCAGCGTACCGGTGTTTCCGGGGCTTCCTTCCGCCGGTGGACGGCGGGCGCTCCCCGGGGCCGTCCTCAGGACCCGGGGCGCGTCATGGCGGCGAGGAAGGCGCGTTCCACGTCGGTCGTGGAGAGGACGCCGTAGACCGCGCCGGACTCCTCCACGACGAGGTACTCGGTCGCGGGTGTGGCGCGCAGCCGGTCGAGCAGTTCCTCGCCGGCGAGCTCGGCGGGGACGCGCATGCCCTCGTTGAGGTCCTGGGCGAGGCCTCCGACGGCGACCCAGGGGCGGCGGTGCTCGGGGACCCCGCCGATGGCGGACTCCCGGACGACGCCCTTCGGGGTGCCTTCGGGGTCGACGACGACGAGGGCGCGGGCCCCCGCCTCGTTGGCCCGGCGCAGCGCTTCGGAGAGCGGAGTGGCGGACTCGACGGGCACCGCGCGGCGGGTGAGGGTGCGGGCCCGGAGCTCGGGGAGGTGTTCGCGCAGCCGTGCCATGCGCAGGCTGTTGCCCGCGCCGGTCCAGATGATCCCGGCCAGGATGGCGGCGAGCAGGGCGTCGGTGACCGTCTCCACGCCGCCGATCTCGGTGGCCGAGCCGCCGGTGCGCGTGAGCAGCGGCAGGCCGATGAGTACGGCGACGGCGAGGCCCCGGCCGACCCAGGCGGCGACGACGGTGCCGCTCATGGGCTTGCCGGTGATCTTCCAGACGACCGCGCGCAGCATGCGCCCGCCGTCGAGCGGGAGCCCGGGCAGCAGGTTGAAGACGGCGACGATGAGGTTGGAGATCATCAGTCCGGCGAGCAGGACGCCGGGGACGGTGCCGGGCTCCACGAACTGCATGGAGAGATAGAACACTCCGGCCAGGACGAGGGAGAGGAGCGGCCCCACGAAGGCGAGGACGAACTCGCGCCCCGGGGTCTCGGTCTCCTTCTCGATCTCGGAGACGCCGCCGAAGAACTGGAGCTGGATGCGGCGCACGGGCAGCTTGTACCGGAGGGCCGCGACGGTGTGCGCGAGTTCGTGGACGAGCACGGAGGCGTAGAAGGCGATGGCGAAGAAGAGGGCGACGAGGTAGCGGGCGGCGCCGAGCCCGGGCAGGACGCGGTCGAGCTGTCCTCCGAAGACCCAGGTGATGAGCGCCGCGACGACGAACCAGCTGGGGGCCACGTACACGGGCACACCGAACGGGCGGCCCATCAGCAGGCCGCCGCCGGGTCCGGCGGGGCGGCGGGGGCGTTGCTTGCCCGGTCCGGGGCCGGTTCCCCCCGCGCCGGGCTGCGGGCGCCCGTTGTCGCCGCTCTGGTCGCTCTCGTCCACTGGGTCCTTCCGTCCGGGGCGTCTGAGTCGATCATGCAGTGCCCGAGGCTCTGCCGTCGATGGTATGCCGCCCGCTGTCAGTGGCGGGTCGTAGGGTCTGGGGCATGAGCTCCGCACCCCGGCCCCCCGCGCCGCCGTCCTCCCTGTCGCCGTCGCGGGCGAACGACTTCATGCAGTGCCCTTTGCTCTACCGCTTCCGGGTCATCGACAAACTGCCGGAGAAGCCGAGCGAGGCGGCCACCCGGGGAACCCTGGTGCACGCGGTGCTGGAGCGGCTCTTCGACGCACCCGCCGCGGAGCGTACGGCGCCGAGGGCGCGGGCCCTGGTGCCCGGGCAGTGGGACCGGCTGCTGGAGTCCAAGCCGGAGCTGACCGAGCTCTTCGCCGAGGACACCGGGGGTGAGCGGCTCGCGGGATGGCTGGGCGAGGCGGAGCGGCTGGTGGAGCGGTGGTTCTCGCTGGAGGACCCGACGCGGCTGGAGCCGGTCGAGCGCGAGATGTTCGTGGAGACGGAGCTGGAGTCGGGGCTGCGGCTGCGCGGGGTGATCGACCGCGTCGACATCGCGCCGACGGGCGAGGTCCGGATCGTCGACTACAAGACGGGGAAGGCGCCGCGTCCGGAGTACGCGGAGGGCGCGCTCTTCCAGATGAAGTTCTACGCGCTGGTGGTCTGGCGGCTCAAGGGCGTGGTGCCGCGCCGGCTCCAGCTGGTCTACCTCGGCAGCGGCGACGTCATGACGTACGACCCGGTGGTCGCGGACCTGGAGCGGGTGGAGCGGAAGCTGCACGCGCTCTGGGAGGCGATCCGGCTGGCGACGGAGACCGGCGAGTGGCGGCCGAGGCCGACCAAGCTCTGCGGCTGGTGCGACCATCAGGCGGTCTGTCCTGAATTCGGCGGGACTCCCCCGGTCTATCCGCTCCCCGTGGTGCTGCCGGAGTCCCGTGAGGATGGTGCGGGCAGAATGGGGCCGGTGGGGGCCGACGCCGGTCGGCCCGCGTCCCCAGACAGTCCCTGAGGAGTTTTCCGTGGCGGCAATCCGCGTCCTGCTGGTCGACGACCAGCCACTGCTGCGCACCGGCTTCCGGATGATTCTGGAGGCCGAGGGCGATCTGGCGGTGGTCGGCGAGGCCGGTGACGGACTCCAGGCCATCGACCAGGTCCGGGCGCTCCAGCCGGACGTGGTGCTGATGGACATCCGGATGCCGCGGATGGACGGTGTGGAGGCGACCCGCCAGATCACCGGCCCGGACCGGAACGGCCCGGCGAAGGTGCTGGTGCTGACGACCTTCGATCTGGACGAGTACGTCGTGGAGGCGCTGCGCGCGGGCGCCAGCGGCTTTCTGCTCAAGGACGCCCCGGCCAACGAGCTGGTCCAGGCGATCCGGGTGGTGGCCGCGGGCGAGGCGATGCTCGCACCGAGCATCACCCGGCGGCTGCTCGACAAGTACGCCGACCACCTCCCGTCCGGTGAGGAGGCGGTCCCGGACGCCCTGCACCGGCTGACCGACCGCGAGGTCGAGGTGCTGAAGCTGGTGGCGCGCGGCCTGTCGAACGCGGAGATCGCCGCGGACCTCTTCGTCAGCGAGACGACGGTGAAGACGCACGTCGGCCATGTACTGACCAAGCTCCAGCTGCGCGACCGGGTGCAGGCGGCGGTGTACGCGTACGAGAGCGGTCTGGTGCGGCCGGGGGCGCAGTAGCGTTCTCCGGCCGGGCCGCAGGCTCGGTGGACAGCCGGGCTCGATGGACGCACGGGCTCTGTGGCCGGACGGGTCGGTGGACGGCCGGGGCTCTGTGGTCGGCCGGGCGCGGTACCGGCCGGGGTCACCCGGCCGTGGTCACCCCCGGTCCAGGACCAGCTTCTGGAGGAAGGCCAGGTCGACCTCTTCCAGCGAGCCGACGACCGCGCGTCCGGCCGCCGGTGCGATGGGCGCGACGGAGGGTACGGCCACGACCCGGCATCCGGCGGCTTCCGCCGAGGCGACGCCGGTGGCGGTGTCCTCGATGACGGCGCAGCGGGCGGGGTCGGCGCCGAATCCGGCGGCGGCGGCGAGGTAGGGGTCGGGGTGCGGCTTGGTGCGGGCGACCTCGTCCCCGGCGATGGTCAGCGCGAAGTGGTGGTGGCCCACCGAGTCGAGGACCCGGTCGATGATCCGGCGGTGCGAGGCGGAGACGAGTGCGGTCGGCACGGCGTGGGCGGAGAGCTCGGCGAGCAGGCGGGCGGCGCCGGGCATGAGGGGGACGCCCCGTCCGATGCGCTTCTCGAAGCGGTCGTTCAGCAGGACGGTGAGCTCCTCCACCGCGATGTCCGCACCGGTCACGTCGATGAGGTAGCCGGCGCTGCGGGTCATCGGACCGCCGACGACCACTTCGCGCCAGGATTCGTCGAGCCGGTGGCCGAGGTCGGCGAACACCTCGACCTCGGTGTCCCACCAGAAGCCCTCGGTGTCGACCAGGGTGCCGTCCATGTCGAGAAGGACGGCCTGCAGGGTGGCGCCGTCGGCCGTGCGGGTCAGGGACGCGGGGACCGTACTGGTCATGCGGCACACCTTCCGTGAGGGACGAGAAGGCCGGCCACCCTTCCGGGGAAGGGCGACCGGCCTCACTGGACCGACCAGTCTACGACTCGTCCGACGTTCGCGCGTGAACGCTTTCGGGTGTTTTCCCGACGCGAGCGCGTCGGGAAGGTGGCACCCGGCGGCCGTGCGCGGCGCGTCAGCGCGCGTTGAAGTACTTCGCCTCGGGGTGGTGGATGACGATCGCGTCCGTGGACTGCTCCGGGTGGAGCTGGAACTCCTCGGAGAGGTGGACGCCGATGCGCTCCGGCTGGAGCAGGTCGGCGATCTTCGCGCGGTCCTCCAGGTCGGGGCAGGCGCCGTAGCCGAGGGAGAAGCGCGCGCCGCGGTACTTCAGCGCGAACATGTCCTCGACGTGGGCCGGGTCCTCGCCGGAGTAGCCGAGCTCGGAGCGGACCCGGGCGTGCCAGTACTCGGCGAGGGCCTCGGCGAGCTGGACGGAGAGGCCGTGCAGCTCCAGGTAGTCGCGGTAGGCGTTGGCCTCGAAGAGCTTGGCGGTCTCGGTGCCGATCCTGGAGCCCACGGTGACGACCTGGAGGCCGACGACGTCCTTCTCGCCGGACTCCTCCGGGCGGAAGAAGTCGGCGAGGCAGAGGCGGCGGCCCCGGCGCTGGCGGGGGAAGGTGAAGCGGGTGCGCTCGGAGCCGTCGTCGTTCAGCAGGATGAGGTCGTCGCCCTTGGAGACGCAGGGGAAGTAGCCGTACACCACGGCGGCTTCCAGCAGGTTCTCGCTCTGGAGCTTGTCGAGCCAGCCGCGCAGGTGCGGGCGGCCCTCGGTCTCCACGAGCTCCTCGTACGTCGGTCCGTCGCCGGCGCGGGCCTGCTTGAGGCCCCACTGGCCCTTGAAGAGCGCGCCCTCGTCGAGCCAGGAGGCGTACTCCTTGAGCTGGATGCCCTTGACGACGCGGGTGCCCCAGAACGGCGGGGTGGGCACCGGGTTGTCGGTGGCGACGTCGGAGCGGACGCCGGTCTCCGGCTCGGTGACCTCCAGGACGGCGGTGTCGCGCTTGGGCACCCGGCGCTGCTTGAGCTCGGGGAGTACGGCGCCGGGGACGCCGCGCTTGACGCCGATGAGGGCGTCCATCAGGCGCAGGCCCTCGAACGCGTCGCGGGCGTAACGGACCTCGCCCTCGTAGATCTCGTGCAGGTCCTGCTCGACGTAGGCGCGGGTGAGGGCCGCGCCGCCGAGGATCACCGGGAAACGGGCGGCCAGCTTGCGCTGGTTCAGCTCCTCCAGGTTCTCCTTCATGATCACGGTGGACTTCACCAGGAGGCCGGACATGCCGATGACGTCGGCGTTGTGCTCCTCGGCGGCTTCCAGGATCGCGGAGACCGGCTGCTTGATGCCGATGTTGACGACGTTGAAGCCGTTGTTGGAGAGGATGATGTCGACGAGGTTCTTGCCGATGTCGTGGACGTCGCCGCGGACGGTGGCCAGCACGATGGTGCCCTTGCCCTCCGCGTCGGTCTTCTCCATGTGCGGTTCGAGGTAGGCGACCGCGGTCTTCATGACCTCGGCGGACTGGAGCACGAACGGCAGCTGCATCTGGCCGGAGCCGAACAGCTCGCCGACCACCTTCATGCCTTCGAGCAGGGTGTCGTTGACGATGTCGAGGGCCGGGCGGGTCTTCAGGGCCTCGTCGAGGTCGGCCTCCAGGCCGTTCTTCTCGCCGTCGATGATGCGGCGCTGCAGGCGCTCGTCGAGCGGCAGGGCGAGGAGTTCCTCGGCCTTGCCGGCCTTCATCGACTTCATGTTGACGCCCTCGAACAGCTCCATGAGCCGCTGCAGCGGGTCGTAGCCTTCGGCGCGGCGGTCGTAGATCAGGTCGAGGGCGACCTTGACCTGCTCCTCCTCCAGGCGGGCGATCGGCAGGATCTTCGAGGCGCGCACGATGGCGGAGTCGAGTCCGGCCTTGACGCACTCGTCGAGGAAGACGGAGTTCAGCACGACCCGGGCGGCCGGGTTGAGGCCGAAGGAGATGTTGGAGAGGCCCAGCGTGGTCTGGACGTCGGGGTGCCGCTTCTTCAGCTCGCGGATGGCACCGATGGTGGCGATGCCGTCCTTGCGGGACTCCTCCTGACCGGTGCAGATGGTGAAGGTCAGGGTGTCGATGAGGATGTCCGACTCGTGGATGCCCCAGTTTCCGGTGAGGTCCTCGATGAGCCGTTCGGCGATGGCGACCTTGTGCTCGACGGTGCGGGCCTGGCCCTCTTCGTCGATGGTGAGGGCGATCAGCGCGGCGCCGTGCTCGGACGCGAGCTTGGTGACCTTGGCGAAGCGCGACTCGGGTCCGTCGCCGTCCTCGTAGTTGACCGAGTTCAGTACGGCACGGCCGCCGAGCTTCTCCAGACCGGCCTGGAGGACGGGCACCTCGGTGGAGTCCAGCACGATCGGCAGGGTGGACGCGGTGGCGAAACGCCCGGCCAGCTCCGCCATGTCGGCGACCCCGTCGCGGCCCACGTAGTCGACGCAGAGGTCGAGCATGTGCGCGCCCTCGCGGATCTGGTCGCGGGCCATCTCCACGCAGTCGTCCCAGCGGGCCTCCAGCATGGCCTCGCGGAACTTCTTGGAGCCGTTGGCGTTCGTACGCTCACCGATGGCGAGGTACGAGGTGTCCTGGCGGAACGGGACGGTCTGGTAGAGCGAGGCGGCGCCGGGCTCGGGGCGCGGGTCGCGGACGGTGGGGACGGTGCCGCGGACGCGTTCGACGACCTGGCGCAGGTGCTCCGGGGTCGTACCGCAGCAGCCGCCGACCAGCGAGAGGCCGTACTCCTGGACGAAGGTCTCCTGCGCGTCGGCGAGGCCCTCGGGGCCGAGCGGGAAGTGCGCGCCGTCCTTGGTGAGGACGGGGAGGCCCGCGTTGGGCATGCAGAGCAGCGGGATGCGGGAGTGGCGGGTGAGGTAGCGCAGGTGCTCGCTCATCTCCGCCGGGCCGGTGGAGCAGTTCAGGCCGATCATGTCGACGCCGAGCGGTTCGAGCGCGGTCAGCGCGGCGCCGATCTCGGAGCCGAGCAGCATGGTGCCGGTCGTCTCGAAGGCCAGCGAGACCAGCAGCGGCAGGTCGCTGCCCAGCGCCTCCAGCGCCCGGCGCGCGCCCAGGATGGCGGCCTTGGTCTGGAGGAGGTCCTGGGTGGTCTCGACGATGAGCGCGTCGGCGCCACCGGAGATCAGCCCTTCGGCGTTCTGCTGGAAGCCCTCGCGGAGCTGGGTGTACGGGGCGTGGCCCAGGGTCGGCAGCTTGGTGCCGGGCCCCATGGATCCGAGCACCCAGCGCTGCTGCCCGGTGGAGGCGGTGAACGCGTCGGCGACCTCGCGGGCGATGCGCGCGCCGGCCTCGGAGAGTTCGTGGATGCGCTCGGGAATGTCGTACTCGCCCAGGGCGGAGGAGTTCGCGCCGAAGGTATTGGTTTCGACACAGTCCACGCCGACCGCGAAGTACTCCTCGTGCACGGAGCGCACGATGTCGGGGCGGGTGATGTTGAGGATCTCGTTGCAGCCTTCGAGGTCCTGGAAGTCTTCGAGCGTGGGGTCCTGGGCCTGGAGCATGGTGCCCATGGCGCCGTCGGCCACGACCACACGGGTGGCGAGTGCTTCGCGGAGTGCGTCAACCCTGCTCGGGCTGGCGGCGGAAGGGGTCGGCAACGAGGCCATGGATGATCTCCCAGGGATGCGACGGCTGTCGGCTTTGCGCACTTCCGGCAGAAGGCGCACCCGGCCAGCGTAGCCCGCTACCGGTGACCCCTGTGCGGGTGTCCCACCGACCGGACTGCATGCTGTGGCGGAAATGGTGTGGCGGGGAAGCGACGGAACACTGCCCCTTGCCCCGCACGGAGGTCGACATGGGCCGATAGTGTTCAGCATTGTCGAACCGAGCGGACGAGTGGAGGAGTACGGCGCGATGGCCAAGAACATCCAGTCGCTGGAGCGGGCGGCGGCGATGCTGCGCCTGCTGGCGGGCGGCGAGCGCCGGCTCGGCCTCTCCGACATCGCCTCGTCCCTGGGCCTCGCCAAGGGCACGGCCCACGGCATCCTGCGCACCCTCCAGCTGGAGGGCTTCGTCGAGCAGGACCCGGCGTCCGGCCGCTACCAGCTGGGCGCGGAGCTGCTGCGCCTGGGCAACAGCTATCTGGACGTCCACGAACTGCGCGCCCGGGCCCTCGTCTGGACCGACGACCTGGCCCGGTCGAGCGGCGAGAGCGTCCACCTCGGCGTGCTGCACCAGCACGGGGTCCTGATCGTGCACCACGTCTTCCGGCCGGACGACAGCCGCCAGGTGCTGGAGGTCGGCGCGATGCAGCCGCTGCACTCCACGGCCCTCGGCAAGGTGCTCGCCGCGTTCGACCCGGTGGCGCACAGCGAGGCGCTCGACGGTGAGCGGCGCTCCTTCACCGCCCGTACGGTCACCGCGCAGGACGCGTTCGAGGAGTCGCTCGCGCTGACCCGGGCGCGCGGCTGGGCGGACGACGCGGAGGAGACCTGGGAGGGGGTGGCGGCCGTGGCGGCCCCCGTCCACGACGGCCGCCGGATGCCGGTCGGGGCGGTCGCGGTGACCGGCGCGGTGGAGCGGCTGCGCCCGGGGGGCGAGCTGCGCCCCGAGCTGATCGCGGCGGTGCGCGACTGCGCCCGTGCGGTCTCCCGCGACCTGGGGGCCGGGCGCTTCTGACACCCCGGGACCCGACCTCGTACGCCCGGCCCCGTACGCCCGCATCCGTCGCCTCCGAGCCCGCCCGCCTCCCCCGACCGGGCGGGCTCTCGCATGCCCCCCTCTGTGGCCGGTCGCTCCCCCGAGGGGAGGCCGCCGCTCCCCCGCGGCATGGTCGTCGCTCCCCCCGTGGAGGGGCCTGCGCTCTCCGCCGGAGCGCACCACCCGGTCCGAGTCGTATGCCACACCCCCTTGACTCCCGCCTCGGCCGAGCGAAACACTGCCGTTCACCGGTCGGCATTGCCGAACGCTTCACGACCATAGGCGTTAAGGTGTGGCAATGCCGAGGGCCGGTCAAGCCCTTGCAGGCGGCGCATCCCCTTCGCGGGGGGCGTCATCTGGGGCGTGTACCCCCGGAGGGACCCGGTGGTGCGCATTCCCCTGGACGAAGGACAAAGGAGTCACGGTGTCCAGCTCCGACATCTTCATCGGCGAGACCATCGGTACCGCCGTACTCATCCTGCTGGGCGGTGGAGTCTGTGCCGCCGTCACGCTCAAGCGCTCCAAGGCGAAGGACGCGGGCTGGGTCGCCATCGCCTTCGGCTGGGGCTTCGCGGTGCTCACCGGCGCCTACCTCGCGGGCGGTGTGTCCGGGGCCCATCTCAACCCGGCCGTCACCATCGGCCTCGCGATCCAGGGCGGTACGCCGTGGAGCCAGGTGCCCCTGTACATCGGATCGCAACTGCTCGGTGCCGCCATCGGAGCGGTACTGGTGTGGGCCGTGTACTACGGACAGTTCCGGGCCCACCTGACCGACCCGGAGATCACCGGCACCGAGAACCCCGCCGAGGGGATGGTCGACCAGACCACCGACCCCCACGCGGGACCGGTGCTCGGGGTCTTCTGCACCAGCCCCGAGATCCGCAACGCCGTGCAGAACCTGGTCACCGAGATCATCGCCACCCTCGTGCTGGTGCTGGCCATCCTGACCCAGGGCCTCAACGACGACGGCAACGGACTCGGCACGCTGGGCGGGCTCATCACCGCCCTGGTCGTGGTGGGCATCGGGTTCTCCCTCGGCGGCCCGACCGGCTACGCGATCAACCCGGTCCGCGACCTCGGCCCGCGTATCGTGCACGCACTGCTGCCGCTGCCGAACAAGGGCGGCTCGGACTGGGGCTACGCGTGGGTACCCGTCGTGGGACCGCTCGTCGGCGGCGCCCTGGCCGGCCTCCTCTACAACGTCGCCTTCGCCTGATGGGCGAGAGCAGGGTCATCCGTTCGGACGGGGCACACGAGCCCAGCGTGATCCGGACGAAAGACCCCAGGCGCCGGGCAGACGCCTCCACCCACACCACCACAGACCCCGGGGAGCACACCGTGAACGACGCACACACCGCCGGCCCGTTCATCGCGGCCATCGACCAGGGCACCACCTCCACCCGCTGCATCGTCTTCGACAAGGACGGCCGGATCGTCTCGGTCGAGCAGAAGGAGCACGAGCAGATCTTCCCGAAGCCCGGCTGGGTCGAGCACGACGCCACCGAGATCTGGGAGAACGTGCAGGAGGTGGTGGCCGGGGCCGTCGTCAAGGCGGGTGTCACGGCCGACGACGTGAAGGCCATCGGCATCACCAACCAGCGCGAGACCACGCTGATGTGGGACCGGCACACCGGAGAGCCCGTCCACAACGCCCTCGTCTGGCAGGACACCCGTACCGACGCGCTCTGCAAGGAACTCGGCCGCAACGTCGGCCAGGACCGCTTCCGCCGCGAGACCGGTCTGCCGCTCGCCTCCTACTTCGCCGGCCCCAAGATCCGCTGGCTGCTCGACAACGTCGAGGGGCTGCGCGAGCGGGCCGAACGCGGGGACATCCTCTTCGGCACGATGGACTCCTGGGTCATCTGGAACCTCACCGGTGGCACCGACGGCGGTGTCCACGTCACCGACGTCACCAACGCCTCGCGCACCCTGCTGATGAACCTGCACAACCTGACGTGGGACGAGCGCATCCTGCGGTCCATGGACATCCCGGCCGCCGTGCTGCCGGAGATCCGCTCCTCCGCCGAGGTGTACGGGCTCGCCTCCGACGGGGTGCTCGCCGGGGTGCCGGTGGCCTCCGCGCTCGGCGACCAGCAGGCGGCGCTCTTCGGCCAGACCTGCTTCTCGGAGGGCGAGGCCAAGTCCACGTACGGCACCGGCACCTTCATGCTCATCAACACCGGCTCCACCCCGGTCAACTCGTACAACGGGCTGCTGACCACCGTCGGCTACCGGATCGGCGACCAGCCGGCCGTGTACGCGCTGGAGGGGTCGATCGCCGTCACCGGTTCGCTGGTGCAGTGGATGCGCGACCAGATGGGGCTCATCAACTCGGCCGCCGAGATCGAGACCCTGGCCTCCTCGGTGGACGACAACGGCGGCGCGTACTTCGTACCCGCGTTCTCCGGCCTGTTCGCCCCGTACTGGCGCCCCGACGCCCGGGGCGTCATCGCCGGGCTCACCCGGTACGTCACCAAGGCGCACATCGCCCGGGCCGTGCTGGAGGCGACGGCCTGGCAGACCCGCGAGATCAGCGACGCCATGACGAAGGACTCCGGCGTCGAGCTGACCGCGCTCAAGGTCGACGGCGGCATGACCTCCAACAACCTGCTGATGCAGATGCTCTCGGACTGTCTGGACGCGCCCGTGGTGCGCCCGATGGTCGCCGAGACCACCTGTCTCGGCGCCGCCTACGCCGCCGGTCTCGCCGTCGGCTTCTGGCCGGACACCGACGCGCTGCGCGCCAACTGGCGCCGCGCCGCAGAGTGGACACCCCGTATGGAAGCGGCCACCCGTGACCGCGAGTACAAGAGCTGGCTCAAAGCGGTGCAGCGCTCCATGGGCTGGCTCGACGACACCGAGGAGTAAGCAGACATGACCATCCCGCAGAGCGTCCCCGCCCCCGGGACGCGCCCGGCCGCCGGCTCCCTCCCGAGCCGCGCCGAGACCAGGGAGCGGCTCTCCCGCACGACGTACGACCTCCTGGTGATCGGCGGCGGCATCCTGGGCATCTCCACCGCCTGGCATGCCGCGCAGTCCGGACTGCGGGTGGCCTTGGTGGACGCCGGCGACTTCGCGGGCGCCACCTCCTCCGCCTCGTCGAAGCTGCTCCACGGGGGGCTGCGCTACCTCCAGACCGGCGCGGTGAAGCTGGTGGCGGAGAACCACTTCGAGCG
Source organism: Streptomyces sp. NBC_01335 (assembly GCF_035953295.1). GTDB lineage: Bacteria > Actinomycetota > Actinomycetes > Streptomycetales > Streptomycetaceae > Streptomyces. The sequence continues at coordinate 1,406,466 of NZ_CP108370.1, forward strand.
GCGCGCGGTCTCCCGGCAGGTCGCCCCGCACCTCGCCAACCCGCTCACCTTCTACCTGCCGGTCTACAAGGGCGGCCCGCACGGGGCGGCCAAGCTCGGCGCGGGCGTCTTCGCCTACTCGGCGCTCTCCGCCTTCGGCGACGGCGTCGGCCATGTGATCAGCCCGCAGCGGGCCCGCCGGGACGTGCCCGAGCTGCGTACGGACGGGCTGAAGGCGGTCGCGGTCTACGGCGACGACCAGATGAACGACGCGCGGATGGCCCTGATGACCGTGCGCGCGGCGGTCGCGGCCGGTGCGGACGTGCTCAACCACGCGGCGGTGACCGGCCTCCGGTTCACCCGGGGCCGGGTCACCGGCGCGGAGCTCGCCGACCGGGTCGACGGTACGGAGTTCGGGGTGGACGCCCGCCTGGTGCTGAACGCCACCGGCCCGTGGGTGGACCGGCTGCGGAGGATGGAGGACCCGGGCGCCGCGCCATCCGTCCGGCTCTCGAAGGGCGCGCACCTGGTGCTGCGGCGCACCGCCCCCTGGCGGGCGGCGCTGGCGACGCCGATCGACAAGTACCGGATCACCTTCGCCCTGCCGTGGGAGGACATGCTGCTGCTCGGCACCACGGACGAGGTGTACGAGGGCGAGCCCGAGGACCTGGCGGTGACGGAGAAGGACACCGCGCAGATCCTGGACGAGGCGGCCTACTCCGTCCGGGACCAGCAGCTCTCGCGCGACCTGATCACGTACTCCTTCGCCGGGCTGCGGGTGCTTCCGGGCGGTCCGGGCGACACCTCCACGGCCAAGCGGGAGACGGTCGTGACGGAGGGGCGCGGCGGGATGCTGTCGGTGGCGGGCGGCAAGTGGACGACGTTCCGGCACATCGGCCGCACCGTGATGGCCAAGCTGGCCGCGCTGCCGGGGCATCCGCTGGGCGACGCGATGGAGCCGATGGACCGGCTGCCGAAGCGGCTGCCACTGCCCGGGATCGCCAGTCCCGGAGCGGTGACGCACCGGCTGCTGGCGGACGGCGCCGGGGCCGGTCCCCGGCTGGCGGCGGACACCGCGCGCCATCTCGCCACGCACTACGGTTCGCTCGCCTTCGACATCACCCGGCTCGCCGAGGAGGACCCGGCCCTCGCCCGCCGTGTCCACCCGGACGCCCCGGAGATATGGGCGCAGGTGGCGTACGCGCGCGACCACGAGTGGGCCGAGACCGCCGACGACGTGCTGCGGCGGCGGACGACGCTGACGATCCGGGGGCTGGCCACCGACGAGGTCCGGGCCGGGGTCGAGTCGATGCTGGCGGAGCGCGACTGAGCGGCCGGGGGCGGTTCGGTGCGGCGGTGACGGGGCGGTGAGCCTGCCATGTCGCCGCCACACCGCCGCAATGGAACGCGGGAACAGTGGAGGGCATGAGATTCTCCGTACTCTCCCTGATCGGGCATGCCCCGCACCCGCTGACCGGCGAACTCCTCTCCCCCGCCGACCGTTTCGCCGAGGTGATCGAGACCGCGTCGGACGCCGAGCGGCTCGGCTTCGACGCGTACGCCGTCGGTGAACGGCACGCCGGCGCCTTCCTCTCGTCGAGCCCGACCGTGGTGCTGGGGGCGGTGGCCGCGCGGACGACCTCCATCCGGCTGCTGACGGGCGTCACCGTCGTCGCGATCCTCGATCCGGTCCGGGTCGCCGAGGACTACGCCACCCTCGACCAGATAGCACGCGGGCGGCTGGAACTGGTCGTCGGGAAGGGTGCCGAGGCCGGTCACTTCGCCCTCTTCGGGCTCGACGAGGACCGGCAGTGGGACCTCCAGCAGGAGAAGTACGAGCTGCTGCGCCGGCTGTGGACCGAGGAGGGGGTCGACTGGGAGGGCGAGTTCCGCCCGCCGCTGAAGAACACGACCACCGTGCCGCGTCCGTACGACGGAGCTCCGCGCGTCTGGCACGGATCGGCGACCAGCCTGCACTCCACCGAGCTGGCCGCCAAGCACGGCGACCCGCTCTTCACCGCCAACGCCATCCAGCCGAAGGCCGCGTACGCGAAGCTGATCGCGCACTACCGCGAGCGGTTCGAGGCGTACGGGCACGATCCGGCGGACGCCCGGGTGGCGGCCGGTTCCGGCGGGCTGCTGATCGCGGACAGCTCGCAGCGGGCGGTGGAGCGGTACAAGGATCTGTACGAGGCACGGGTGCGGCAGTCCTTCAGGCCGCACCTGGAGGGGAAGGCCGGGTACAACACCCCGTTCCGGACGATCGAGGACGCCATCGCGGGCGGCCCGCAGCTGATCGGCAGCCCTCAGCAGATCATCGACAAGATCCTCGGCTATCACGAGGAGTACCACCACGATCTCCAGTCGATCACCGTGGACGGCCTCGGTCTGAGCGGTCCCGAGCAGCTGGAGACCTTGCAGCGGTTCGCGGAGGAGATCGCTCCGGTGGTCCGCCGGGAGGCCCCGACGAGCCTGTGGGAGTGATCCCGGCTCCGGGCGACGGGGGGCGGGCGGGGCGGACCCCATAATGGAATGAGACATCGGATGTCTGATTCCGTCCGTACCCAGGAGGACCGTCATGGCTGTCACCGACGAGGCGATCGAGAAGATCAAGGGCATGATCGTCTCGGGCGCGCTCCGCCCCGGCGACCGGCTGCCGAAGGAGAGCGAACTCGCCGCGGACCTGGGGTTGTCCCGCAACTCCCTGCGCGAGGCGGTGCGGGCGCTGTCGCTGATCCGCATCCTCGACGTACGGCAGGGCGACGGCACCTACGTCACCAGTCTGGACCCCCAACTCCTGCTGGAGGCGCTGAGTTTCGTGGTGGACTTCCACCGCGACGACACGGTGCTGGAGTTCCTCGCGGTCCGCCGCATCCTGGAGCCGGCGGCCACGGCCATGGCCGCCTCGCGCATCGGGGACGAGGAGCTCGACGCGCTCGCGGCGGAGCTCGACGCGCTGGGCGAGGAGCCCTCGGTGGAGGAACTCGTCGCCGCCGACCTCCGCTTCCACCGGGGGATCGTCCAGGCCTCGGGCAACACGGTCCTCTGCTCGCTGCTGGACGGCCTGTCGGGGCCGACCACCCGGGCGCGGGTCTGGCGCGGGCTGACCCAGGAGGACGCGCTCAGCCGCACCCTCCAGGAGCACCGCGCCATCCTGGCCGCGCTGCGCGACCGGGACCCGGAGGCGGCGCGGGCGTGGGCGACGGTGCACGTGGCGAGCGTGGAGCAGTGGCTGCGCTCGACGCTGTGACGGCGGGGGCGGCACGCCGCCGGCCGCCGGTACGGTGACCGGCAGCCGGCGGCGTGCGGCCGGTCAGTCCTCGGCGGGGCGCAGCCGCAGGCCCTGCATCCCGCCGTCGACGGCGAGGGCGGTGCCGGTGACGGAGGCTGCGGCGGGGCTCGCCAGGTAGACGATCGCGGCGGCGACCTCGTCGGCCGAGACCAGACGGCCGAGCGGCTGGCGGGCGTTGAGCGCGGCCCGTTCGGCCTCGGGGTCGCCGGCCTGGCCGAGCAGCCGTCCGATCCACGGGGTGTCCGCGGTACCGGGGTTGACGCAGTTGACGCGGACGCCCTCGCGGACGTGGTCGGCGGCCATGGCGAGGGTGAGGGAGAGGACCGCCCCCTTGCTCGCGCTGTAGAGGGCCCGCTGCGGCAGTCCGGCGGTGGCCGCGATGGAGCAGGTCTGGGTGATCGAGACCGCGCCGGGCCGCTCCAGGGCCGCGGCCCGCAGGTGCGGCAGGGCGTGCCGGGCGGTGCGGACCATGCCGAGGACGTTGATGTCCAGGACCCGGGTCCACTCCTCGTCGGCGTTGTCCTCGACGGTGCCTATCGAGCCGATCCCGGCGTTGGAGACCAGGGTGTGCAGCCCGCCGAATTCGGCGGCGGCGCGGTCGACGGCCGCGCGGACCTGGGCGTCGTCGGTCACGTCGGCCTGGACGGCGAACGTCCCCTTCGGCGCTCCGGTGGTGTCCCGGTCGAGCACCGCGACCCGGGCGCCGCGCTCCAGCAGCAGGGTGGCGACGGCGGCTCCGATGCCGGACGCGCCTCCGGTCACCAGGGCGGACAGTCCGTCGAATTCCTTCGTACCGGTCATCGGCCGGCCTCCTCGTGGTCGGGGTGGGACGCCCAGACGGGGCCCTCGGGGTAGCGGTGTTCGGCGATCGACGCGGGGAGCATCCGGGCCGAGAAGCCGGGGGTGCGCGGGGTGACGTACCGTCCGCCGGTCACGACGGCGGGCTCGGTGAAGTGCTCGTGCAGGTGGTCGACGTACTCGATGACCCGGTCGTCCCAGGTGCCGGAGACGGCCACGAAGTCGAACATGGAGAGGTGCTGGACCAGTTCGCAGAGTCCGACGCCGCCGGCGTGCGGGCAGACGGGCACCTGGAACTTCGCGGCGAGCAGGAGGATCGCGAGGTTCTCGTTGACCCCGGCGACGCGGGCCGCGTCGATCTGGACGAAGTCCACGGCCCCGGCCTGGAGCAGTTGCTTGAACACGACCCGGTTCGCGCCGTGTTCGCCGGTGGCGACCTTGACGGGCTGTCCGGCGCGGATGGCGGCGTGCGCGAGGATGTCGTCGGGGCTGGTGGGCTCCTCGATCCAGTGCGGGTCGTACGGCGCGAGGGCGCTCATCCACTCCACCGCCTCGGCCACGTCCCAGCGCTGGTTGGCGTCCACGGCGATCCGGACGTCGGGGCCGACCGCCTCGCGGGCGAGCTTCAGGCGCCGTACGTCGTCGTCGCGGTCCCCGCCGACCTTCAGCTTGATCTGGGTGAAGCCGTCGGCGACGGCCTCCTTGGCGAGGCGGACGAGCTTGTCGTCGTCGTACCCGAGCCAGCCGGGCGAGGTGGTGTACGCGGGGTAGCCCTGGGCCAGCAGCTGGGCGGTCCGCTCGGCGCGGCCCGGTTCGGCGGCGCGCAGGATCTCCAGCGCGTCCTCGGGGGTGAGGGCGTCGGTGAGGTAGCGGAAGTCCACCAGGGAGACGAGCTCCTCGGGGGTCATCGTCGCGAGGAACTGCCAGACGGGCAGCCCGGCCGCCTTCGCCGCGAGGTCCCAGGCGGCGTTGACGACGGCCCCGGCCGCCATGTGCGCGACCCCCTTCTCCGGGCCGAGCCAGCGCAGTTGCGAGTCGTGCGTCAGCTCGCGGTACAGGTCCCCGAGGTCCGCCGCGGTGCGCGGGACGGGCCGGCCCAGCAGGTACGGCTTGAGGGTCTCGATGGCGGCGGCCATGACATCGTTGCCGCGCCCGATGGTGAAGCAGAATCCGTGCCCTTCGAGGAGGCCGCCGTCACCCGTGCCGGGGGCGTCGGTGCGGAGCACGACGTAGGCGGCGGAGTAGTCGGGGTCGGGGTTCATCGCGTCCGAGCCGTCCAGTTCTCGGGACGTCGGGAAGCGGATGTCGTGGACCTCGACGTCCGTGACGGTCTGACTCATGCGCGCCCCCAGGGCAATAACATCGGATCTCTACAACGAACATCCGATGTATAGCGCCATACGAGCCTCTTCGTCCAGCTCCGGGAGAAATCCGGGGCACACAGCTCGGATGAATCCGGAGTCCGATGCCCCGATTCGACCGCTGCCGCACATCGGCGATCGAGGTTCACCCGCCCGTGCAAAGGCGCTTCGGATGGGAATGCTCCAACCCGTAAGGTTGGTGCGTACGCATACGCAAGGGAACTTCGGAAGGAGGCCTGGGTGATCGAGCTCGAGGGGGTACCCGAGCTGATCGACCCGGTCATGGTGGCCGCGTTCGAGGGCTGGAACGACGCCGGTGACGCCGCCTCCACCGCGGTCGGACATCTGGACCGGGAATGGAAGGGCGAGGTGTTCGCGGCGCTGGACGCCGAGGACTACTACGACTTCCAGGTCAACCGCCCCACGGTGTGGCTGGACGGCGGTGTCCGCAAGATCACCTGGCCGACGACGCGGCTCTCCGTGGTACGCGTCGGTGGCGACAAGCCCCGTGACCTGGTGCTGGTCCGTGGCATCGAACCGTCCATGCGCTGGCGCTCGTTCTGCAACGAGCTGCTGGGCTTCGCCCACGAGCTGGGCGTCGAGATGGTGGTCATCCTGGGCGCGCTGCTCGGCGACACCCCGCACACCCGGCCGGTGCCGGTCAGCGGGGTCACCTCCGACCCGGACCTGGCCGCGACCATGGATCTGGAGGAGACGCGGTACGAGGGCCCGACCGGCATCGTCGGCATCCTCCAGGAGGCGTGCACCCACGCGGGCGTTCCGGCGGTGAGCCTGTGGGCCGCCGTGCCGCACTACGTCTCGCAGCCGCCCAACCCGAAGGCGACGCTGGCCCTGCTGAACCGGCTGGAGGACCTGCTCGGGCTGCGCATCCCGCTGGGCGAGCTGCCCGAGGACGCGCGCGCCTGGCAGATCGGCGTGGACCAGCTGGCCGCGGAGGACAGCGAGGTCGCCGAGTACGTCCAGACGCTGGAGGAGGCCCGGGACACCGCCGAGCTTCCCGAGGCTTCCGGGGAGGCCATCGCCCGCGAGTTCGAGCGCTATCTGCGGCGCCGCGACCCCGGCCCGGGTCCGGGCCAGGCGCCCGGCGGGCACGCCACGGAGAGCGGTGACGTGCCGTATCTGCGGGACCCGGCGAGCGGCCGCACCCGCCCGCCCAAGCCGCCGCGCCCTGCGGAGACCGGTCCGGCGGGCGGACCCGGCGGCGTTCCGGGCGGCGACCCGGGCACGGCCGGCGGAGCGTCCGAGGAGAAGAAGCCCTCGGACGACGACGGCGCCGACCCGGGTACGGACTCCGGCTCGGGCTCCGGCTCGGGCTCGGGCTCCGGCTCCTCCGACGGGGACAAGCCGGAGAGCTGACGCCGAGCCCGTGGGCACGGCGACGGCCCCGGTCCTCTCTTCTCGGAGAGGACCGGGGCCGTTCGCGTACGCGGGTGCCTCCGGTTCTGCAGAGCGACGCCGTCCTACGGGGCGACGCCGTTCTACAGCGCGACGCCCAGGAGGGCGTCGACGGTACGGGAGACGAGGCCGGGTGCGCCCTCGTCCGTACCGCCCTCGGAGTGCTGGCGCTCGGCCCAGCGGTCCACGGCGGCCAGCGCGGTCGCCGCGTCCAGGTCGTCGGCGAGGGCCTCGCGGACCTCTTCGACCAGGGCGTCGGCGGACGGGCCGTCCGGGCGGGAGACCGCGGCGCGCCACCGTCCGAGCCGGGCGACGGCGTCGGCGAGGACCTGGTCGGTCCACTCCCAGTCGCTCCGGTAGTGGTGCGAGAGCAGGGCGAGGCGGATCGCCGCCGGGTCCACGCCCTCGCGGCGGAGGGTGGAGACGAAGACCAGGTTGCCGCGCGACTTGGACATCTTCTCGCCGTCCAGGCCGACCATGCCGGCGTGGACGTACGCCCGGGCGAACGGGTGCTCGCCGGTCAGGGCCTGCGCGTGCGAGGCGCCCATCTCGTGGTGCGGGAACGCGAGGTCGGAGCCGCCGCCCTGCACGTCGAAGCCCATGCCGAGGTGGTCCAGGGCGATGGCGACGCACTCGATGTGCCAGCCGGGCCGTCCGGCTCCGAGGCTGCCGCCGTCCCAGCTGGGCTCGCCCGCACGGGCGGCCATCCACAGCATCGGGTCGAGGGGGTTCTTCTTGCCGGGGCGCTCGGGGTCGCCGCCGCGTTCGGCGGAGAGCAGCCGCATGGCCTCCGCGTCGAGACCGGAGACCTCGCCGAAGTGCGGGTCGGCCTCGACCGAGAAGTAGACGTCGCCCTCCAGCTCGTACGCCGCACCCGCGTCACGCAGGCGCTCGACGAGGGGCACGATGCCCGGTATGGCTTCGACCGCGCCGATGTAGTGCTTCGGCGGGAGCATCCGCAGAGCGGTCATGTCCTCGCGGAACAGGGCGGTCTCGCGCTCCGCGAGTGCGGTCCAGTCCTCTCCGTCGCGCACGGCCCGCTCCAGCAGCGGGTCGTCCACGTCGGTCACGTTCTGGACGTAGTGAACCTGCCGCTTGGTGTCGAGCCACACGCGCTGTACGAGATCGAACGCGTTGTAAGTCGCCGCATGACCCATGTGGGTCGCGTCGTACGGCGTGATGCCGCAGACGTAGATGCGGGCGACGGGACCGGGGTCAAGGGTGATCCGTCCGCCGGTCGCGGTGTCGTGGATCCGAAGGTCGCGGCCCTTGCCAGGCAGGGCGGGGACCTCAGAAGCGGGCCAGGCATGCATGTCATGAGCGTAACCGGACGGAGGTTCCGGATACGAACCGGATGGCGAATCGTGTCCGAAGACGCATTCTTGACGGAAGCGTCCGGCCCGGTTAACCAGCACCGGGCGCGGCTGTCCGGCCGGGTGTACGGCCCGGCCCGCCGGGTCGAGTCCGCGCGCGCCGCGCCCGCACCGGTCCGCCGCACGAATGCGCCGCACAGGTCCGTCCCACCGGTCCGTCAGACCGGCGGCCACGGGATGGCGGGCCACTGCCCGCTCGGCACCGGGTGCAGCCCGGTCGCCCGGAGCGCGGCGACCCGTTCGCGTACGGCGTCCAGCTCCGCCGGGGTGATGAGCCCGCCCAGCCGGCCGGACAGCGGCGCCCCGTGCGCCAGCTCGTCGGCGAGCCGGTCCAGCACCTCCACCGCCTCGGCGGTCAGCGGCTCGCCCGCCCAGCCCCAGAGCAGGGTGCGCAGCTTGTCGTCGGAGTGGAAGGTGACGCCGTGGTCGATGCCGTAGAGCAGCCCGCCGGGTGCGGGCAGGAGGTGGCCGCCCTTGCGGTCGCTGTTGTTGATCACCGCGTCGAGCACCGCGAGCCGCCGCAGCCGGGCGTCGTCCGCGTGCACCAGCAGGGCGGTCTTCCCCTCGCCCACGTCGGCGAGGCCCACGGCCTTCCAGCCGTCCTCCGGCTCCTCGCCCTCGACGAGGGCGAGCATCGGGCCGGCGTCCGGCTCGGCGTCGATCCACAGCTGGCACATGCCCTCGCCGTACGGGCCCTCGCGCAGCACCGTGGGCGGGACGAGCCCCCAGCCGGTGGCCTCCGAGACCTCCCAGGCCGCCACCTCGCGCTGGGCGAGGGTGCCGTCGGGGAAGTCCCACAGCGGCTGCTCCCCGGCGACGGGCTTGTAGACGCACGGCAGCTCCACGCCCTCGTGGGCGACGGTGCAGCGCAGGACCGCGTTGGAGGCTCCGGGTACGCGGCCGAGGACGGTGAGCCGCCCCTCGGTGAGCAGGGTGACCAGTTCGGCTGCGGTCGTCATGCCCCGCGCCGGTATCCGTTCTGACGCGGGCACACGTGTCCTTCCGGGTCGAGCGGCAGGCTGCACAGGGGGCACGGCGGGCGGCCCGCGGAGACGACGTCCAGGGCGCGCTTGGCGAAGGCCCGGGCCTGGGCGCCGCTGAGGCGGACCCGGAGCATCGGCGGGCCGTTCTCCTCGTCCTGGAGAAGCCTTTCCTCCGCCGCCGCGAGGTCGTCCTCGGTCTCGACGTCGATCTCGACGAGGGCCTGCGCCTCGACGATCATGCACTGCTCGTCGCCGTCCCAGGCCAGCGCCATCGTGCCGACCCGGAACTCCTCCTCGACGGGGGTGTCGAGCGGCGCGGTGTCGGCGACGGTCGTCGGGGCGACGGCGGGCACCGGCGAGTTGCCGCCGGTGCGGCGGACGACCTCGTCCAGCAGTTCGTCGATCCGCTCCGCGAGCGCGGCGACCTGGGTCTTCTCCAGGGCCACGCTGGTGACCCGGCCGCCGGCGGACGCCTGAAGGAAAAACGTACGGCGGCCAGGCAGCCCGACCGTGCCGGCCACGAATCGTTCCGGCGGGTCGTAGAGGAACACCTGACGGGACACGTCCAGTTCTCCCTTGGGGAATCGGCGGCGGACGGGGTCTGACCCCCGCCGCCCGGGGACGGGTGCCGGGAAACCCGTCGACGGGCTCCCTACGGCCCGTCCACCCTATCGCCAGGAGCGATCACGGCGCCCCAGCGCCGCCCCCCACCTGGGCGTGCGATCCGTGGTCCGCGTCGTCGGCGGGGGTGGCGTCGGCGCCGAGCCCCTGCTCGCGCGGGGCGAGGCCTGCCAGGTCGCCGGTGTCGCCGAGGCGCAGCAGGAAGGGGCGCAGCCGCGTGTAGCGGACGGCGGTGACCGAGCAGGGGTCGACGTGGATGCGCTGGAAGAGGTCCAGGTGCATCCCGAGGGCGTCGGCGACGACGGCCTTGATGATGTCGCCGTGCGAGCACATCACGTAGACGGCGTCCTCGCCGTACTCGGCCTCGATGCGCGCGTTCCAGGCCCGTACGGCGTCGACCGCGCGGTTCTGCATCGCGCGCATCGACTCGCCGCCCGGGAACGCGGCGGCGGAGGGGTGCTGCTGCACGACCGACATCAGCGGCTCGTCGGAGAGCTCGGCGAGCTTGCGCCCGGACCAGTCCCCGTAATCGCACTCGGAGAGGCTGTCCTCGATGTGCAGGGGGAGGCCGGGACGCGCGTCCAGCAGCGGCTGGAGGGTCTGCCGGCAGCGCTGGAGGGGACTGCTGACGGCGGCCACGAGCGGCAGTCCGGCGAGGCGGCCGGGCAGCCCGGCGGCCTGTTCGGCGCCGCGCTCGTCCAGCTGGACACCGGGGGTACGGCCCGCGAGCACCCCGGAGGTGTTGGCGGTGGAGCGTCCGTGGCGTACGAGGATCAGGGTGGGCATACCGGCCAGCCTAACGACCCCTCGCGCGGGTCCCCGGGTGGGGCGAAGGTGTGCTTCCGGCCTGGGCAGGGAAGAATGCGCGCCGTGATTGTCGACTGTGCCATCTACCGGGACGGGCGCCGGACGGACGGCCCCGACGACTTCTCCGACGCGCTGGACGAGGCGCGGGCCGCGGGGGACGCCTTTCTCTGGATCGGGCTGCACGAGCCCACCGAGCAGGAGTTCTCCCTGGTGACCAAGGAGTTCGGGCTGCACCCCCTCGCCGTGGAGGACGCGCTCAAGGCGCACCAGCGGCCCAAGCTGGAGATCTACGACGACTCGTTGCTCATGGTGCTCAAGCCGATCGCGTACGAGCCGGACAGCGACACGGTCAGCGCGGACGAGCTGATGGTCTTCGTGGGCGACTCGTTCGTGGTGACGGTCCGCCACGGCGAGAGCTCCCCGCTGGCGGACGTGCGGCGCCGGCTGGAGGCGCAGCCCGGGGTGCTGCGGCAGGGGCCGACCGCCGTGCTGTACGCCGTCAGCGACTCGGTCGTGGACCACTACATAGACGTGGCGGGCGAGCTGCAGATCGACCTGGAGGAGCTGGAGACCCAGGTGTTCGCGCCGAGCGGCAACGCCGAGTCCCAGCACACCGCGAGCCGGATCTACACCTTCAAGCGCCAGGTGATGGAGTTCCGCCGGGCCGCCGGGCCGCTGGCCGGGCCGGTGACCCGTCTCGCGGGGACCGGGGTGCCGTTCGTGCACGCGGAGTCGCAGCCCTTCTTCCGGGACGTCGGCGACCACCTCACCCGCGCCAACGAGCAGGTGGAGGGGCTGGACCGGCTGCTGTCCGACATCCTCTCGGCGCATCTGGCGCAGATGGGCGTCCGGCAGAACGACGACATGCGCAAGATCTCGGCCTGGGCGGCGATGGCCGCCGTCCCGACGATGGTCGCGGGCATCTACGGCATGAACTTCGACCACATGCCGGAACTCCACTGGGTGTGGTCCTATCCGGCGGTGATCGTGCTGATGGGCGGGGCGGTCCTCGGCCTGTACCGGCTGTTCAAGCGGCGCGGCTGGCTCTGACGGCGCACCGCCTCACCCCGCGTCGACCGACTCGGTCCGCTCGCGGGAGCCTCAGGCGAACTCGGCGCCCGCCACGGCCGGGGAGCCGAGGGCGTCGCGGTGCTCGGGCCCGGGCTCGGTCAGGCTCACCATCCGGCGCCAGCCGGCCAGCCGCTCGTACGCGTACATCGCGTGGATCCCCGCGGCCAGGGCCGCCGCCTTCGGCCGGGGCCAGCCGAGGATGCGGCCCATGTGGGCCATGACGGCGAGGCTGACGTCGCGGTAGACCTCGATCTCGGCGAGGGCGCACTCGCGCAGGATGCGCTGGATCGTACGGCCGTGGCCGGCGCGGGCGAGGCGGAGGAGTTCCTCGTGGCAGTAGGCGAGGTGGTTGTCCTCGTCGTGCGAGATCATCCGCACGGCGCGGCCGATGACGGGGTCGTCGGCGAAGTACCTGAGCAGCAGGCGCATCTGCTCGGACGCCCGCTGCTCGGTGACCCGGCTGTGGGCCAGATAGGTGACGATGTCGCGCTCCGTGAGCGGTTCCTCGCCCTTGAGCTGCTCATGGGCGAGGCCGATCCCGTGGCGCTCCAGCAGCATCGTGTAGTCGGTGTCGGCCGGGACCTGGGCGGCGGGCAGCCCGCGCTTCTTCAGCAGCGCGTTGAAGATCCGGCCGTGCTTGTCCTCGTCGGCACCGTGCCGGACGATTTTCGGGGCCAGGGCGCGCTGGCTCCCGGGGACGAGCGCGGCGATGCGGGCGTTCTCCCAGCCCCCCTGCGACTCACCGCGGGCGGCGATGGAGCAGAAGAGCCGGAACGACTCGTCGTCGTCGAGGATCTCCTGGAAGAGACTTTTTGCCGAGAGCATGACTGCCACCTCCGTGCCGGTGTCCGCAGACAAAGGCTGGCCCGTAGTTAAGAAGTCAAAGGCTCCACGGCACTCCGGGCAACCGGAGCGGGCTCGGTGGCACTCCGGGCAACCGGAGCGGGCTCGGTGGCGTCCTGGGCCCGCTCCGGCCGGTGACGGTTACTCGGCGGCGCCGGAGCGCTCCAGGGCCTCCGTACCGGCGCGCAGGGCGGCGATCCGCTCCTCCAGCGTGAATCCGGCCGGGGCGAGGGTGAGGGTGGTGACACCGGCCTCGGCGTAGGCGCGCATCCCGTCGGCGATCCGGTCGACCGGGCCGAGCAGGGTGGTCTGGTCGATCAGCCGGTGCGGAACCGCGGCGGCGGCGCCGTTCTTGTCGCCGGCGAGGTACTTGTCCTGGATCTCGGCGGCCTCCTTCTCGTATCCCATGCGCTGGGCGAGCTGGTTGTAGAAGTTCTGCTTGCGGCTGCCCATGCCGCCGACGTAGAGCGCGGTGTAGGGCCGGAACATGTCCGCCAGGCCCTGTACGTCGTCGCCGACCGCCAGCGGGACGGTCGGGCAGACGTCGAAGCCCGCCAGGGGCAGCCCGGCCTTCTCGCGGCCCGCCCGCAGGTGCCGCAGCGCGGTCTCCTCCAGGTGTTCGGCGGACGGGAAGATCAGCAGGGCGCCGTCGGCGATCTCGCCGGTCTGCTCCAGGTTCTTCGGGCCGATGGCGGCGATGTAGAGCGGGATGTGCTCGCGCTGCGGGTGGACGGTCAGCTTGATCGGCTTGCCGGGGCCGCCGGGCAGCGGGAGCGTCCAGTGCTGTCCCTCGTACGTCAGGCGCTCGCGGGCCATCGCCTTGCGGACGATGTCGACGTACTCGCGGGTGCGGGCCAGCGGCTTGTCGAACTTGACGCCGTACCAGCCCTCGGAGACCTGCGGACCCGAGACGCCGAGGCCCAGGCGGAAGCGTCCGCCGGAGAGGGAGTCGAGGGTGGCCGCCGTCATGGCCGTCATCGCGGGCTGCCGGGCCGGGATCTGCATGATCGCGGACCCCACGTCGATGGACTCGGTCTGCGCCGCGACCCAGGTGAGCACGGTGGGCGCGTCGGAGCCGTACGCCTCCGCCGCCCAGCAGACGTCGTAGCCGAGGCGGTCCGCCTCCTGCGCCACGGCGAGGTTGTCGGCGTCCATGCCCGCGCCCCAGTAACCGAGATTGATGCCGAGCCGCATATCCGCTCCCCTTACTGATCAGTAACGTCCCTGTGCGCCGGACTCTAGCGCGGTGGGGCGCCGTCCGGCAGGGGCAGGGCCGCGCCATGGTTGTCCACAGGCTTCCCCGCTCCGGGGGCCCGGACAGTAATCTCTGCGCCCATGGAGCAGAGGCATCTCGGCCGTACCGGCCTTCGTGTGTCCCGGATCGGGCTCGGCACGCTCACCTGGGGCCGGGACACGGACGAGCACGACGCCGCGGACCAGTTGAAGGTCTTCTGGGACGCGGGCGGCACTCTGGTCGACACCGCGGACGCCTACGGGGGCGGGGAGGCGGAATACCTCCTCGGGCGGCTCCTGGGCGGGCTGGTGCCCCGGGAGGACCTCGTGGTGGCCACGAAGGCGGGCAGCGTGCGCGATCCGTACCGCAGGTTCAACGGCTCGCGCGGTCATCTGCTGGCCGCGCTGGACGCATCCCTGGAGCGGCTCGGCACGGACTACGTCGATCTGTGGCAGGTACACGCCTTCGATCCGGTGACCCCGCTGGAGGAGACGCTCCAGGCGCTGGACCTGGCGGTCACCTCCGGCCGGGTGCGGTACGCGGGGGTGTCCAACTTCTGCGGCTGGCAGCTGGCCAAGGCGGCGACCTGGCAGCTCGCGGCGCCCGGGGCGCGGACCCGGCTGGCGAGCACGCAGATGGAGTACTCCCTGCTGCAGCGCGGCGTGGAGCGCGAGGTGCTGCCCGCCGCCCTCGATCTCGGGGTGGGGCTGCTGCCCTCGTCCCCGCTGGGGCGCGGCGTGCTGACCGGCAAGTACCGCACGGGTACCCCGTCCGGTTCGCGCGGGGCCTCCGAGCAGCTCGCGCCCTTCGTGGAGCCGTACCTCGACGACGCGGCGGGCCGCATCGTGGAGGCGGTCGCGACGGCGGCCGACGGGCTGGCCACCACCCCGTTGCAGGTCGCGCTCGCCTGGGTGCGCGACCGGCCGGGCGTGGCCGCCCCGGTGATCGGCGCGCGCAACGCGCAGCAGCTCACCGAGGCTTTGTCAGTGGAGACCCTTACGCTTCCTGACGAGATCTGCCAGGCGCTCGACGACGTGTCGGCGCCCGTGCACCGCTATCCGGACCAGGACTGGAGCACGCTGTGACTGCGCTTCCCCGGGGGGAGACCCCGGGCCACTCGGCCGAGGACACCGAGGACACGGAGGACCGCTCGGGGCTGCCCGAGAACGGCGCCGAGGACCGCTCGGGGCTGCCCGGAGGCGGCTCGGAGGAGTCCTCGGGACTGCCCGTCGACGCCGCGGACGGCTCCGCCGACGATGCGGCCGACGCTTCCACCGACGGTTCCGAGACCGGCGAGACCTCCGAGGCCACCGCGGGCGGGACGGGCGAGGCGGGCGACGCCCCGGCGGTGTCCGAGGCGCAGGCGGAGCTCGCCGCCCAGCGTGAGCTGCGCAGGCGCATCGAGCAGCGGAAGGCCGAGAAGGACGGTCCGATCGCGGCGGGGACGCGGCTGAGCGGCACGGCCGCCGAGCTGCTGGCCGCCGTCCGGGCGGTGGAGAGCGGCGAGAAGACCGCTTCCGCGTTCTACGAGGCTCCCGCAGCCCCCGCCGCGCGCCCGGCCGCCGCCCCGGCCGCGGACCGCCCTCGCGCACCCCTCCCCCGGCCCGCCCCCGCCGCCCCGGTGCCGCAGGAGGCACCCGAGGAGGCCGTGGAGGCGGTACGCGCCGTGCTGGCCGGGGCGGGCGCCCCGGCGGCGCTGGCGCCGGCGGCCGCCCGGACGCTGGGCGAGCAGGCGGCCGAGGTGCTGCGGCAGGACCCCTGGCAGCTGCTGGCCGTCCCCGGGGTGCGCCCCGAGCAGGCGGACGGGTTCGCCCGCGCCCTGCTGGGGCCGGAGTGCGGCCCCGACGACGGGCGCCGGACGGCCGCACTGGTGGGGTGGCTGCTGGAGCAGGCCGCCGTGCGCGGCCACACGGCCCTGGACGTCGTCGCGGTACGGGCCGCGCTGGCCGGACACGGGGTCACGGACCCGGAGGCCGCCGTGGACGACGCGGTGGCCGAGGGGGTCGCGCTGCTCTTCGAGGAGGGCGTGGACCCGGCCGGGGCCGAGGAGCCCGCCGAGTCTCCGGCCGGGGAGGAGTCCGCGGCCGGGGCCGCCGTAGACGACGAGACCGCCGGCGCCGGTGCCGCCGGTGACTCCGTCGGCGCCGAGGTGTCGGGCCCGGCCCTGCTGGGGCTCGACCGGTACGCCCTGGCCGAGGACTCCCTCGCGGACGGTCTGGGCCGGCTGGCCAACGCGTGCGAGAAGGGCACCGACTGGACGGAAGCGGCCTCCGCCGCACCCTCGCCCTCGGCCGCCGAGCTGATCCGTGCGGTCGCCGGGGCGGGCCTGGTCGTCCACTCCGGGGGCGAGGCGGCCCGCGCGGAGCCCGCCGCTCTGCTGGTGGCGGCCCGTGGGCTCGGCCTGCGTGCGCTGGGTGCCGCGCACAGCGCGGACGGCCGCCGCCGGCTGGCCGCCGGGGCCGGGGACCCCGGAGCGGCCGTCACGCTCGCGGGGCTGCTCTCCGGCGCCGAGGGGCCCGGCCGGGACGAGGAGGGGGCGCTCGCGCTCGACCTGCTGGTCGTCCTGGACGCCCCGCAGCTGGACGTGGAGACCGCCGCGGCACTCGTGGAGGCCCTCGCGGACGGTACGCGCCTGGTGCTGAGCGGCGACCCGGGGGTGCTGGGTTCGGCCGGTGCGGGCCGCGTCTTCGCGGACGTGCTCGCCGCCCGCGCCTGCCCGCAGGTGATCTCCCGCACACCCGACCCCGGGCCCATCGGCGAGCTGGTCTCCGGCATCGGCATCGGGGAGCTGAACCAGGTCGAGGCGCCGGGCAAGGAAGTGGTGATCGTGCCGGTCCGGGACGCGGGTGAGGCCGTGCACCGCACCGTGCAGCTGGTCGCCGACTCCGTACCGCGCGCGTTCGGCATCGACACCGCGGACACCCGGGTGATCACCGTGGGCCACGGCGGCTCGGCGGGCACCCGTGCGCTGAACGCGGCGCTCAAGGAGCGCCTCAACCCGGGGCCCGGCCGGTTCGGCGGATTCGACCCGGGCGACCGGGTGGTCCACGTGCCCGCGCCCGGCCGGACCGTGCCCGGAGTCGTGGTGTCGGCCGACGCCGAGGGGCTGCGGCTGGACTGCGAGGGCACCGAGGTCGTCGTACCGCAGGGCCGGGTGGCCTCGGCGGTCCGGCACGGCTGGGCGCTCAGCGCCCACCAGGCGGCGGGAATGCGCTGGCCGGCCGCGGTCGTCGTGCTCCCCGGGGACGCGGCGCAGGGGCTCAGCAGGCCGTGGGTGTACACCGCGTTCGGCCGGGGTGAGCGCCATCTGTCCGTGGTGCACGGCGTGGACCGGGCGCTGCCCAGGGCCGTGGCCGAGATCCCCGCGCAGGAGCGCACCACACGGCTGCGCGCCCTCCTGGAGGCCCTGCCGACGCCCGACGCGTCGTCCTAGGCATCCTGGGCGTCCTGGCCGTGCTGGCCGTGCTGGCCGTGGTGCGTGTGCTGGCGGCGGCCTGGGTCCGAGAACCCGAAAGCCCCCGCGCCGCCCCGGACAGGCCGGTGGCCCGGTGCGTCGCGCACCGGGCCACCGGCTCCGGTCTTCCGTGAGCCGTCCGGCTCCCCCTGGTGCGGTCAGGCGCCGGACGGCAGGTCGTCCAGATCGTCGTCGGAGTCGTCGTCGTCCAGGTCGTCGTCGAAGACGGAGCTGACGTCGAACCGGCACACCACCAGCTCCGGGTCCACGTCCTCGAACGGCGATCCGAGCCACTCGCCCGGTTCCGCCGTTTCCTCGGCGGCGGCGACCCAGAGCGTGGAGTCCCCCTCGGCGAGGCCGAACTCCTTGTGGCGGGAGGCGATCTCGTCGGGTTCGTACTCGCCGAAGAGCACGCCGAGCGCGGCGTGGACGCTCGTACCGACCACCGCGGCGTGGCCGGTGTCGAGGTCGTCCGGGTCGGCGTCCGCGAGGCGTTGCGCCTGGGCGAGCAGCCGCTGCGGGTCCGCCACCGCGTAGTCGCGCCGGATCAGCACGCTGAGCGCGCTCGGCTCGGCCGGTCCGGCGTACGGGGGCAGGGAGTCGTCCGCGCCCGGGATCTCGAAGGGAGTGACTTCGTCGTGCCGTTCGTAGAGGAGTTCGTCGTAGACCTCGGCGGCGGCGGCGAGAGCGTTGAACGCTTCGTAGACGGCGGGGTCCTCGTCCCCGCTACGGCGTTCGACCGCGTCGAGGTGACGGTCGATCGCGGCTTTGACCGCTTCGGCGGCGGCACGTACCTCGGCAGCGGTGGGCTGCGCAGCATCAGACATGAGGCAGACGCTATCCGTACCGGGGCTCTGCCCGCACAATAGATGCGATGCCGGAATACGAATTTGTCGACGTGTACGTGCCGCGCGGGGTCTCCCGCAAGGATGCGGCCCGACTTTTGACCGACCACGCCGAGTACGGGCACTGGGAGTTGGACCGCCTGACGCTCCGCCACGACGGTAGCCGCAGGGTGCGGCTGCGACGGAGGATCATCCGCCAGCTCAGGGCCACTTGGTGACGCCAGGAGCGGGTCCCGCGATCGCGGGACCCGCTCCTCTTCCTCATGCCCGGCACCGCGCCGAGTGGGCCTTCGTCCGGACCGTGGCGGGCTCGCGCGCCCCGGCCCGGTCCGGACGGTGTGGCCCCTCCCGGTTCCGGTCCCGGACGTCCGCCTAGGCGGCGCTGCGCGAGCGGCGGTAGAACACCGCTCCGGCGCCGGCGAGCAGCATGCCCGCGCCGGCCGGGATCATCATGCCGAGGTCGCCGGCACCGGTCTCCGCGAGCTGCGGAGGGGTGTGCACCTCGGGGGCGGGCGGCTCGTGGGCCGGCGGAGCGACGGGCTCCTCGGGCGGTGTGACCGGGACCTCCGGCACGACGGGCGGCGGAACGTACGTGGCGTCGTTCGCGCAGTCGTTGCCGAAGACCGGGTTGAGCAGGCCCACGATGTCCACGGAGTTGCCGCAGGCGTTGACGGGGATGTCGACCGGCGCCTGGACGAGGTTGCCGGAGAGGATGCCAGGAGAACCCTGCGCGACCCCCTCCGCCGTGGCGCCACCGCCGCCGAGCGCCTTGGTGGAGTCGGTGGCGCGGTGCTTGCCGGTCCCCGGGGCGGTGTTCTGACCCTGGTGGGCCGAGGTGTCTCCGGCGCCCGCGTGCGGGGAGCCGGACGTCCGGCCGGTTCCGCCGCCGGTCACGGAGCCGCCCTGCGACGTGTTCGCGCAGCTGTTTCCGAATGCCGGGTTGAGCAGACCGATGACGTCGACGGAATTCCCGCAGACGTTGACCGGAACCTCGATCGGAATCTGGATGGTGTTCCCGGATGCCACTCCCGGGGAATTCGTCGCGGCGGCAGCCGCTCCGGAGTCGGCGTGCGCGTAGCCCCCACCGAGTGCGAGCACTCCGCCCGCCGCCGCCATGGTGATCAGGCCTTTACGAGTGACCTGTCGCATAGGTGTTTTCCTGCCTTCTGCACTTCCGAATTACCCCCGGACACGACCGTGCGAGGGCCGAATGCCGGTCGGCCCCGGAGCGCATGGCGCGCGCTCCGGGGCCGACCGGGCTCAAACCCTTACGGGTTGACGCTCAACGTCAGGCGTTGACGCAGGTGTTGCCGAAGGCCGGGTTCAGGAGACCGATCACGTCGATCGTGTTGCCGCACACGTTCACCGGAACGTGGACGGGGACCTGAATGGTGTTGCCCGAGATGACACCGGGGCTGCCGATGGCGGCACCCTGGGCACCCGCGTCGGCAACGGCCATGCCGGCGCCCGCGAGCACGAGACCACCGGTGACAGCCGCAGCGGCGGCAATCTTCTTGATCATTGTTCCTCCTCGTTGGAAATGCGGTCCCAGCCGCGGACCGCATCACCTGTAACGAGGAGAAAATCAGGGGGCTACGAGCCCAACCCCCCTTTCACTCTTTCCGGTGAGGTACGGACAGGCGGGCGAATTACGTCACCGGGGGGCGGACGTGCGGAGTGCCGGCTCAGCTGTGGTCGATGAACCGGTCCAGCACCCGTACGCCGAACTGCAGGCCGTCCACCGGTACGCGCTCGTCCACACCGTGGAACATGCCGGCGAAGTCGAGCTCCGGCGGCAGCTTGAGCGGCGCGAAGCCGAATCCCCGGATGCCCAGGTCGTCGAAGGACTTGGCGTCCGTACCGGCCGACAGCATGTACGGCACGGCCCGCGCGATCGGGTCCTCGGCCACCAGGGCCTTCTGCATGGCGTCCACGAGGGCGCCGTCGAAGGTCGTCTCCAGCGCCTTGTCCGCGTGCACGTCCTCGCGCCGCACGTTCGGGCCGAGGATCCGGTCGATGTCGGCGAGGAACTCCTCCTCGTACCCCGGCAGGAAGCGGGCGTCCACGTGGGCCGTCGCCTGGCCGGGGATGACGTTGACCTTGTAGCCCGCGCCGAGCTGCGTCGGGTTGGCGGTGTTGCGCAGGGAGGCACCGATGAGCTTGGCGATGCCGCCCAGCTTGGCGAGGGTCTCCTCCATGTTCTCCGGGTCCAGCTCGGTGCCCAGGGCGTCCGAGAGCTCGTCCAGGAAGTGGCGCAGGGTCTTGGTGACCCGGACCGGGAACTGGTGGCGTCCGAGCCGGCCGACCGCCTCGGACAGCTCGGTGATGGCGTTGTCCTTGTGGATCATCGAACCGTGCCCGGCGGTGCCGTCCACGGTCAGCTTCATCCAGTGCATGCCCTTCTGGGCCGTCTCCACCAGGTAGAGGCGCAGCTGCTCGTTGACCGTCAGCGAGAAGCCTCCGACCTCGCTGATGGCCTCGGTGACGCCCTCGAAGAGTCCCGGGTGGTTGTCGACGAGGTAGCGGGCGCCGTACGTGCCGCCGGCCTCCTCGTCCGCGAGGAACGCCAGCACGATGTCGCGCGGGGGCTTGCGGCCGCTGCGCATCCGCTCACGGATGACCGCGAGCGTCATGGCGTCCATGTCCTTCATGTCGACCGCGCCGCGTCCCCAGACACAGCCGTCCGCGATCTCGCCGGAGAACGGGTCGTGGGTCCAGTCGGCCGCGTTGGCCGGGACGACGTCCGTGTGCCCGTGGATGAGGAGCGCGGGCCGCGAGGGGTCCTCGCCCTCGATCCGGGCCACGGTCGACGCGCGGCCCTTGTGCGATTCGAAGATCTGCGGTTCCAGCCCGACCTCGGCGAGCTTCTCCGCGACGTACTCCGCGGCGAGCCGCTCGCCGGGGCCGGAGTGGTCCCCGTAGTTGCTGGTGTCGATCCGGATCAGCTCACGACAGAGGTCCACGACCTCGTTCTCGGCGTTGCCGGTCTTCCCGGACGGACCTGCCTGGGAGGCGCTGCTCTCGCTCACACTGATTCCTTCCACTGTCACGGTGGTGCTCCCCCTCATCCTCGCGCGCCCGCCCCGCCGAGCCCAAGGCCGTCCCCCCGACGACATGCGCCCGTCACACAGGCCCGCCCCACGGACGGGAGCGGAGGCGGCACGCGGGCGCCGGAGGGGTGGGCCGGAGGGGTGGATCCGGGGGGTGATCGAGAGCCCCCGAATGTTTGGTATTGTTTTCCACGTCGGAACGGGACAGGAACAACGGCCCCGAGAACGACAGACACCTTGTCCGGGTGGCGGAATGGCAGACGCGCTAGCTTGAGGTGCTAGTGCCCTTTATCGGGCGTGGGGGTTCAAGTCCCCCCTCGGACACCAAGGTCGACCGACCAGACGGAGCCGGTCAAAGCGACAGTTGGTCGCTTTGACCGGCTCCGTCGTCGTGTCGGCGTGGGGGAGGTCGCTGCGGTCCGCGCACACGGTGGGTGTGGCGCCTGGGGATGGCGGGGTTCGCCCCCGCCATGGATCCCCAGACCTGTGTACCCATGGGTCGGCCGAGCTGCCGACAGGCACGAGACGCCAGAATCCGCCCGGAGGGCGATCGGATTTACCCGAGGGCGACTCCGCCGGCGCCAAGGTGCCCGGCCAATGCGGGGGGCCGTCTTCTACGGCGGGGATGCCAACCTTCCAGAGGCCACCGGCGGGAGCCTCGCCCCGCGCACTCGTCAAGCTCGACATCAGCAGTTCCGTGCCACCGCCCGTCGGGAACTCCTCGTCCCGACTCCGAGCGCGCTGTGAAGTGTGGCGTAGTTTCGGGCCGTCGCCCCGGCCCGTGCCGTTGTGTTCCCGCGAGCGGAGCCGTGACGCACGCGGGGCGACGTCGTCCGGGTCCGACGTGGCGGGACCGATCGAGACGCGGCGGCTTCCGATTCTCCCGCACGGAAAGCGGGTCCACCGCCGGCGTCTCACGCGCGTATCCGCGGAGTGCCTCCGCCGGAACCGACCGCGTGGCGCGAGACACTCCGCAACGGGCTCGGGCCCCTGCGGCGCGCCCTGCGGGAAGGGTGGGTGGGGAGGCACGGCTTTTCCCGGGGATGGTGCGGCCTGCCCGGCGCCGCTGCCCTTGTCCTCTCGTGTGCGGCATGCCCATGAGTCACGTCCCTCACGGGCGGAACCATTCCCGAACGAACGAGTGCCCGCCCGGGTCGCCCTCCCGAGGCTGCTGTATCCCGTCAAGCCGCTTGAACAAGTTCCTCGATGCTTCTGGTCTTGGTCGCGGTGCGGTCAGTCCGTTCGAGGGTCTTGAAGATCGAGCGACAAATGGCGCGCTTGAGGCATCGCTGTGCGTCGCGAGGGGTCTTTCCCTCGGTGATTCGACGGGCGACGTACGCCTTCGTGGCGGGGTCGAGCCGCATGCGGATCAGGGTGATCGTGTGCATGGCGTGGTTGAGCTGCCGGTCTTCACTCCGGTTGAGCCGGTGCCGGTTGACGAGCCCAGAGGAGGCAGGGATTGGTGAGACGCTGGCGAAGGACGCAAAGGCGGTTTCCGAGCGGAACCGGCACTGATGGGACCAACTGACCAGGATCTGAGCCACGGTGATCGGCCCGACCCCGAGCAGGCCGAGGAGCTCTGGGGCGACCTCCCGGATCAGGATGAGGATCTCCTTTTCGAGGTCTTGGGCCTCGGCCTGCAGGGCCTGGACGCGCTGGGCGGTGGACCGAAGGGCTCGTGCTGTCATCCCATGCTCAAGGTCCTGGGCGGGGCGGTCCCGGATCTGGGCACAATGGGCAATCCGTGCTGGGCGCTTGAGTTTCCGCAGCTCGGCGCGGAGGTAGTCGGGCGCGGAGATGATCAGGGCCTTGAGCTGGTTGATCGCTGTTGTGGAGGCGAGGACTGCGCCCTGACGGGTCGCGAGAAGGAGATCTTCGACAAGCCGCTACCCAACAGCGAGCCGTCTTCGACAAACGGTCCGCGAAATTCGGCACCGCCCTGGTAATCGTTGGCCAGCCCGCCTCCATCGGCGCCCTGCCCCTGGCCGTCGCCCGCGACGCCGGCTGCCGCGTCGCCTACCTGCCGGCCTGGCGATGCGACGGATCGCCGACCTCTACCCCGGCGAGGCCAAGACCGACGCCAAGGACGCGACCGTCATCGCCGACGCCGCGCGAACCATGCCGCACACCCTGCGCTCGCTCGAACTGACCGACGAGATCACCGCCGAACTGACCGTGCTGACCGGCTTCGACCAGGACCTCGCCGCCGAGGCCACCCGCACCAGCAACCGGATACGCGGCCTGCTCACCCAGTTCCACCCGTCGCTCGAACGCGTCCTCGGCCCCCGCCTGGACCACCAGGCCGTCACCTGGCTCCTGAAGCGCTACGGGTCCCCGGCCGCCCTGCGCAAAGCCGGCCGACGCTGACTCGCCGAGCTGATCCGACCCAAGGCCCCGCGCATGGCCGCACGGCTGATCGACGACGTCTTCGATGCCCTGGACGAGCAGACCGTGATCGTTCCCGGCACCGGCACCCTCGACATCGTGGTCCCGTCCCTGGCCCGCTCGCTCGCCGCCGTCCACGAACAGCGCCGGGCCCTCGAAGCCCAGATCAACACCCTGCTGGAGGCCCACCCTCTTTCCCAGGTCCTGACCTCGATGCCCGACGTCGGCGTCAGGACCGCCGCAGTCCTGCTGACCACAATCGGCGACGGCACCAACTTCCCCACCGCCGCCCACCTCGCCTCCTACGCCGGCCTCGCCCCGACCACCCGACAATCCGGAACCTCGATCCACGGCGAACACACGCCCCGAGGCGGCAACCGCCAGCTCAAACGCGCGATGTTCCTCTCCGCCTTCGCCCGCATGAACGCCGATCCCGCCTCCCGGACCCACTACGACAAGCAACGAGACCGCGGAAAAACCCACACCCAAGCCCTCCTCCAACTCGCCCGCCAGCGCATCAGCGTCCTGTTCGCCATGCTCCGAGACGGCACCTTCTACGAATCCCGGACACCGAAGGACATCGAACTCGCCGCATAACCCCACCACCCCGAACCACCCCAAACCCGACAGGGACGCCTTGACGAACGACATAGAGGCCCCCCACGGAGGCCACCCCGACACGGTCACCACCCAGGCGCTCGGAGTGATTGACCAATCGGTATTGACTCCTGCAAATGAGTTAACTCCCTTGAAGCACAATGGAGTCGACAAAGGGTTGCACGACCGACCGGTGACGTATTTCACTACGACTTGTCTACATGTTTCCGCAACTAAAAGGCTCACTTGTCCCAATTTCACGCCTGGACAGTTACTTACATGCTCTCTACAGTCACCTTGACGATCGCTGGGTGATCGTTTGCAGGGGTGAAAGGGGCGCGGACATGGGTCGGCGTATGCAGGGGCGGACGGCAGCCGCCAGGTTGACGATGGGGGGCCTGGCGGCAGCGCTACTGGCCTCGATGGGGGTGCTCCCCGGCGCGGCGACAGCCGCAGCCGTACCAGCCACAGCACTCGCCTCCACCACGTCGGCCGCGGAGGCACCATCGACCGCGGAGTCGCAGAATGCGGCGCTGACGAAGGCGGCGGCTCTCGGGCAGAAGGTGGAGATCACCTCGCTGCGGGATGAGACGACCGAGACCTTCGCCACCCCGGACGGGCACCTGGAGGCAGTTCAGCACCTGCGGCCGGTACGTACCCGGAGCGCCGGTGGCTGGAAGGACATCGACAACACTCTCGTCAAGCAGGCGGACGGTTCGATCACCCCGAAAGCGGCGGCAGTCGGCATGACTCTGTCGGGTGGCGGCGGCACGCCGCTGATCCAGCTCTCGCAGGCGGGCCGGTCGCTTGCCTACACCTGGCCGAAGGAACTGCCGACCCCGACGCTGGACGGCGACACTGCGCTGTACGAGGACGTGCTGCCGGACGTGGACCTGCGGGTACGCGCCGACATCGACTCCTTCACGGAACTGCTGGTGGTCAACACCCCCGAGGCGGCCAAGAACCCCGGTCTGGCGCAGCTCAGGCTGGGAGTGACGGCCGATGGGCTGGCGGTGAAGCAGTCCGCCGATGGTGGACTGCAGGCTCTGGACGCGACCGGCGGCGGGGTGGCGTTCGCCGCGCCGAAGCCGGTGATGTGGGACTCCGGCACCGTGGCGAGCGCCGCGGTGGCCAGGCGCGCGGTTACCGACGAACCCGCTGCGAGCGGCACTGCGGACGATCCGGCGAAGGGTCCGACCGACGCCTCGCAGGTGGCACCGATCGGTCTGGATGTCAGCTCGGACGGCTCGCAGCTGACGCTGACGCCGGATCAGTCGCTGCTGACGTCTTCGGACACGCACTTTCCAGTGTTCATCGACCCACAGACGACCACGCCGAAGGCGAACGACTGGACGATGGTGTCGAAGTACTGGGCGTCGTCGCCGCAGTACCACTTCAACGGCGACTCCGATGCCGGTATGGGCTACTGCGGTTGGAACTACTGCGCTCCGTACGATACCAAGCGGCTGTTCTACAAGTTCTCCACCGCGAAGTTCGCGGGCAAGACGATCCTGGACGCCACCTTCGTCGCACACGAGACGTACTCGGCTTCGTGCTCGGCACGGAGTGTGGAGCTGTGGAGAGCGAACGGCTTCACGTCCGGCACCACCTGGAACTCTTCGGCGGACCACTGGCAGTCCAAACTGGACACGCAGAGTGTCGCCAAGGGCTATGGCTCCTCCTGCGCCGCTGGCGATGTCGAGTTCGACGCGATGACCGGCGTGAAGTACGCCGCGAGCCACAACTCGGCCGACACCACATTCGGACTGCGCGCCACCAATGAGGGCGACAACTACGGTTGGAAGCGATTCTCGGACGACGCCTATTTGCGCGTGCACTACAACACCCCGCCACCACAGCTCAAGATGTCGCAGCTGACGATGAACCCCGGCGGCTCCTGCCACAAGCCGGAGTCGAAGGTGTCGGTCAACACCCGTCCGACCCTCATGGCCTCCGACGTCACCGACCCGGATGGCGACTACACGTCGGTGCGTTTCCAGGCGTACTGGGATGCGAACGACGGCAAGGGCGTCGTGGCGCACTGGACCTCTGCCTGGAGTACGGCGAAGAAGTCCGGCTCGGACTTCTCCGTCCCACTGACCGATCCGCTGCCTGGGAGCAGTCTGCACCTTCCGACCAACCAGACCCTGGTGTGGGCTGCCCAGTCACGGGATTACGACCAAGGCACGTACTACAGCTCCTCGCCGTGGTCGCAGACCGGTTCAGCGACCGGCTGCTACTTCGTGTACGACACCACGGCGCCGTCCGCGCCGAAGGTGGTCTCGGGCGACTATCCGGCTGTTGACGACGCCGACCCGAGCGACCCGACCTATGACGGGGTGGGTCGCTACGGCACCTTCACCGCCGGTCCGGCGGCCACGAACGTGGTCAAGTACTGCTGGGGTATGAACGCCGACCCGGTGTGCGACAGCACCCACACGGTCACCACCACCAGCGGAGCCGCCCGGCCCATTCAGTACCGTCCCACCCGGGCAGGCACGAACTTCCTGTACGTGCAGGCGGTCAGCTCTGCCAGCACTGCCTCGGCGCCGGCGACCTACCAGTTCAGGGTCAAGCAGGGACAGCCGGCCCAGGCACAGTGGCAGATGGACGACCGCGCCGGTGCGACCAGCGCGGCAGGCAGCGCCGGAGATCGCACCCTGGCGGTGCACGGCAGTCCCACATTCGGTGTGGCGGGCAAGGTCGGCAGCGCCATTGGCTTCAACGGTACCGATGACTACCTCGCCTCCGACATCCCCACCGTGCACACGGACACGGGATTCTCCGTCGCCGCGTGGGTGAAGCTGGACACGGTGCCGGCCGCGGGGAACCCCGCGCCGGTCGCCGTGACCCAGCCGGGCAACTACGCCGCGGGCTTCGAGCTGTACTACTCCACCAGTTCCCAGCGCTGGGTGTTCGACCAGTACACCGCCGATACCGCGGCAGCCACCCCGGTCCGCGCGATCCAGGCGGACACCGAGACCGGAAAGACCACCGCGGGCACGTGGTACCACCTGGCCGGCACGTACAGCTCCGCCACCGATCTGTTGTCGCTGTACGTCAACGGCTCCCTGGCCGGCACGGCCACCTTCGCCAACGCCTGGGATGCCCGTCGAGGGCTGCAGATCGGCGCCGGCTCGCACTCGGGCGTGGCAGCCAACTTCTTCCCTGGAACCGTCGATGACGTGCGGATCTTCGACAAGCCGCTCACCGCGGCCGACGTCACCAACGTCAAGAACCAGGCTCAGTTGGGTGTCGGCCGCCTCTCCCGGGCAGTCTTCCCGCTGGACGAGACGGCCACCGACACCAACGGGAACGCCACAGCCGAGGTACACGGCGCCGCCTTGGTCGACAACGCGACCTTCCACGGCACGGTGACCGCAGGCGCGCCCGGCGCGCAGAACAGTGCGGCCACCTTCGACGGCACCAGCGGCTACGCCGCCACCCGCTCCCCACACGTCAACAACCAGGCAGGCTACTCGGTCATCGCGTGGGCGAAGCTGTCGTCGAAACCCACCCACGCGGGCATCATCGCCACCCAGACATCCGCCAGCCGGCCCGGTTTCGAGCTGTACTACTCGGCCAGCTATGGCTGGACGTTCAACAACTATGTGACGGACACGACCGGTTCGAGTGCCGTCCGCGCCACCCAGGGAGATACCACCCATTCCCCGGCCGGAGAATGGACGCAACTGGTCGGCACCTACGATGCGGTCGCCAACCAGCTGAGCTTGTACGTCAACGGCGAGCATGTGCAGAGCACCAGCTTCTCCGCCCCGTTCTACGCCGGCGGTCCGGTGCAGATCGGTGCCGGAAACTACGACGGCGCCCCCAGCTCGTTCTTCCCCGGCCAAATCGACGACGTACGCCTGTACGACCGAGCTCTGTCGGCCGAGGAAGCCGCTGCCCTGTATCAAACCCACACTGCCGTCGAGGGCCGTTGGAAGCTCGACGGAGCCACTGGCACCCCGGCGGTGTCTCCGGACGATGTGCCCAACGCTGCCGACCAGCACCCGTTGACCCTCGGCGCCGGGGCGTCCATCGATGCCATCAGCCAGTGGGTCGGCTCCGGAGCGATGGCCCTGTCCGGCACCACCACCGGCTACGCCGCCACCAGCACGTCACCGGTGGACACCGGGCACAGCTTCACCGTTGGCACATGGGTGACCACAGCCGCCGTGCCGCAGCAACCGGCGACGGTGATGAGCATGGCCGGCGCGAACACCAACGGCTTCCAGGTGCGCTATGTGCCCGACTCACCCCCGACGGGCGAGACGTTGTCGGTCAATGGACGCTGGCAGTTGGTGATGCCCGGTTCCGACAGCACCACCGCGACGAAGGTGTTGGCCGAATCGCCGGCGATCTTGACCCCGGGTGAGTGGCAGCAGCTGTCGGTGGTCTACGACGCCCCGGCCGGCCAGATGCGTCTGTACGTCAACGGCGAGCAGCTGAGTCTGCCGTGCGAGATGGACGCCAGCGGCGACAAGGTCGATCCCGCCTGCACCGACGTCGTGCCGTTCAACTGGGCGCCCGTCCCGTTCACGGCGACCAAGGGGTTGCAGCTGGGCCGGGCGAAGACGTCGGCCACCGCGTGGGGCGAGTACTGGCCAGGCGAGATCGACGACGTATGGGCGCTGCAGGGCGCGGCCAGCGACAACCAGATCGCCGACCTGCGCAGCGGCATCGACCTGGACACCGTCCCTGGCCCCTGAGTAGGCCTCGGGGTGCCCGCGGGCGGAATTCCTTCCGTCCGCGGGCACCGCTACATCCGCACCACAAACCATCACCCGTAGTAACGCCGCTCGGCGTGCGTCCACATGCATGCCGAGCGGTGTGCCCAAGGCCGCTCCGAACGCGGCCATCGAGGGACAGCAGAGGTTCGCTGACATGTATCTGGATCGCACTATGACTCCGCCGCCCCGGCTGAGACGAACAACCACACGGTGGAAGCGCCGCACGGCGCTGGGCATCTCCGGCGTCTTGGTGGCCACCATGCTGCAGGGCGCGATGAGCTCCGTCGCTCAGGCCAGCGAAGATCGAGTGGAGGTCGCTCAGCCCGACAAGCCGCTCTCCGGCCACACCCTCGAGGCCAGACCCCGCAAGCACGGGGACACGCCGAAGGTGCCCGCGGCACAGCCGAAGCACTCCTGGGGCTCCGCCGGCACCGCCACCCTCCTCCTCCCGGACATCAGCGTCGGCAAGGACGGTGTGCCGAAGAGCGCCGCAGCGCAGTCGGTACGCGCTGGGAACCTGCCCATTTCCCTGGGAGCACCGCGCCTCGGTAAGAAGAGCGCGAAGGGTGGAGGCGCGAAGAACACCTCGAAGTCCGCCGCCCGGCCACTGACGGGCAGCGCCAAGGTGCACGTCTACGGCCAGAAGGAGGCCCGCGAGGCCGGGGTGGACGGACTGCTGTTCTCCCTCACCCCACAGCAGGGCACCGACGGCGACACAGTCTCCGTCGCGGTCGACTACGCCTCCGCCGCCCAGACCTACGGTGGCGCCTACGCCTCCCGCTTGCACTTGGTCCAACTCCCTGCCTGCGCCGCCACCACTCCCACCAAGCACGGCTGCACCATCCCCAAGGCGCTGCCCAGCGACAACAACACGGCCGAGAAAACGGTCACAGCAAGCTCGGTGACCATCGAGAGCGCCACCACTGCGGCAACCACCAGCACTTTTGCGGAACCGATGCTGCTGGCGGCAACGGCCGGGAACTCCAGCGACCACGGCGACTACACCGCAACCTCGCTGTCGGCCTCAGCCTCCTGGAGCACCGACCTCAACACGGGTGACTTCAGCTGGTCCTACGACATCGCGGTGCCCGGCGTGCCGGGCGGCTTCGCCCCCGCACTCGGCCTGGGCTACTCCTCCGGCACCATAGACGGGCGCACCAACAACACCAACAACCAGGCCTCCTGGGCCGGCGACGGCTTCGACCTGTGGCCCGGCTCCATCGACCGTTCCTACAAGCCGTGCGCGGATGAGGGTGAGAAGAACGCGGCCGGGGACAAGGTCGGCGACCTGTGCTGGCGGGATGACAACGCCACCATCTCCTTCAACGGGCACGCCGGCGAGCTGATCCCCATCAGCACCAACAGTTTCCGGATCAAGGGCGACGACGGCACGAAGGTCGACCGGCTGTACGGCTCGGACACCAACGTGCGCGGCAACGGCGCCCACAACGACGAGTATTGGCGGGTCACGACCACTGACGGCACCCGCTACTACTTCGGCGAGAACCGGCTGCCCGGCTGGGCGACGGGCAGCCCCACCACGAACTCCACCTGGACGGCCCCGGTCTACGGCAACGACGCGGGCGAGCCATGCAGCGCCGCCACCTTCGCCGACTCGTGGTGCCAGCAGGGCTGGCGCTGGAACCTGGACTACGCCGTCGACGTGCACGGCAACACGATCGCCTACTACTACAACAAGGAGACCAACTACTACGGTCGCGATCTGACCCCGGCCAACTCCACGGTCTACGACCGCGGCGGCTCTCTGGATCGCATCGAGTACGGGCTGAAGAGCTCCGCGAACTACTCCGCCAAGCCGCTGGCGAAGGTCGACTTCACCACCGCCGAGCGCTGCCTGCCGCAGTCCGGGGTGACCTGCGAAGCAGCCGGCATCGATACGCAGAGCTCGTATTGGTATGACACTCCGTGGGACCTGAACTGCAAGTCCGGCGCCGACTGCTACGTCGCCCAGCCCTCGTTCTTCACCCGTAAGCAGCTGACGGCCATCACCACCTCCACGCTGCAGGCCGACGGTACGTACGCCCCGGTCGACACCTGGAAGATGAACCACCAGTGGGGCATGGCGGACATCGATTACCAGCTGGAACTGGCGTCGATCGAGCACACCGGCAAGGCCGCCACCCCCAACCTCACGCTGCCCAAGGTGACATTCACCTATGACCAGCGCACCAACCGGCTGAAGACCGCCGGGGACGACACCGCCCCGTTCGTCAAGGAGCGCCTCGCCACCATCGACGACGAGTCCGGCGGACAGACCGACGTCAACTACTCCACCGCCGCGTGCGACGCGGCCAGCCTGCCCACGCCGCAGACCAACACCACCCTTTGCTTCCCGCAGTACTACACCAAGGAGGGCGACTCCAGCCCGACCCTGCAGTGGTTCAACAAGTACGTGGTGGACTCGGTCACCCAGACCGACCGCACCGGCGGCGCACCGGACATGATCACCCGCTACAGCTACCTGGATGGGGCCGCCTGGCACCACGACGACGCGGACGGCCTGACCAAGGAGAAGTACCAAAGCTGGTCGAGTTTCCGTGGGTTCGGTCATGTGCGGGAGCAGACCGGCGGCCAGGCCGGAATGAAGTCGCAGAGCGACCACTACTTCCTGCGCGGCATGGACGGCGACAAGGCCGCTCCCTCCGGCGGCACCAAGTCCGTGTCGGTCTCGGACGACAACGGCGGCACCATCACCGACGCCGAACCGCACGCCGGATTCGAGTACAAGACCGAGAACTACTCCGGCCCGGGTGGGAAGGTGCTGGCGAAGACCGTCAACACCCCCTGGTCACACCAGAGCGCCACCGTCACCCGCTCGTACGGCGCCCTGACCGCAAACCTGACCGGTACACAGAACACGCGCACCTGGACCTCGCTGGATGACGGTGCGGGCGTCAAGTGGCGCCAGACCAGCATCGCCTACACCCACGAGAACACCGCCGGTCGCGTCACCGCAGAGGACGACGCGGGTGATACCTCCAGTGCAGCGGACAACCGTTGCACCCGCACCACGTACGTCGACAACACCAGCGCCTGGATCCTGGACAAGCCCAGCCGGGTGGAGACGGTGGCGCGGGCCTGCGCGAACACTCCGGACCGGACCAAGGACGTCCTGACCGATGTGCGCACCGCCTACGACGGGCTGAACTACGACGCGGCTCCCACCAAGGGCGACACCACCCACGTGGCCACGCTGAAGTCCTACGACGGCACGGGCACCACGGCCACCTACCTGGAGTCCGCCACCGGCTACGACAGCTACGGCCGGACCACCTCCGCCACGGACCTGACCGCAACGGTCACCGGGACCGAGACCACCGCACCGGTACGCACCGCACGCACCGACGGACGCACCGCCACCACGGTCTACACTCCGGCCACCGGTTTTCCCCTCTCGTCCGCGGTGACCACCCCGCCGGCGAAGACCGGGGACAGCACCACCGCGCAGACGTCCACCACCAGCTTCGAGGCGGCGCGGGGCCTGCCGGTCACCGTGGTGGACGCCAACTCCAAGCGCAGCGACACCATCTACGACGCATTGGGCCGCAAGCTGAAGGTGTGGCTGCCCAATCGTTCCAAGGCGAGCAGCCAGACCCCCAACTACTCTTACGCTTACACCATCACCGACGGCAAGCCGGTCGCGGTGGGCACCACCGCCCTGGTCGGCAGCGGCACGCTGACCTCCTACACCCTCTATGACGGGTTCCTGCGCGCGCGGCAGACCCAGGGCCCCGGACCGTCCGGTGGCCGCCTGGTAGCCGACACCTTCTACGACGAGCGCGGCCTGGTCACCAAGTCGTTCGCCCCGTACTACAACAACCAGTCCGGCCCCTCCACCAGCCTGCTGAGCCTTACGGACGCCTCCGCGGTGGAGACGCAGAGCTGGAACACCTACGACGGCATGGGCCGCATCACCACCGCCAAGCAGGTGGCGGGCAGCGGTGACGGCGGACAGGTACTCGCCACGACCGCCACCGCCTACGGCGGCGACCGCGTCACCACCACTCCGCCCACCGGTGGCACCCCGATCACCAGCATCGACGACGCCCGCGGCAACACGGTGGAGTTGGACCAATACCACGCCTCCACTCCGACCGGCGCCTACGACAAGACCACCTACGCCTTCACCCCCGCCGGCCAGTTGGCCAAGCTCACCGACGCCGCAGGCAACGCCTGGACCTACGGCTACGACCAGCGCGGCAACCAGACCTCGGCCGCCGACCCGGACAAGGGCACCACTACCAGCGTCTACGACGAGCGAGGCCAGCTGGTCTCCACCACCGACTCCCGCAACAAAAAGATCACCCACGTCTACGACGGCCTGGGCCGTGAAATCGAAACCCACGACGGCGACGCCACCGGGGCGCTCCTGACCAGCCACGCGTGGGATCCCACCGGGTTCAAGGGCGAACTCGCCTCCGCCATTCGTTACGTCGGCGGCTCCAGTGGCTCCGCCTACACGACCACCTACAGCGCGTACGACAGCCTGTACCGTCCGCAGCGCACCACGGTGACCATCCCGGCCGCCGAAGGCGCACTGGCCGGCTCGTACCAGTCGTCCGTCGCCTACAACGTCGACGGCAGCATCCAGTCGCTCGGCTATCCGAAGGCGGGCAGCCTCGCGGCCGAGTCGGTCACCCCCGCATACGACGCGATCCTGCGGCCCACCACGCTCAGCGGATCCGGCGGCAACACCTACGTCACCGGCACCGTCTACAGCAACACCGGCAAGGCGCTGCAGTTCACGTACCAGGGCGCCGGCGGCAAGTTCACCCAGGTCACTAACACCTACGAGTGGGGCACCCAGCGCCTGGCCAATTCCCGTGTGAACCGCCAGGACGTGGCTGGCACCGATAAGTCCGCCACCTACCACTACGACCAGGCCGGTCACATCACCTCCGTCTCGGACGTCTCCCGCGACGGCACCGACGACCAGTGCTTCTCCTACGACTACCTCGGCCGCCTCACCGAGGCCTGGGCCCAGGGCAGCACCAGTTGCGCCGCCACACCGAGCGCCTCGGTGCTCGGCGGCCCGGCCAAGTACTGGCAGTCCTACCTCTACGACTTGACCGGCAACCGCACCTCGGAAACCGACCACGACACCACCGGGGACACCACCAAGGACGTCAAGCACACCTTCACATACCCGGCCGCCGGCGCCGCCCAGCCACACGCCCTCTCCAAGGTGACGACCACAAGTCCGGGCGGGACCGCGACGGACTCCTACACCTACGACACCACGGGCAACACCAAGACCCGCACCGTCAACGGCAAGAAGCAGACCCTTACCTGGGACACCGAGGGCCACCTCGCCAGCGTGGCCGCGGACAACGGCAGCGGCGGCACCACGACCACCAACTACGTCTACGACGCGGACGGCAACCGCCTGACGGCCGACAGCGACGTCGGCTCCACCCTGTTCCTGGGCAGTACCGAGGTCACCCTCGCCAAGGGCTCCTCCACCGCGAAGGGCACCCGCTACTACGACATCGGTGGCGGCAACACCGCGGTGCGCACCGACGACGGCAAGCTCTCCTTCCTCGTCGGAGACCACCACGGCACCGGCCAGCTCGCCATCGGTGCGGGCGACCAGTCCCTCCAGGAGCGCCGCACCACCCCCTTCGGTGCTGTTCGCGGCACCGACGCCGCCAGCTGGCCCGGTGACCGCGGCTTCGTCGGCGGAGTCCAGGACCTCAGCCTGGGCCTGACACATCTGGGTGCGCGCGACTATGACCAGGCCACCGGCCGCTTTCTGTCCGTCGACCCCGAACTCGGCCCGGACGATCCCCAGCAGCTGAACGGCTACAGCTACGCCAACAACAACCCGGTCAGCGCCTCCGACCCCGACGGCCTCCGCCCCATCGGCCCCACCGACAGCATCGCCGGCGACGAGGAGTACTCCAGAAAGCACAACGGCTCCCGGTACGTCAACAACGGCTACGGCTGGTACTGGAAGAACGTCCAGAAGAAGTCGGTCAAGCACGTCGGAACGGTCACCGTCACCACGTACATCGGCCGCGGCACCGGCAACCACCCCGTACCCCAGGCCACCATCTCCTTCAAGGCATACAAGCCAAAGCCCAAGCAAGTCGTCTTCCACGGCTGGGCCATGGGCTCCAATCCCAACTACAGCCCCAACTTCGACGCCGACGGCAACAACACCGCCACCTCTGTCAGCGTCAACTGGGGCGCGGTCGGCGACATTCTCAGCGGCATGGGTGAAGCCGTCACCGGCATCCTCGGCGGAGCAGCGGGAGGCGCCGGCGGCATCGTGCTCGGCGTGCCCATGTGCGCCACCGGCGTCGGCTGCATCGCCGGAGGCGGCGAACTCGTCGTCGGCGGAATAGCGGTAGCGGACGGCGGCTACCTCCTCGCCAAGGACGGCTTCGAACGGGCCGGCAACGCGGGCAAACTCTTCAGCGAGACCAGTACCGATACGTCATCCGGTAGTGCGTCGAGCGAAACTGTCACCAGGAGTCTCAGTGAGCCGGAGTCGCTCCGGGGAGCCACCCCGGAAGAGTTGGACGCCCTCCTGGGCGACTTGGAGCGTACGGACGCGCCTCACGCCACCGGCGGGGGTTTCAGGGTAAGAATCCCTGGCGGCGTAGCGGTGGTCGAGAACGGCGACAACACTGTCGTCAACGGGGTTCCCAAGATGAACGACATAACACATCGGGGCCCCTACATAAAGTTCCAAATAGGGAAGAAAGTGCAGAGAATTCCTCTGGCTGGAAATCCGGCACTGGATTAGCAGGGTGAAGCATGAAGAAAATGTCTGAAGACGAATACTGTCTCCATGTCAACGCCCGGGAGGGGTCACTGCTGTGGATGGTACTCGCCGATCGCGCGCAAAGTGAGGACGAGAGAGAGTGGGTTCAATACATTCCCGTCTTCACCAAACTGATCGAGTGCTGGTCGAGCATGGGATTCGTCCGACTCTTCCGGGGTACTGAATTCCCGGTTGACATCAGCGGTGAGGAGGTCCCTGCGGAAAAAGTATCCGAGCTACTCGGCGACGCAAGCAGTTGGGCCTACGTGGAGGAACCGCAACCAGCAATCTGCGTCGTGCTGGGGGACCGTGATCTCGTGGAACTGAAGGACGGCATGTGTGACTGAACAGGATCGTTTCGGCGTCCGTTGACCTGCGGCCGGTGCTCGATGGACGGCCGGCAGAGTGGGGCAGTGCCGGAATTCCGCCGCAGTCCCTACCGTCAATCGATCGATCGTCGGCATGGGCCCCGGCCGAAAGGCGGGGGCCCATGCCGATCCGGAGCTGACGCCGGGCGGCGGTCCCGGACGCCCACACCCGCGATGCG
Organism: Streptomyces sp. NBC_01335; assembly: GCF_035953295.1. Classification (GTDB taxonomy): domain Bacteria; phylum Actinomycetota; class Actinomycetes; order Streptomycetales; family Streptomycetaceae; genus Streptomyces. The sequence goes on from NZ_CP108370.1 coordinate 1,442,645, forward strand.
GGAACCGGTCCTGACCCAGTCGGGAAGAATCACGCGCGAACGGCAAGTAGTCCCACGACTGCGGAACGTGTCGTCGGCCGTCGCGAGAGACCCCAGTTCACCTGGGGTCTCTCTGCGTTTCCGGTCGGGGGGGGCTCAAGCAGCATCATTCCGGAAACGTGGTCCACGGGGTGATCGAAAAAAGTGGGGCTTCACCGTCAGGCTCTCGTCACCGAGGTTCACGTGACGGATTGGGAGGCCGTCACCGCGCCGCTCGGTCTCGACCTGGCTGTCGAAGAGCGAAGAGCGCGATGCTGTCCTGCGGCCGCTGCTGGAGGTCGGTGAGTTCGGGGGTCCGGTGCAGTTCGGCGGAGGCCAGTAGCGCGCCGAGGCCGGCCGTGTTGATGCGTTGGGACCACATGATCCGGCCACCGTTGCGGATGAAGAGGGTGCGTCGCCGCTCGGAGCCGCCGTCCCAGCAGCACCGCGCCGCCGGAGGGCGCCGAAGCCCTCGATCCGCCCGGTGCGTGGCCCGTGTCGCCGGTATCGGGCTCGGGCTTTCGCGGCCGTCCGGCCTGGTGGCGTACCTTGTGGGTGCCCGAAGCGCCGCACGACGGCGGCTCCCCGGGTGTTCTGCGGGCGCCGGTCGGCCACCCGGCGCGATCTACCCGTCGCCCGTGGGCACGGGCGTCGACGCGAGTGCATCTCCTGCCGCGCGCCACCCGCTCGTCATCCCTGCCCCTCACTCGTCACCCGCTGCCCGTCACTCGTCGCCGTCACCGGAAAGGCCCCTCGATGTCCCACCCCGCGTCCGTCCGTCCGTCGCCCGTACCGGCGGCCGGGGGCAGCGGCCCGGCCGTGCGAGGCGTCCGGTGAGGGGGCGCCGGAGGTCCGCCGCCTCGCCGCTCCCGCAGCGCGAGGGCGTCGATCCCGTGCGGGTGCGGCTGCCCGTGGACCCCGAGGGGGCGTGGGCGACCGTGGGCGACCATCTGCGGGAGCGGTTCGGTGCCGCGGTCGGGGTGGCCCGCGTGGAGGCCATGCTGGCGGAGGGGCTGTTCGTCGGGGCGGACGGGCGGCCGGTGCCGGGTACACGGCCGTACGAGAGCGGGCTCGGGCTCTGGTTCCACCGGGAGTTCGCGCCCGAGGAGCCGGTGCCGTTCCCGGTCGGGGTGGTGCACCGCGACGAGCACGTGGTGATCGCCGACAAGCCGCACTTCCTCGCCACCACCCCGCGCGGCCGGCATGTGACGCAGACGGCGGTGGCGCGCCTGAGGCACGGGCTGGGGCTGCCGCACCTCCAGCCCGCGCACCGGCTGGACCGGCTGACCGCGGGCCTGGTGCTCTTCGTCGTACGCCCCGAGGACCGGGGCGCGTACCAGACGCTGTTCCGGGACCGGCTGGTGCGCAAGGAGTACGAGGCGGTCGCCGGGTACGACCCGGAGCTGGCGCTCCCCCGGACCGTGCGGAGCCGGATCGTGAAGGAGCACGGGGTGGTGGCCGCGCGCGAGGAGCCGGGCGAGCCGAACAGCGAGAGCCGGGTCGAGCTGCTGGAGCACCGGGGCGGGCTCGGCCGCTACCGGCTGCTGCCCGCGACCGGGCGCACGCATCAACTGCGCTTGCACATGAGCACGTTGGGGATGCCGCTGGTCAACGACCCGCTCTATCCGGTGGTGGAGCCGGAAGGTGCGCCGGACGACTGGTCGCGCCCGTTGCAACTCCTGTCGAGGGTACTGGAGTTCACCGATCCGGTCACGGGTGAGCCGCGCCGCTTCAGGAGCGGGCTGCGGCTTGCCGCGTGGCCGGACCGGTGACCGGAACGGCTCGCGGCGGTCAGTGACCGCGTGCGATCCACTCCTCCAGGTGCGGGGCCTCCGCGCCGATGGTGGTGGAGTCGCCGTGTCCGGTGCGGACGCTGGTGTCCGCCGGGAGGGCGAGCAGCCGGTCCCGGATCGAGTCGAGAATCGTCGGGAAGTGCGAGAACGACCGGCCGGTGGCGCCGGGCCCGCCCTGGAAGAGGGTGTCCCCGGTGAAGACCGTGGCCAGCTCGGGGGCGTACAGGCAGACGGCTCCCGGAGCGTGGCCCGGGGTGTGCAGGACGGTCAGCCGGGTGCCGGCGACCTCGATCTCCTGGCCGTCAGCCAGTTCGCCGTCGGGCGTGCGGTCGGGGTGGGTCTGCTTCCACAGCGGCAGGTCGTCCGGGTGGAGCAGCACCGGGGCGCCGGTGGCCTCGGCGAGGGCCGGGGCGGCGTCGATGTGGTCGTTGTGCGCGTGGGTGGAGACGATGGCGCGCAGCGTGCGTCCGCCGAGGGCGGTCAGGATGGCGTCGGCGTCGTGGGCGGCGTCGATGACGATCGCCTCGTGGTCGTCGCCGACGATCCAGACGTTGTTGTCGACGTCCCACTCGCCCCCGTCGAGCGCGAAGGTGCCGGAGGTGACCAGGTGGTCGATGCGGGCGGCCATCAGAAGACCACCACCGAACGCAGCACGTCGCCGTCGTGCATCCGCTCGAAGGCGCGCTCGACGTCGCCGATGCCGATGGTCTCGGTGACGAACGCGGAGAGGTCGATCCGGCCCTGCTGGTGCAGATCGACGAGCATCGGGAAGTCGCGGGACGGGAGGCAGTCGCCGTACCAGGAGGACTTCAGCGAGCCGCCGCGGCCGAACACGTCGAGGAGGGGGAGTTCGAGGCGCATCTCGGGCGTGGGGACGCCGACCAGGACGACGGTGCCGGCCAGGTCGCGGGCGTAGAACGCCTGCTGGTACGTCTCGGGGCGGCCGACCGCCTCGATGACGACGTCGGCGCCGTTGCCGTCGGTGAGGGCGCGGATCGCCTCGACCGGGTCGCTGGTACGGGAGTTGACGGTGTGCGTGGCACCCATCTTCTTCGCCGTCTCCAGCTTGCGGTCGTCGATGTCCACGGCGATGATCTTCGCGGCGCCCGCGAGCCGTGCGCCCATGACGGCCGCGTCGCCGACACCGCCGCAGCCGATGACCGCGACGGAGTCGCCCCGGCCCACCTCACCGGTGTTGATGGCGGCGCCGATGCCCGCCATGACACCGCAGCCGAGCAGGCCGGCGACGGCCGGGGACACCTCGGGGTCGACCTTGGTGCACTGGCCGGAGGCCACCAGGGTCTTCTCCGCGAACGCGCCGATGCCGAGCGCCGGGGAGAGTTCGGTGCCGTCGAGCAGCGTCATCTTCTGCTTGGCGTTGTGGGTGTTGAAGCAGTACCAGGGGCGTCCGCGCAGACAGGCGCGACACTGGCCGCAGACGGCCCGCCAGTTGAGGATGACGAAGTCGCCGGGGGCGACGTCGGTGACGCCCTCGCCGACCGACTCCACGACGCCCGCCGCCTCGTGGCCGAGGAGGAACGGGAACTCGTCGTTGATGCCGCCCTGCTTGTAGTGCAGGTCGGTGTGGCAGACACCGCACGCCTGGATCTTCACCACGGCCTCGCCGGGTCCGGGGTCGGGGATCACGATCGTCTCGACCCGCACCGGCTCGTTCTTGCCCGGCGCGATGACACCTTGCACCTGCTGCGGCATACCCTGGTCTCCTTCTGAAGTGGCGGCCCTGGGCCGTGTCCGACAATCCGCCCGACGGGAATTGCCGGACACGACCTGAGCCCCTGCGACGTCCGACCGCTGTCCGAAGATCGAACTCGGACAAAGGTACGCGCTGCGGGGTGTGCGTGCGCAGATGCGGGCGGGCGGTCAGGGCGCGAGTACGTCCAGTTCGTCCAGGGCGCCGAACGCGATCTCGCGGGTGAGCCGCTCGGCGGCCTCCGCGTCCCCCTCGCGCACCGCCTCGGCGACCCTGACGTGCAGGGTCACGGCGGCCGGGTCGGGGTCTTCGAACATCACCTGGTGGTGGGTGCGGCCGGCCAGGACCTCGGCGACGACGTCCCCGAGCCGGGCGAACATCTCGTTGCCCGAGGCGTTCAGCACCACCCGGTGGAAGGCGATGTCGTGGCGGAGGTACTCCTCCAGCCGCTGGCCGCGCGAGGTCTCGACCATGCCGAGAGCGCATTCGGTGAGGGCCGCGCACTGGGCGGGGGAGGCGTAGCGGGCGGCGAGGGAGGCGGCGACGGGCTCGATCGCGGACCGGAGCACGGTCAGCGAGCGGAGCTGGCGCGGGCGGTCGGCGCCGGCCAGCCGCCAGCGGATGACCCGGGGGTCGTAGACGTTCCACGCCTCGGTGGGGCGTACGGTCACGCCGACCCGGCGCCTGGACTCGACGAGGTGCATCGACTCCAGGACGCGCACCACTTCGCGGACGACCGTGCGGGAGACCTCGAACCGCTGGGCGATCTCGTCGGTGCGCAGTACGTCGCCGGGCCTGCGCTCCCCCGAGGTGATCTCCAGACCCAGGGCGTCCAGCACATGCGTATGGAGCCCCTGGCTCGTCGTGGTCATGGGGCAAGGGTACGGGGCGATTCCAGGACACCACGGGCGGCCTGCGGCGGGGGACGCCCGCGTCCGGTGTGACGGGCGGGGGCCGGGGAAGGCGCCGGATGCCGGTGCCGCTCCGGGGGGTCCGGAAGCACGCCGGTGGATTGTTCCGGCGGGCTGAACGCGGGCTGAACCACCCCGGGGGCCATTAAGTACGACCGATTAAGTACGACGTTTACGTCACACTCGCTTGAATAAGTACGACCTAATGAGTTTCAGTAGCGCGACGGACCGATGTCGAAGAAGACAGCGAGGCACCAATGAGCACCCCCCACGTCGTCGTGGTGATGGGCGTGGCAGGGACCGGCAAGACCACGATCGGCCCCCTGCTCGCCACCGCGCTGGGCGTCCCGTACGCCGAGGGCGACGACTTCCACCCCGAGTCGAACATCGCCAAGATGTCCGCCGGTACCCCGCTGGACGACTCGGACCGCTGGCCCTGGCTGGACGCCATCGGGCAGTGGGCGCACGGCCGGGCCGGGCTCGGCGGTGTCGTCTCCAGCTCGGCGCTCAAGCGGGTCTACCGCGACCGGCTGCGCGCCGAGGCACCCGACGCCGTCTTCCTGCACCTGACCGGAGACCGCGCCCTCATCGAGGGGCGGATGTCCGCGCGCAAGGGCCATTTCATGCCGACCGCCCTGCTCGACTCGCAGTTCGCCACCCTCCAGCCGCTGGAGGCGGACGAGGCGGGCGTCGAGGTCGACGTGACCGGCACCCCCGAAGAAATCACCGAACGAGCCGTCGCCGCGCTGCGCCGGCTCGCGAGTTAAGGACCCCTCACCGTGACCAGTCTCAGCGTCGAGACGTTGGCAGCGGACGCCGTCGATCCCATCACCTCCGCGGGCAACGCGCAGTTGGGCATCGCCGTCGTCGCCGGCATCGCCGTCATCGTCCTGCTCATCACCAAGTTCAAGCTGCACGCCTTCCTGGCGCTCACCATCGGCTCGCTGGCGCTCGGCTCCTTCGCCGGGGCACCGCTGGAGAAGACGATCGCCAGCTTCACGGCGGGGCTCGGCTCCACCGTCGCGGGCGTCGGCGTCCTCATCGCGCTCGGCGCGATACTCGGCAAACTGCTCGCCGACTCCGGCGGTGCCGATCAGATCGTGGACACCATCCTCGCCAGGGCGAGCGGCCGGGCGATGCCCTGGGCGATGGTGCTGATCGCGTCCATCATCGGCCTGCCGCTCTTCTTCGAGGTCGGCATCGTGCTGCTGATCCCGGTGGTGCTGCTCGTCGCCAAGCGCGGCAACTACTCGCTGATGCGGATCGGCATCCCGGCGCTCGCCGGTCTCTCCGTGATGCACGGCCTGATTCCCCCGCACCCCGGCCCGCTCGTCGCGATCGACGCGCTCGACGCCAACCTCGGCGTCACGCTGGCCCTCGGTGTGGTCGTCGCCATTCCGACCGTGATCCTCGCCGGTCCGGTCTTCTCCCGGATCGCCGCCCGCTGGGTGGACATCAAGGCGCCCGAGGGCATGGTCCCCGAGCGTGCCTCGGAGGACCTGGAGCGCCGTCCGAGCTTCGGCGCGACGCTGGCCACCGTGCTGCTGCCGGTCGTGCTGATGCTGGCGAAGGCCCTGGTCGACATCGTCGTGGACGACCCCGAGAACGGCGTCCAGAAGGTCACGGACGTCGTCGGCTCCCCGCTGATCGCCCTCCTCGCCGCGGTGATCGTCGGCATGTTCACGCTGGGCCGGGCCGCCGGGTTCACCAAGGACCGGCTGGCCGGCACCGTCGAGAAGTCGCTCGCCCCGATCGCGGGCGTACTGCTGATCGTCGGCGCGGGCGGTGGCTTCAAGCAGACGCTGATCGACGCCGGCGTGGGCCGGATGATCCTGGAGTTCTCCGAGAACTGGTCGATCCCCGCGCTGCTGCTCGGCTGGCTGATCGCGGTCGGTATCCGGCTCGCGACCGGTTCGGCGACGGTGGCGACCATCTCGGCGGCCGGTCTGGTCGCCCCGCTGGCGGCCGACATGTCGACCGCCCACGCCGCCCTGCTGGTCCTCGCCGTCGGCGCGGGCTCGCTCTTCTTCAGCCACGTCAACGACGCGGGTTTCTGGCTGGTGAAGGAGTACTTCGGGATGGACGTCGGCCAGACGGTCAAGACCTGGTCGGTGATGGAGAGCATCATCTCCGTCTGCTCGCTGGTCTTCATCCTGCTCCTCTCCCTGGTGTTGTAGGGCCCCACGCGGGGTTCCTGACGGCCCCCCGCCCCTGCTTCCCCGGGTCCCCCGCCGGGAGCCGACGCTCCCGGCGGGGCCACGAAGGCGCCCGACCGTTCCGGTACGCATGCCCACACATGTCTCCCGGACAGGTCGGGCGTCTTCGTACGTCCGAGGGCTGTGACGGTCAGCCGAGGGCCGCCGCGGCCGCCCGGCCCGCCGTGCGGCCGGAGAAGATGCAGCCGCCGAGGAAGGTGCCCTCCAGCGAGCGGTAGCCGTGCACCCCGCCGCCGCCGAACCCGGCCGCCTCCCCCGCCGCGTACACCCCGGGCAGCGGGGAGCCGTCCGCCGTGAGTACCCGGGAGGAGAGGTCCGTCTCCAGCCCGCCGAGCGACTTGCGGGTGAGGATGTTCAGCCGGACGGCGATCAGCGGTCCGGCCTTCGGGTCGAGGATGCGGTGCGGCTTCGCCGTGCGGATCAGCTTGTCGCCGAGGTACGAGCGCGCCCCATGGATCGCCGTGATCTGGAGGTCCTTGGTGAACGGGTTGGCGATCTCCCGGTCGCGGGCGGTGATCTCGCGGCGCAGTTCGTCCTCGTCGATGAGCCCGTCGCCGGTCAGCGCGTTCATGCCCCTCACGAGCGCGCCGAGATCGTCTTCCACGACGAAGTCCACGCCGTGGTCCATGAACGCCTTGACCGGTCCGGGGACCTCGGCGCGGGCCCGGCCGATGACGTCGCGGACCGACTTGCCGGTGAGGTCCGGGTTCTGCTCGGAGCCGGAGAGCGCGAACTCCTTGCCGATGATCCGCTGGTCCAGCACGAACCAGGTGTAGTCGTACCCGGACTTCATGATGTGTTCGAGGGTGCCGAGGGTATCGAAGCCGGGGAAGAGCGGGACCGGCAGCCGCTTGCCCCGGGCGTCGAACCAGAGGGAGGACGGGCCGGGCAGGATGCGGATGGCGTGCTTGTCCCAGACCGGGTTCCAGTTCTCGATGCCCTCGGTGTAGTGCCACATCCGGTCGCGGTTGATGTGGTGGGCCCCGGCCTCCTCGGCGACGCCGAGCATCAGCCCGTCGACGTGGGCGGGCACACCGGAGAGCATCTTCGCGGGCGGCGTGCCGAGCCGCTCCGGCCACTGGGCCCGTACGAGGTCGTGGTTGCCGCCGATGCCGCCGGAGGTGACGATCACCGCCTGGGCCCGCAGCTCGAAGGCGCCGGTGGCGGCCCGGCTGCTGGCGGTGCCGCGCTCGGCGGCGCTGGGCTCCAGGATCTCGCCGGTCACGGTGTCGACGGCGCCCCCGGTGCGGCCGAGGCCCGTCACCCGGTGCCGGAAGCGGAACCGGACGAGCCCCTTGGCGACGCCCTCGCGCACCCGCCGCTCGAAGGGGGCGACGACCCCGGGGCCGGTGCCCCAGGTGATGTGGAAGCGGGGGACGGAGTTGCCGTGGCCGGTCGCGTCGTAGCCGCCGCGCTCGGCCCAGCCGACCACCGGGAAGAGCCGCAGCCCCTGCGCGCGCAGCCAGGAGCGCTTCTCGCCGGCGGCGAAGTCGACGTACGCCTCGGCCCACTTCTTCGGCCAGTGGTCCTCCTTCCGGTCGAAGCCGGCCGTGCCGAACCAGTCCTGGAGGGCCAGCTCCCGGCTGTCCTTGATCCGGAACCGGCGCTGCTCCGGCGAGTCGACGAGGAAGAGGCCGCCGAAGGACCAGTGCGCCTGGCCCCCCAGCGACTGCTCGGGTTCCTGGTCGAGCAGGATCACGGAGCGCCCCGCGTCGGCCAGCTCCGCCGTGGCGGCCAGCCCCGCGAGGCCGGCTCCGATCACGATCACGTCGGCGTCGTACGCCATGGGTTCCATCCTTCGGGCGAGGCGGTGCGGAATCCGGCCGGGGCGCGGCACCGGGACGGGGCGGCGGACGTGCGTGGGAGCGCAAGCCGGTGTCCCGCAGGGCGGTCCGTGGAAGGTCCCGGAGGTCCCGGAGGTCGCGGAGTGCGGAAGTTACTCGTGCGTCAGATCTTCGGCACCCCCCGAGGCCGGAGTCAACAGGCCGGTCGGACCAATCTCACCGCTCCCCTACACCGAGGGGCATATCGTTCGGAACACACCGTTTCCGCCCGCCCGATCCGAGGAAGAAACCTGTGTCCTTGCTGGTCGTCCTCCTCTCCGTGGGCGCGGCGGCGTGCCTGGGTTTCGGCTTCGTCCTGCAACAGGACGCCGCCCGCCGCGCCCCGATGAGCGATTTCCTCTCCCCCCGGCTGCTGCTCGACCTGATGAAGGTGCGGAGCTGGCTGGCCGGCATCGGTTTCATGGTCTGCGGGATGGTGCTCGGGGCGCTGGCCCTCGGCCAGGGCGAGCTGTCGGTGGTGGAACCGCTGCTGGCGACCAACCTGCTCTTCGCGCTGGGGCTGTCGCGCGGCCTCACCGGACAGCGGCTCGGCCGCCAGGGGTGGAGCGGGCTCGTGCTGCTCTCCTGCGGGGTCGCCGCGTTCCTGCTGGCTGGTCAGCCGACCGGCGGTCAGGCGGAGACCGACCCGCTGCGGCACTGGCTGATCATCGGCGTGGTGGTGGGGCTCGCGCTGGTGCTCGCCGCCTCCGCCCGGCACGCCCGCCCCGCGGTGGCACCCTCGCTGCTGGCCCTGGCGGCGGGGCTGCTGTACGGACTCCAGGACGCCCTGACCCGGGAGAGCGGCCAGCTGCTGACCGACGGCGGCTGGCCCGCGCTGGTGGGCAGCTGGCAGCCGTACGTCGTGCTGGTGATCGGCGTGACCGGGCTGATCCTGGTGCAGAGCGCGTTCGAGATGGCGCCGCTGCGGATGTCGCTGCCCGCCCTGACCGCCGCCCAGCCGCTGGCGGGGATCGCCTGCGGCATCGGTTTCCTCGGCGACCAGGTGCGTACGGACCCGGCGGCGCTGGCGGGCCAGGCGGCCGGGCTGGCGGCGATCATCGCCGGGATCGTGCTGCTCGGGCTGCATCCGGCGCTGCCGGGCGGCAAGGGCGGCGCCCATCCCGCCCGGGACCTGCTGCCCACGGACGGCGGCGGGGTCTGACCGGACACCGCCTGGCCGGCCGCGACCCCGGCCATGATCCGCCGGACACCGCCTACGGCCACGGGTAGCCGAGCGCCCGGGCGTGCTCGGCGGAGCCGCCCCGCACCTGGGCGTACTCCTTCGGATCCTCGGTGGCCAGCCGGTGGAGCGCCGCCGCCGCCCGGTCCTCGGGCGGCGCCCCGTCGTCGGGCAGGTGCCAGACGAACTGGAGCCAGGGGCCGGTGCGGTCCCGCCGCCCCTCCGCGAGGCCGGGCCAATAGGTGAAGGCGAGCGTGGTGGCTTCGGGATCGTGGTGGTCGGTGCCGGTCCAGTCCTGCCGGAGATCCCATCGGGTGAGGAGCGCGGGCCGTTCCCGCAGTCCCTCCTCGACGAGCCGGGCGGTCGCGGCGGCCGGCCACTCCCAGGCCCGGTCCGCTGCGGCCCGCTCGATCTCGGCGTCGTAGGCGGCGGCGTCGAAGCGTTCCGTGCCGAGCCGCGGCGGGTTGCCGAGGCTCTGCCGCCAGTCGGACCACACCACTTCGTCCCCGTCCCGGCGGATCGTGACGTACAGCGCCCCGCAGCAGCCCTCGGTGCACCAGGCCTCGGCGAGCCGCACCTCGTGGGGTTCGGCGGTGGCGCGCAGCGCGCCCCGGTCGAGCAGGTGGGCGGGTGTCCCCGCGGGGCCCTTGCCGAAGTGCGCGGGCACCAGCGGGAGGCCGTCGAGCAGCAGACGGGTCTCAGGGGACTGCCGGTACGCCGGATCGCGCAGGGTCGGCTCCACCCGCAGTCGGCCGTACGGCGCCGGGCCGGCCAGGAGCCGGGGCAGGGTCTGCCGGTACCACCTGACGCGCCGGTACTCGTCGGCCTCCTGGCGGCCCGACGGAAGGTGTGCGCCGACGGCGGCCCACTCCGGCGCGGACAGCCGTGACCTCAGGGTCTCCAGGAGCGCTTCGCGCCGGCCGGGCGGCCAGGGCAGGAGCAGGCTCGGCCCGCTGCGCAGTTCCAGGGCGAGGGAGAGGAGGAGAACGCCGCGGCCGGGATCGGGGGTGAGCCGCGCGGCCCCGGCGATCACCGCTTCGTACACGGCGACGGCGTCCTCGTAGGCGAGGAGTTCGACCTGGCTGTCGTAGGTCGACGCCATCATGACGAGCAGGTGGCCCGCCCGCTCCAGCAGGCGGGGATCGACGGGGTCGGTGCGGACCAGGTCGGCGAGGAGCATCGCCTCGGCGACCCTGCGGGCTTGAGTGGGACCCATGTCCCGTGGCGTGACCGGCACTTCCAGGAGCCTTCGGCGGGCGGCGGGTTCGTCCTGGCCGGTCAGCGCGTCGACGAGGGCCCGCAGTTCCCCCTTCCTGACGCGGCCACCGAGCCAGAGCCGGGCGGCCGCGGGGCGGTCGAGTCCGTCCAGCGCCTGCACGACCGGTGACAGGAAGTCCCGCAGCAGGCCGAGGACGCGGAGGTACGGGACGTCCTCGGGTGCTCCGAGGCGGGCGAGGAGGCCGATGCCGACACTCACCGCTGCCACGCTCGTACCGTGGCGCACCAGTCGCCGGGCGAGGGCGAGGGCGGCGGTCCTGTCCTCCAGCGGCAGGTGCGCGACGGCGGCTCGGACGGGCCGCTCCCCCGTGCCCTGCTCGCGCAGCGCCCGGTGGACACGCTCCGCCGCGCGCTCGGCGTCGGGGTCGGTCAGCAGGGGTGCGAGCAGTCGGCGTGCGGTCTCCTTGCTCGCGGCGAAGCCCGCGACGGAGTTCTCGGCGAAACCGTCCGCGGAGCTTTCGGCGGAACCGCCTGCGGAACTTGCGGCGGAGGAACGTCCGGGCGTGCCCGGTGTCCCGTTCTCGGGAGCGTCGCTCTTCGGGGTGCGCTCGGGGCGTGCCGCGTCCGGCAGCGCGAAGCCGCGGCCGGGTGGGCGTCCGTCGGGCGCCGCGTGGAGCAGCCGCAGCGCCTGGTCGTACAGGGAGGTCCGGGGTGTGAGCGTCTCGCGCTCTTCCGGGGCGCTCACAGGGCGGAGTGGTGCTCGATTCCGTAGGTCATGGCGGGAGTCTGGCAGCCGCCCACCGCGCGTACAAAGGGTTTTCGGCGGTGTCTCTCCCGCTGCCGGGCGCCGTCCGGCCGCCGTCCGCCCCGGGTGGATGCCGGTGGGGTGCTGTTGGATGGGCGGCATGAATCCTGCTGACGAGATCCTGGACATCGTCGACGAGAACGACGAGGTGGTGGGGCGGGCGACGCGCGGCGAGGCGACCGCGCGCGGGCTGCGCCACCGGTGCGTGTTCATCGAGGCGCGCGACGCCGAGGGGCGGGTGTTCGTGCACCGCAGGACGGCCACCAAGATGGTCTTCCCCTCGCATTACGACATGTTCGTCGGCGGCGTGGTCGGGGCGGGCGAGTCGTACGACGAGGCGGCGCTGCGCGAGGCGGAGGAGGAACTCGGAGTATCCGGACTGCCGCGCCCCGAGCCGCTGTTCACCTTCCTGTACGAGAAGGACGGGCACTCCTGGTGGTCGCGCGTCTACCAGGTGCGGTGCGAGCTGCCGGTCGATCCGCAGAAGGAGGAGATCGACTGGCACGGCTTCCTCACGGACGAGGAGGTGGCGCGGCGCGTCACCGAGTGGGCGTGGACGCCGGACGGCCTGGAGGCGTACCACCGGCTGCGGGCGATCCGGCAGGGGCGGGACGCGGGGTGACTCCGCTCCGCCACGGGCTCCGGGGACGCACCCAGACACGTCGACTTCATGTGATCAGAACCGCTCACAAACGGGTGGATAGGGTTCCCGTGTGAAGGAATTCGTACAGAGCCTGCGGTTGTGGTTCGCGCCGCAGCGAATCCGCGACGAGGGCGACACACCGGACTACCGCTTCTCCCTCGCCAACGAACGGACGTTCCTCGCCTGGATCCGGACGGCCCTGGCGCTGATCGGCGGCGGCTTCGCCGTCGACCAGTTCCTTCCGGGTCTCGCCCGGGGAGTGCGTGCGGGTCTCGCGTTCGGGCTCCTCGCGGCCGGCGTGCTGTGCGCGCTGCGGGCCGTCAACCACTGGGTCCGCTGCGAACGGGCCATGCGCCGGGGCGAGGACCTGCCCGTCTCCCGGTTCCCGACCCTGCTCGGCCTGGTGGTCGCGGTGGTGGCCGTGGCGATGGTGGTGGTCGTCCTCTTCGGCTGGGAGGGCCGGTGACCGGAGCCGTACCCGGGCCCGCCTCCGGCGCCGACCGGGACCCGGGCCTCCAGCCGGAGCGCACCCGGCTGGCCTGGCGGCGTACCACGTTGTCGGCGACGGTGGCGGCGGTGCTGGCCGGGAAGCAGACCCTGCACGGTGGCGCGACCCTCGCCGCGGTGATCGCGCTGGCCCTGAGCGCGGTGGCCTGGATCGGCTTCCTGCGGGTGGCCCACCGGCGGGTACGGGAGACCGGAACGGCGCAGCCGGTACCGCTGGCTCCTCGGGCGGCGCTGGTGGCCGCCGCGTGCACGGTCGCCCTGGCGGTCTTCGCGGCGGCGATGGTGTTCTGAGCCGTCGTCTTCGAGCGGGAGCGCCGACGGTCCGCCCCCGGGGTGTGCGCGGTCGCACCTCCCACCTCCGCACGCCCCCCGAGGCGGGCCCGAGAGGCGTTTCCCCGCGCCCGGTACGGGCATGCCGGACGGGGTGCCGACGCATCGGGCACGGAGACTGCCGGCCGCTGGACCGCGGCCGGACGACCCGAGGATGGTGGTTGAGCTGCCCGCACCGGACGCTTCCGAGAGGTCAAGCACCGCCGTGATCATCACCAACGGCCGCGGCGAGTACCTCCTGCATCTGCGCGACGCCAACAAACCGATCTGCGACAGCGGCACCTGGTCCCTGGTGGGCGGCGGCGCCGAGGGGACGGAGACGCCGGACGACGCCATCCGGCGGGAGATCCGGGAGGAGACCGGTCTCGTACTGCCCGACGTCACGGCCTTCACCGCCGTGTACGACGAGGGCCCGTACGTCACCGAGGGGCACATCCACGTCTACACCGCCCACTGGGACGGCGACGCGCACGCCCTCCCGGTCGGCGAGGGCATCATGTTCCACTGGTTCGATCTCGCCACGATGGAGCACCTGACCATGTGCGCGTGGGCCCACCGGGCGATCAGGGCCCACCACTCCGCGAAGGCCTGCTGAACCCCGCGTACGGCCGCCCGGCGCGCGTGCGAGGCCGCACCACCCCTCGCCCCTACGGGCGGAAGCCGTCGATCGCGAGCTGCATGAGGCGGTCGGCCTGGGCGGCACCCTCAGGGCTGTCCGGGGTACGCCAGAGGCAGCTCATCAGCATGATGACGTCGACGGGATCGATGCCGGGGCGCACCTCGCCCGCCTCCTCGCAGGCGTCGAGGAGGCGGCGCACGCCTTCCGTGACGGGAGGCCAGGAGGCGCTGACGACCTCCTGGGCGGCGGCGGAGTGCAGCGCTTCGCCCAGGCCGTGCTTGATGCGCACATACCCGGTCAGCGTGGTGAACCAGCTCCGCAGCGCCTCCAGCGGGGGCAGGGTCGCGAGGGCGTCGGTCACGGCGTCGGCGAGGCGGTCGATGCCTTGCCGGTGGACCTCCAGGATCAGCGCTTCGCGGGTGGGAAAGTGCCGGTAGAGCGTGCCCGCGCCGACGCCCGCGCGTTTGGCGATCGAGTTGAGCGAGGCATCCGGAGTCTCCGCGAGCACGTCGTGGGCGACCCGGAGGATCGCCTCCCGGTTCTTGAGCGCGTCAGCGCGCTGCGGCGCGGCCTCGGGCATGGGCCCTCCTCCTAGTGGTGCGTGTCTGCGGAGGACCGGCTCCGATTGCGAAGCGGAGAACTCTCCGTTACCGTTCGAGGGGCAATCGGAGAGCTCTCCGTTTGATTCGTTCCCCCATTGTAGGAGCCCTTCCGTGCGTTACACCAAGCTCGGCCGCACCGGCCTCGACGTCTCCCCGGTCGCCATCGGCGCCATGACCTACGGCGAGCCCGACCGCGGCCACCCCGTCTGGTCCCTGGACGAGGAGGACAGCCGCCCCCTGATCAAGCACGCGCTCGAGGCGGGCATCAATTTCTTCGACACCGCGAACATGTACTCCTACGGCTCCAGCGAGGAGATTCTGGGCCGCGCCCTGAAGGAGTACGCGAACCGCGACGACGTGGTCATCACCACCAAGGTCCGTCACACCATGCGTCCCGGCAGGCCCAACGGCGGCGGACTGTCCCGCAAGGCGATCCTGTCCGGGATCGACCACAGCCTGCGCCGGCTGGACACCGACCACGTGGACGTCTACATGATCCACCGACTCGACAACGACACCCCGCTGGAAGAGACCCTGGAGGCCCTGAACGACGTGGTGAAGGCCGGCAAGGCCCGCTACCTCGGCGCATCCTCCATGCCCGCCTGGCAGTTCGCCAAGGCTCTCCACCTCCAGGAGCGCCACGGCTGGGCCCGGTTCGTCACCATGCAGGACCACTACAACCTCCTCGCCCGCGAGGAGGAACGCGAGATGCTGCCCCTCTGCGCCGACGAGGGTGTCGCCACCATGGTGTGGAGCCCGCTGGCCCGCGGCCGCCTCGCCCGCCCCTTCGACGAGGCCAACGCGGGCGAACGCGCCGCCACCGACGGCGCCTTCGCCGACATGCTCTACCGGGCCACCGCCGACAGCGACCGCCTCATCATCGACGAGGTCGGCGCCATCGCCGAGGACCACGGCGTCAGCCGAGCCCAGATCGCGCTCGCCTGGCTGCGCCGCAACCCTGTCGTCGCCGCACCCCTGGTCGGCGCCCGCACCATCGGGCAGATCGACGACGCCGTCGCCTCCCTCGACCTCGACCTCACCGACGACGAGGCCCGCCGACTGGAAACCCCGTACACCCCTCGCCACGACTTCCAGGGCGTCTCCGACGCGCGCGAACTCGAACGCATCAAGGCCGACATCCCCGGTTACGCCAACGTCTGACACACCGCGACCGGCACCGCCCGCTCGCGCCGCGCACCACTCCGCCCCACTCCGCCCCACTCCGCCCCGCCCCGGCGACGCGACGCGACGCGGGAAACGGCACGACACCCCCGACCCGCGCGGGGGGCCGGTCTCATCCCGTGTGCGCCTCGGCGGCCTCCGCCGCGGAGTACGAGGAGGTGAAGGTGAACGCGCGGGGAGAGGGGCCGACGGCCCGCAGTTCAGCCAGCCTCGCCAGGGCCTCCTCGACGGTCGGAACGTGCCCGGCGGGGATCCACCAGAGCACCAGGTGCGCTTCGACGTGCCGGTGGAACCAGTCGCGGCGCTGCCGCACCACTTCCAGGTGGCCACTGCGGTAGGTGAAGTCCCAGAGGGCTTCCTGGGACTCCCACACCGACATGTTGACGATGACGTTCTCACCGGCCGGGCGCAGGGCCGTGGCATCGGCCCCGCCGTCCTCCACGAGCCGCCACACGAAGCCGGGCGCGCCGTCGGCGGTGGCGTTGACCGGATCGAGCACTTCGACGAACGGTGCGATGCGCGGGTCGTCGAGGGGGTGGAGGAGCGTGGCGACGTTGAGCTGGGCCAGGTGGACGGCGCGCTGGGATGCGGTCATGGCCTCATCCCAGCACGGCCCACTTTTCTATGTCAATCAGCATCGGTTTTAGAGTTTTCGACGACCACGCAGCACTCACCCGGCCTGGGGTCCACGCGGGCGCGGACGGGACCGTCCGCACCGAGCAGCCCTTCGAGCAGTGCGAGATTCATGCCGCAGACGAGGGGCGGGAAGCGTTCGGCGACCGCGTGGAAGGGGCAGTTGCGCATGCGGACCACGGGGGCCGCCACTTCCGCACCCTCACCCTCCAGATGAGGTTCGTAGCCGCGCGCGGCCAGCAGCCGCGCGGCCTCTTCGAGGTCGCCGCAGGGTGCCGCCGTACCGCGCAGCGCCTCGCCCCGGCGGCGCGCGGCCGCTCCGAGTGCGGCGTCGAGCCCTGCCTCCTCGGCGGCCTCGGCGAGGAGTTCGGCGGCGGTGCGATAGTCGCGGGCGGGGAGCGAGACCGCGAACTCGGCGCGTACCCGCTGGTACACCTTGGCCGGCCGGCCGGCTCCCGGACCGGAGCGGCCGGACAGCCGGCGACTGCCGCTCTCCAGCAGTCCGGCCTCGGTCAGCTTGTCCAGGTGGTGCGCGGCCAGCGTGCGCGCCACCCCGGCCGCCTCGGCGGCCTCGTTGCGGCCGACCTCGCGGCCCTGGGCCACCACGTACTCGTACAGGCGGCGGCGTACCGGGTCCTGCAGCATGGCGATCGTGTCGATGTCCTCCACCCGGCCATTCTAGGAACAACACAGGTTGGAGATAGAAGAGGCGGGGGCGCCTCCGCCCACGGAAGGCACCCACACGTACGGCCGCCCCCCATGCGGAACACCGCGCATCCCCGCCCTACAGGACGGCGGCCAGCAGTCCCGGGAAGCGGGCGTCCAGGTCGTCGCGGCGCAGAGTGAGCGAGCGCTGACGCCCCCGGGGGACGTTACGGACGAGGCCCGCCTCACGCAGGGTCTTCAGATGGTGGGAGAGCGTCGACTTCGGAATGGGACCCGAGTCCGGCTGGCACTCCGCGACCTCCAGCGAACCGGCGACGGCGAGGCGTCGCACGATCTCCAGCCGCGCCGGGTCGCTCAGGGCGAAGAGCACGCCGGTCAGCTCCAGCGCCGCGGCATCCGGATGCGCGAGGTCCCGGGTCGATCCACTCATGGTTCGACCCTACGGGAACCACCTCGGTTCGAGAAAATTGGAACCGTAGGGTCCGGTGGGCTACGCTCCGACTGTTCGAGAATATTGGAACCACCCTCCTGGAGCCCTGATGCCTCCCGCTCCTCCCCCCGCACCCCACCCCACTCCGATACCGGCCGGCCGGGGCCCCCGCCTCTCCCGGACGGCGGGTTTCTGGCTGCTGGCCACGACCCAGTTCACGCTGATGGCGGCCAGCAGCGCGCCCTCCCCGCTGTACTCCGAGTACGCCCGCGACTGGGGCCTGTCGGCCACCGCGGTGACCGTCGTCTTCGCCGTCTACGCCCTGGCCGTCCTGGCGGCCCTGCTGGTGGCCGGCGCCCTCTCGGACCATCTGGGCCGCCGTCCGGTGCTGATCGCCGCGCTCGTCGGCGAAGCGGCGGCGATGGTGGTGATGCTGACCGCCGACGGGGTGGGCCAGCTGATCGTCGGCCGGGCGCTCCAGGGGCTGGCCACCGGCGCCGCCGCCGGTGCCATCAGCGCCGGGCTGATCGACCTGCAGCACCCGGGCTCCCGGCTCGGCGCGCTGCTGAACGGCGTCGGCACCACGGGCGGCATGGCGGTGGGCGCGCTGGCCGGTGGCGCACTCACCCAGTACGCGCCCTCCCCGCACGTGGTCGTCTTCGCCCTGCCGGCGGCCGCCTCCCTGGCGCTGGCGGTCTCCGTACCGCTGGTACCCGAGACCTCTCCGCTGCGCCCCGGCACGCTCGCCTCGCTCCGGCCGCGGGCGTCCGTACCGCACGCGGACCGCAAGGCGTTCCTGATCGTCGCGCCCCCGTTCATCGCCAGTTGGGCGATCGGCGGCCTGTACCTCTCGCTTGGCTCGTCGCTGACGGCGGACATCCTGCACACCGGCAACCACGTCGTCGCCGGGCTCGTGGTGGCTCTCCTGCCCGGCACCGCCGCGATCGCCTGCCTCGTGCTCCGGAACACGGCCCCGCTGCCGATGATGCTCTCCGGCTCCGTGGCTCTGGCCGCCGGAACCCTGCTGACCCTGCCGGCCCTCCTCCTGCCGTCGATGCCGCTGCTACTGGCCGCCACCGTGGTCGCCGGATACGGCTTCGGCACCGCCTTCCTCGGCGGCTTCCGGATGCTGGCGCTGACGGCCGCCCCCCAGCAGCGGGCCCAACTGTTCGCCGCGGTCTACGTCATGTGCTACCTGGCCAACAGCGTCCCGGCCATCGCCGCCGGCCTCGCGATCCCCTCGCTGGGACTGCGCGAGACCGCGACCGGATACGTCGGCGCGGTCGGCGTACTGGCCCTGCTGTCGATTCCGTTCGGCGTCGGCGCCCTGCGGCGCACGAGGCAGGTCCCGGCCGTCCCCGCGGTGGTGGCACCGGTCACGACGGCCGCACCTGCCGCGGCTCCGGGCACCCCCCTCGACCGGACCCCGGCCGCCTGAACCACGGCCCTGAACCACGGCGCTGAGCCGCAGCCCGAACCGCCGGCCCCGAGCCACCGGCCCGGACCCGCATGCCCGAACCGCCCCGGGCGCCCCGTCCGGGTGCCCGGGCGGGCGGGGTCACCAGCGCGGGATCGCCGGGGTCACCCACGCGGGGTCGGCCTTGCGCATCGCCGCCGCGTCGTCGCGGTCGCGCATGGTGCCGTCGTCGTCCAGCCAGCGCCGGTGGAGGGCCGCCAGCCGGTCCCGGTCGAGTTCGACGCCGAGGCCGGGCGCGTCGGAGACGGTCAGCCGCCCGTCCTTGAACACGTGGCGGGTGGTGATCACGTCCTCGGTCTGCCAGGGGTAGTGGCTGTCGCAGGCGTAGTCGAGATTGGGCACCGTGGCGGCGACATGGGTCATCGCGGCGAGGCTGATGCCGAGGTGGGTGTTGGAGTGCATGGAGAGGCCCACCCCGAACGTACGGCAGATGCCGGCCAGTTCACGGGTGCGGTGCAGCCCGCCCCAGTAGTGGTGGTCGGAGAGGACGACCTGCACGGCCTCCTTCGCGAAGGCCTCGGGCAGTTCGGCGAGCGTGGTGACGCACATGTTGGTGGCGAGCGGGACGTCCGTGCCCGCCGACACCTCCGCCATCGCGGGCGTTCCGCTCGCCGGGTCCTCCAAGTACTCCAGTACACCGCCCAGTTCACCGGCGACGCGGAGCGAGGTCTCCACCGACCAGGCGCCGTTGGGGTCGAGCCGCAGCGGACGGCCGGGGAACGCCTCGGCGAGCGCGCGGACCGCGGCGATCTCCTCCTCGGGCGGGAAGACGCCGCCCTTGAGCTTGAACGAGCCGAACCCGTACTCACGGGCGAAGCGTTCGGCCTGGGCGACGACCCCGGCCGGGTCCACGGCGGCACCCCAGTCGTCCGCCTCACCGCCGTCGGGGTGGGCCGCCCAGCGGTAGAAGAGGTACGCGCTGTAGTCGACGGCGTCGCGGACCTTGCCGCCGAGCAGGGCGTGCACGGGCAGGCCGAGCGCCTTGCCGAGCGCGTCCAGGCAGGCGACCTCGAAGCCGGAGACGACGGAGAGCCGGAGCTTGTCGGCCGTACGGACACCCCGCAGGCCACCCGCGTCGACGCCCTCCTCCTCGCCCCCGTCCGCGCGGGAGTCGCCGCACACCTCCTCCGCGAGGGCGAAGAGGCCGTTCAGATCGCTGACCGACCGGCCCGGCAGAGCCTGGGCGAGCGGGCGGGCGAGATCCAGGTAGACGGAGTCGCCGTAGGTCTCCCCGATCCCGGTCACGCCACCTCGTGTGACCACTTCCACGATGAGCCGCGGAGTGTAGGGCTGGTGCACACCCTGAGTGTTGAGCAGCGGCGGGTCGGCTATGAGAATCGGGGTGAGCCGGACGTCCTCGATCAACAACGCTGTATCCATACGTGAACTCTATTCAGGGATGCGTTCGGACGCCAGGGTGGGCGCGGGGGCGGACGCCAGGGTGGTCGCCCGGGGCGGGGTCAGGTTGGGCGCCGGGTCGGACGCCGGACGGAACGACAGGGCGCTCCGGGCCGGGCGCCGGGTCCCCGCCGGGCCCGGCCGCACTTCGCGCCTGCGGATTCGGGCCACTCACTGGACGACATACCGACTGGTCGGCATCATGGGCACGTTCGGTCCACCACCCCCGGAGGTGCGCGTCATGAGCTCAGTCCCCCCGCCAGGACTCGACCCCGCCCTGCTGCGCGGCCATCTCGACCGCGAGCGGCCGGGGCTGGTGAGCGGACCGCTCGAAGCCCGGCTCATCGAGGGCGGCCGGTCGAACCTGACGTACACCGTCACCGACTCCGTCCGCACCTGGGTGGTCCGCAGACCCCCGCTGGGCCATGTCCTCGCCACCGCGCACGACATGAAGCGCGAGCACCGGGTGATCGACGCCCTGCACCCGACCGCGGTGCCGGTACCCGAGGCGGTGCTGCTCTGCGAGGACGACTCCGTCATCGGGGCGCCGTTCTACGTCATGGAGTACGTGGAGGGCACCCCCTTCCGCACCGCCGAGCAGCTCGCCCCGCTCGGCCCCGAGCGGACCCGGCAGGTGGTGCTGGGACTGGTGGACACCCTGGTGGACCTGCACGCCGTGGACCCGGCGGCGGTCGGGCTCGGCGACTTCGGACACCCCGAGGGCTTCCTCGACCGGCAGCTGCGGCGCTGGGGAAAGCAGCTGGACGCCTCGCGCAACCGCGAGCTGCCCGGCATCGACGAACTGCACGCCGGCCTCGGCCGCGCGCTGCCCGACTCGCCCGCCCCGACCGTGGTGCACGGCGACTACCGCCTGGACAACGTGCTGATCGGCGCCGACGACTCCGTCAAGGCCGTGCTCGACTGGGAGATGTCCACCCTCGGCGACCCGCTCACCGACCTCGGGCTGCTGGTGATGTACAGCTCCGACCTGGGGCTTCCCCGGTCGCCCGTCTCCACGACGAGCGGCGCCCCGGGCCACCCCTCCCCCGCCGAGCTGATCGAGCGCTACGCCGCCGGCTCCGGCCGCGACACCTCCGCCCTCTCCTGGTACACCGCGTTCGCGTGGTTCAAGCTCGCCGTGATCCTGGAGGGCATCCACTACCGCTACACCCTGGGCCAGACGGTCGGCGCGGGCTTCGACCGCATCGGCGAACTCGTCCCCCTCTTCATCGAGCACGGCCTCACCACCTTCCAGGAAGGCTGATCACCCGCATGGACTTCGCATTCGACGCCCGTACCGAGGAGCTGCGCGCCAGGCTGCTCACCTTCATGGACGAGCACGTCCACCCGGCGGAGAAGACCGCCGAGGAGCAGCGGGCGGGGCTCGCCTCGCCCTGGGAGACCCCGCCGGTGGTGGCGGAGCTCAAGGCCGAGGCGCGTCGCCAGGGTCTGTGGAACCTCTTTCTCCCGGACGCCGAGCACGGTGCGGGACTGACCAACCTCCAGTACGCGCCTCTCGCCGAAATCAGCGGCCGTTCGCCGCAGTTGGCGCCGACCGCGCTGAACTGCGCGGCACCGGACACCGGGAACATGGAGGTGCTCCACCAGTTCGGCACGGATGCCCAGAAGAAGCAGTGGCTGGAGCCGCTGCTGGCGGGCGAGATCCGTTCGGGGTTCGCCATGACGGAGCCCGAGGTGGCCTCGTCCGACGCGACCAACATCGAGACCCGGATCACGCGCGACGGCGACGACTACGTCATCAACGGCCGCAAGTGGTACATCTCCGGGGCGATGAACCCGGACTGCGCGATCTTCATCGTGATGGGCAAGACCGACCCGGACGGCGAGGACATCCGCCGCCAGCAGTCGATGATCCTGGTCCCGCGCGACACCCCCGGCCTCGAAGTGCGCCGCGCCATGCGGGTGTACGGGTACGAGGACCACTGGCACGGCGGGCACGCCGAGCTCGTCTTCACCGACGTCCGGGTGCCGGTGGCCAACCTGATCGGCGAGGAGGGCGGCGGTTTCGGGATCGCCCAGGCGCGGCTGGGCCCGGGGCGCATCCACCACTGCATGCGGCTGATCGGCATGGCGGAGCGCGCGATCGAGCTGATGTGCCGCCGCGCGGTCTCCCGTACGGCCTTCGGCAAGCCGCTCGCCCAGCAGGGCGTGGTGCAGAACTGGATCGCGGACGCCCGGGTGACCGTCGAGCAACTGCGGCTGCTGGTACTGAAGACGGCCTGGCTGATGGACACCGTGGGCAACCGGGGAGCGCACACCGAGATCCAGTCCATCAAGATCGCCACGCCCCGCGCGGTGCTCGGCATCCTGGACGACGCGGTGCAGCTGCACGGCGCCGGGGGCGTGAGCCAGGACTTCCCGCTCGCCGAACTCTGGGCGTCGGCAAGGACGTTGCGCCTGGCGGACGGACCGGACGAGGTGCACCAGCGTTCGCTGGCGCGGCGGGAGATCAAGAAGTACCTCTGACGGATGACACCGCGAAGAGCCGGAAGGCCGGTGCGCGGGGCGCGCGTGCCCCGCGCACCGGCCGTCCGGGCGCGGCGTGCGTCAGAAGGTCAGTGACCAGCTGTTGATGTACCCGGTGTCGGAGGACGCCGTGTCCTGAACCTTCAACTTCCAGACGCCGTTGGCCACTTCGGAGGAGGCGTCGACGGTGTAGGTGGCGATGACGTTGTCCGCCGAGTCGCTGCTGCTCGCGCTCTTCAGCCGGTAGGCGGTGCCGTCCGGTGCGACCAGGTCGACCACGAGGTCACCGCGCCAGGTGTGCCGGATGTCCACGTCCACCTTGAGGCCGGTGGGCGCGTTGCCGGTGCGCCCGGAGACGGTGAGGGCCGAGGTGACGGCGGCGCCGTTGTCCGGCACGGTCACGTCGGTGGCGTTGGTGAACACCGTTCCGGCCGGCGGGGTGGCCGTGGCGGCCGAGAGGTTCCAGACCGCGTAGGCGACGGCGTCGCTGTTGCGGTCGAGCGCGGTGTCGTCGATGTTGGCGGAGCTGTCGCAGGAGGCGTGGTAGCAGCGGTCGAAGGCCAGCCCCGAGGTGCCGCCCCACTTCTGCGCCTGCGCGGCGGTCTTGATGTAGTCGGCGCCGGAGAAGAGCCCGCCGACCGGGACGCCCGCCGTCTTGAAGGGCGCGTGGTCGGAGCGGCCGTCGCCTTCGGTCTCGATCTCGGTCGCTATGGAGATGCCCGCGTAGTAGTTCTTGAAGGTCTGCTCGATCGTCGGGTCGTCGTCGTAGACGAAGTACCCGGGGTTGGGCGAGCCGATCATGTCGAAGTTGAGGTAGCCGGTGAGCTTGGCCCGCTCGGTGGCCGCCAGGTTGTTGACGTAGTACTTCGACCCGACCATGCCCAGCTCCTCCGCGCCCCACCAGGCGAAGCGGAGGTGCTTGTCCGGCTGGTAGCCGGCCCGGGAGACGGCGAGGGCGGTCTCCAGTACGGCGGCCGAGCCGGAGCCGTTGTCGTTGATCCCGGCGCCGGCGGTCACCGAGTCCAGGTGGGCCCCCGCCATCAGCACCTTCGAGGTGTCGCCGCCCGGCCAGTCCGCGACGAGGTTGTAGCCGGTGGCGCCGCTGGACGTGAACTGCTGGAGGGTGGTGGTGTACCCGGCGGCGTCGAGCTTCGCCTTCACGTAGTCGACGGAAGCCTTGTAGCCGGTGCGGCCGTGGGCGCGGTTGCCGCCGTTGGCGGTGGCGATCGACTGGAGCTGGGTCAGGTGGGCCTTGACGTTGGCGAGCGGGATGTCGGGGGCGGTGACCGCCGCCACCGCCGTGCGTGCGGGTACGGGAACGGGGGCCGCGGAGTGCGCGGCCCCCGTCGTCACGAGCAGGGAGGCCACCGCGAGGGCGGCGGCGGAGGGCAGGGTTCTGCGCAGGACCGGTCTCATCACATGCTCCGATTTCCGTGAAGGGTGACGGAAGGCGCGGGGGGTGCCCGGCCGGGGCAGTCCCCGGCCGGACCTGGAGCTGGTGGTGCGCGGTGCGATGCGGCGTGCGGGCGCGCGTGCGGTGTGCGGGTGCGGTGTGCGGGTGCGGTGCGGCGCGCGGAGTTCGGGGCGCGCCGGTGCGTGACCGATATTCAGCCGGTTAGCCGTACACGGTCAAGAGCAGGAACCGGACACGACTGTTCGGTCAACGGACACCGCAGGCCAGGGCGTTACGTGGTCCGTCCACCGGTCGCGGCGGACGGTCCCCGCGCTCCCGGCCACCCTCGCCGGCTCACCCGTGCGGAAGCCCGCTCCGTGTCGCTGCCCGGCGCGCGAGCGGTCGGCTGCGAAGGTACGGCGAGAGTTTTCGGCCGGATGCCCCGGAGGCGCGGGGCGCCATGCCGTCGTGTCCGTGCACGGCGTCGGACGCCATGCCGTCGTGTCCGTGCACGCACGCGATCCGGGGCCCGGGTCCGGCCCGCGCGGCGGAGGAGGGCCCGGAGGGCGGGCCGGCCGTCCGGCTCGTACCGCCTCGGCAGAAGGGCACGCATGACCACGGGTCAGGGCCAGGAACGCAGCGCGGGTCGCACCGGCGGCGCCGACCTCAGGAGCGGCACCACCGCGCGCAGTCGCCGGGGGTTCCTGCGGGCGGGTGGCGGGATCGTGGCGGCCGGCGCGCTGCCGCCGGTGCTCTCCGGGTGCTCGGGCGGCTCCGGCGACGGGCTGCGGATCGTGGGGGTCACCGACCAGCAGCAGCCGGTGGAGGAGCTGCTGAAGCTCTACCGCAGGAGCCGGCCCGGGGAGGCTTTCACCACCTCGTTCGCGCCGACCGAGCAGATGCAGACCGTGGTCCGCACGCAGCTCGCCGGGGGCAACGCCCCGGACGTGCACGCGGTGTACCCGGGCAGCGGCAGCGCGATGTCCATGGTCGAGCTGGCCAGGGCCGGGCTGCTCACCGATCTCAGCACGCAGCCGTGGGCGGCGAACATCCCGTCGGCCTTCGGTACGGCCTACCGGTACGAGGGGCACACGTACCTCTACTCGGCGGGCAGCTGCCTGATCGGCGCGATCTACAACAAGAGGGTGTTCTCCCGGGCCGGTGTGGAGCCGCCGTCGACCTGGCAGGAGCTGCTGGCGGTCTGTACGAGGCTCAGGGCGCGGGGCGTCGTGCCGATCGCGCTCGGCGCGCAGACGCCGTGGGTGACGCAGCTGATCAGTTACGCGCTGGTGCCCAACGCCGTCTACGCGCACAACGCCCGGTTCGACGACGACATGGCCGCCGGCCGGACGTCCTTCCGCGACTCGGGCTGGGCCGATGCCCTGGGCCGGTACCAGGAGCTCCAGCGCAAAGGTTTCTTCAACGACAACCCCAACGGCACCACGTTCGAGCAGCAGACCGCGATGGTCGCCACCGGGAAGGCCGCGATGGCCGTCCAGGTCTCCGCGGTGCTCGGGGTGTTCCGGGAGGCCACCGAGAGCCCGGAGGACCTGGCGATGTTCCCCTTCCCGGGCGGCGACGATCCGGCGCGGCTGTGGATCCCGGCCGGGATCGTGGTCGGCCTCGGCGTCTCCGTACGGGCGAGGCGGGACCCCAGGGCCGCGGACTTCATCGCGTTCCTCGGGAAGCAGGAGAACATCGACCGCTGGGCGTCCGCCGTCTTCGCGATCCCGTTCCGGCGGGACGCGTCCACCACCGTCGACCCGGTCCTGGAGCCCTTCCTCCCGATCGTGGACGACGGGCGCGCCGTGCCGTTCATGGACCAGCGGTGGCCCAACGCCGAGGTGCAGCCCGCGCACTTCGCGGCCGTACAGGATCTGCTGTCCGGCGAGACGGACGTCCGGGGCGCACTCGGTCAGATGGACGACGCCTACCGGAGGGCCTCATGAGCCGCTCGCTCCCCCAGCCCGAAGAGATCCAGCCCGAGGAGCCCCGAGCGGGGAAGACCGGCCCCGGGAGGACCGGCCCCACGGCTCGGCCGAGGAAGACCCCGCCCACGGTCCGGATCCAGCCACCGCAGACCCCGCGCACGCGCCCCGGCCGTGATCTCACCGTCCCGCCCTGGGGGTTCGTGGTCCCCGCGCTGGTGGTGTACGCGCTCGTGGTGCTCTACCCGAGCATCGCGGGCGTGGCGTACGCGTTCACCGACTGGTCCGGCATCGGCGACGCCTCGTTCGTCGGGCTGGCGAACTTCCGGGCGCTCCTGGACGACCAGCGGACCCTGGACTCCGTGGTCAACACGCTGCTGCTGACCATCGCCGTGGTCGTCGTGCAGAACGTCGTGGGTCTGCTGCTCGCGCTGGGGGTCGACACCGGCATCCGGAGCAAGTCGCTGCTGCGGGTGGTGTTCTTCGCCCCGGCGGTCGTGAGCCCGGTGATGGTCGCGTTCCTCTGGAAGTACGTATACAACCCCGAGCCCACCGCCGGGCTCAACGGCCTGCTGGGGGCCGTCGGTCTCGGCGCCCTGCGGCAGGACTGGCTGGGCGATCCGTCGCTGGCGCTCTGGTCGGTGGCCGCGATGGTCGTCTGGCAGTACGCCGGGTACTCGATGGTCATCTTCCTCGCCGGGCTCCAGGGGGTGCCGCCCGAACTCCACGAGGCGGCCAAGATCGACGGCGCCGGGACCTGGCAGCGGTTCCGCTACGTCACCTGGCCGATGCTCGCCCCGGCGCTGACCGTCAACCTCATGCTGTCGACCATCGGCGGCCTGAAGCTCTTCGACCAGGTGTACGCGGCCACCAACGGCGGCCCCGGTACCGCCAGCGAGACCCTGTCGACGGCCCTCTTCAAGGAGGCGTTCGTGTACGGCAAGTTCGGCTACAGCACCGCGGTGGCCCTGGTCCTCGCGCTCTTCGTCGCGGTGGTCTCCCTGGTCCAGCTCCGCTTCCTGCGCGCCCGGGAGGTGACCGCGTGACCCCCACGAAGCCGGCGAACCCCGCCGACCCCGCGAAGCCGGCGAAACCCGCGAGGTCCGGGCAGTCCGTCCGCCGCCGCGCCCGCTGGGGGAGTTACGCCCTGGAGCTGGTCATGATCGCCGTCGCGGTCCTCTTCCTCTTCCCGGTGTACGCCCTGATCACGCTGGCGCTCAAGGAGCCCCGGCAGATCGCCGACTCCCCGCTGGGCCTGCCCGCCCCGCCGACCGCGCACAACTTCACCCACGCCTGGTCGTCCGCCTCGCTGGGGCCGGCGCTCGTCAACAGCGCGGTGATCACCACCCTCAGCCTGCTGCTGCTGGTGGTGCTCGGCTCGACGGGCGCGTACTTCCTGGCCCGCCGGGCCCAGGGGCTCGGGTACGGGCTGTACATCCTCTTCCTGCTGGGCATCGTGCTGCCGTTCCAGCTGGGGATGATCCCGCTGTACAAGCTGGTCGACGGTCTCGGCTGGCTCGGTACGTACCAGGGGATGGTGCTCTTCTACACCGGCATCCAGCTGCCGTTCACCGTCTTCCTGTACACCGGCTTCATCCGGACCCTGCCCGCCGACTACGCGCAGGCCGCGCTGATCGACGGGTGCGACCACCGGCAGGCGTTCACCCGGATCGTGTTCCCGCTGCTGCGGCCGATCACCGGCACGGTGATCATCCTGAACGCCGTCTTCGTCTGGAACGACTTCTTCACCCCGCTGCTCTACCTGGGCGGGTCGGCCAAGGAGACCGTGCCGGTGGGGGTGTTCTCCTTCGTCGGCCAGTACGTGTCCGACTACGGGCTCGTCTTCGCCGGACTGGTGCTGGCCGCGCTGCCGGTCCTCGTGGTGTTCCTGCTGCTCCAGCGGTACGTCATCAAGGGGTTCGCCGGGGGGCTCAAGGGCTGAGCCTCCCGGTCGCGGGGGCTCACGGGCGGAGCGCCCTCAGCAGCAGGTCCGCGAGGTGGTCGGCGACCTCCTGCTTGGTGAGCGGCCCGTCGGGGCGGTACCAGGTCGAGAGGTGGTGGATCGAGCCGAAGTGGTAGTCGACCACCAGGTCGGCGGGGCTGGCGAGGGAGAAGACGCCCGCCCGCTGCCCTTCCTCGATCAGGGCGCGGAAGCGCTCGTGGTAGCGGCGGCGTTCGACGCGTACCTGCTTGTTCTTCTCCGGGCTCAGGTGGTGCATGGAGCGGAAGAAGATCGAGGCGTCGTCGAGGTTCTCGATGGTCGTCACGACCACGTCGGCGGCGGCGTCGCGCAGCCGCTTCTGCACCGGTGCGTCGGCGTTGGCGAAGGCGTCGAGGCGCTCCTGCTGCAGGCGGAGCACCCGGGCGTAGACCTCGTGGAGGAGGTCCTCCTTGGAGCCGAAGTAGTGGTAAAGGGCGCCCTTGGTGACCCCGGCGGCCTCGACGATCTCCTGGACGGAGGTGCGGTCGTACCCCTGCTCCGCGAAGAGGCGGGTGGCGGCGGCCAGCAGCCGTTGGGGAACGGGGACCCCATTCCCTTCCGTCGCCTTGGCCATCGCCGCCACCTGCCCTTCGTCTCACCGTGAACCTGTTCTAGTGCGAGGAACGCAGTTCCCGTCTGAGGATCTTCCCACTCGCCGTCTTCGGCAGCTCGGCCAGGATCTCGACCTGGCGCGGGTACTTGTACGCGGCGAGGCGTTCCTTGCAGTACGCGCCCAGCTCGTCGGGGGCCACCTCGGCGCCGGGCCGGAGGCTGACGTAGGCGCGGACCGTCTCGCCGCGGTAGGTGTCGGGGACGCCGACGACGGCGGCCTCGCGTACCGCGGGGTGGGTGTAGAGGACGTCCTCCACCTCGCGGGGCCAGACCTTGAACCCGGAGGCGTTGATCATGTCCTTCTTGCGGTCCACGACGTAGAGCCAGCCCTGGCGGTCCATGAAGCCGATGTCGCCGGTGCGCAGTTCGCCGTCGGGGAAGGCGGCCGCGGTGGCCTCGGGGAGGTTCCAGTACCCCGACACGACCTGGGGGCCGCGTACCGCGATCTCGCCCTGCTCGCCGAGCGGCACCTCCGCGCCGGTCTCGTCGAGGATGCGGACGAGGGTGTCCGGGCCGGGCACGCCCACCGACAGGGTGCCGGAGACGGGGTCGACGGGGGCTTCCCGGTGCGGGGGTACGGCGGCGCAGGGGGCGGTGCACTCGGTGAGGCCGTAGCCGTTGCGGATGTACGGGCCGAAGCCCGCCCGGAACTTCTCCACCAGTGCGGGCGGCAGCGGTGCGCCGCCGGAGGAGATCACCGCGAAGGATGCGAAGTGGGCGGGGGTGGCGTCGGGGTGGGCGGCGAGCGCCATGAAGGCGGTGGAGGGGCCGACGGTGTAGGCGGGGCGGTGGGTGGCGAAGGCTTCGAGGACCACGCTCGCCTCGAACCGGTAGGCGAGCACGAGGGTGCCGGCGTTGGCGAGGCAGGCGGCGAGCTGGCAGACCATGCCGGTGATGTGGAAGAGCGGGGCGAGGGCGAAGTAGGAGGCGCCCTCGGGGATCGGGTGGTCCTTGCGCTGGCGTTCGGCGTTGACCATGACGTTGCCGTGGGAGTTCATCGCCCCCTTGGGCTTCCCGCTGGTGCCCGAGGTGTAGCTGATCAGCGCGGTGTCGGCGGCGGTGGGCTCACGGCCGGCGGGGGCGGCGAGTCCCTTGCGGGCGACGGTCACCAGGTCGTCGGTGCCGTCGGGGACCGGCAGCCGCTCGAAGCCGAGGACGCGCGGGTCGTTCTCGGTCTGGAGGTCGAGTTCGCAGGCGGTGACGGCGATCGTGACGCCGGGCGCGGCGGCCGCGGTGTCGCGCAGGTACGACTCCCAGGCCCGGTCCGAGCAGAAGAGCGCGCTCACTCCGGCGTCCGCCAGGACGTGCGCGACCTCGCCCGCCTTGTACATGGGGTTGAGCGGTACGACGGTGGCGCCCGCCTTCCACGCGCCGAGCAGGGCGAGGACGAAGTGCGGGGTGTTCTGGAGCATGATCGCGACGCGGTCGCCGCGCCGCAGGCCCCGGGCGGCGAGGTGCCCGGCGACGGAGTCGCTGAGCGCGTCGGTCTCGCGGTAGTCGAGCCGTCCGTCGAAGTAGGCGAGGGCGGTGTGTTGGGGGGCGCGGGCGACGGCGTCCCGGAAGGCGTGCACCAGCGTCTCGGCGGGCTCGACGGGGGTGAGCTGCGTCGCGGAGAGCAGCCCGGTCCAGGGCTTCGCGGTGTACGGGGACGGGGCCGTGTCCGGGGTGGTCGTGTCCGGGGTGGTGGTCATGCGCGGGTCCCCTTCTCCCAGGTGCGCTGGAGTTTGTTCATGCCGCCGATCCAGTGGTCCGGATCCTCGGCCCTGGCCCGGTAGTAGCCGGCCACTTCGGGGTGGGGCAGGACGAGGAAGCGGTCCTTCGCGATCGCGTCGAAGAGCGCGTCGGCGACGGCGTCCGGCTCGATGGCGGTGGGGGCGAGGACGAGTTCGCCGGCCGATCCGGCGGCGGTGAGCATGTCGGTCCGTACGCCCTGCGGGCAGATCGCGTGGACCTTGATCCCCCGGTGGCGGTAGGTGAGTGCGAGCCATTCGGCGAAGGCGACGGCCCCGTGCTTGCTGACGCTGTAGGGCGCGGCGCCGATCATCGTCAGCAGGCCCGCGGCGGAGGCGGTGGTGACGAACCGGCCGCTGCCGCGCTCCAGCCACTCGGGCAGCAGGGCGCGGGCCGCGCGGACGTGGGCCATCACGTTGACGTCCCAGGCGGCGGCCCACACCTCCTCGTCGGCGAAGACGTCACCGGGCGAGGCGAGTCCGGCATTGGCGCAGAACACGTCGACGGTGCCGTCGAGGGCGTCCTTGGCGGCGTCCACGATCCCGGAGGCGTCCCCGGCGATCGCCGTGCCGCCGATCTCCTGGGCGAGCGGCTCGATCCGTGCGGCGCCGAGGTCGTTGACGACCACCCGCGCACCCTCGGCGGCGAATCTCCGGGCCAGGGCGGCGCCGATGCCGCCTCCGGCTCCCGTGACCACTACGCCGGCGCCTTGCACCGTACTCATCGGGTCCTGCCTCTCTGCACGACTTCCCCAGCAGACTAACCAGTCGGTATGTGATCGGGGAAGGGGTCGGGGGAAGGTCTGGTGTTCTGCCCAGCCGATGGGGGCCGGGCTTGTGAATCCGCCCGCCCGAGATCGTTCCGTACGGGCCCCCCGCGCGCTAGCGTGCATGCCCATGACAGTCCGCGCGATCATGGAGGTGGCTGGATGAGCCTGACCAGACGGGGTGTACTGGCAGCGGGCGGTGGGCTGGGAGCCCTGGCGGTGACCGCCGCGGGCGGGGGTACGGCGGCTGCCGCGGGCGGCCACGGGGCCGGTTCCGGGCGCGGCGGGCGCGGGCCGGTCCGTACCGGCTTCGACCGGCTGGCCGCCGACGGCTACCGGCTGCTGGCAGGCGAACGCGTGGGCATCGTCACCAACCCCACCGGCGTCACCTCCGACGTCCGCCACATCGTGGACGTCATGCACGCCGACGACCGGGTGAACCTCACCGCCGTCTTCGGCCCCGAGCACGGCTTCCGGGGCACCGCCCAGGCGGGCGGCTCCGAGGGGCGGTACGACGACCCGGCGACCGGACTGCCGGTCTACGACACGTACCTGAAGAACGGCGCTCCGCTCGCCGACGTGTTCACGGCCTCCGGCGTCGACACGGTCGTCTTCGACATCCAGGACGCGGGCGCCCGCTTCTACACGTACATCTGGACGCTCTACGACTGCATGGAGGCGGCGGCGCTCGCGGGCAAGCGGTTCGTCGTACTGGACCGGCCGAACCCGGTCACCGGGCGGGCCGCGCTCGGTCCCGTGCTGGACCCGGCGTTCGGGACCTTCGTCGGGCGGCGGGAGATCGCCCAGGCGCACGGGATGACCGTCGCGGAGCTGGCGCTCTTCTTCAACACCGAGTTCTTCGCCGCGCGTCCGGCGGATCTGGACACGGTGACGATGTCGGGGTGGCGGCGCTCCGACTTCTTCGACGCGACGGGCCTACCGTGGGTGCCGCCGAGCCCCAACATGCCGACGGCGGACACCGCGCTCGTCTACTCCGGCACCTGTCTCTTCGAGGGGACGAACCTCTCCGAGGGACGCGGCACCACCCGCCCCTTCGAACTCCTCGGCGCCCAGGGGATCGACCACCGCTGGGCCGACGCCGCCAACGCGCTGGAGCTGCCCGGGGTCCGCTTCCGCGAGGCGTACTTCGCGCCGACCTTCTCCAAGTTCTCCGGCGTCACGGTCGGCGGGGTGCAGCTCCACGTGGACGACCGGGAGGTCTTCGACCCGGTGCGCACCGGCATCGCGCTGCTGGTGACCGCCAAGGCGACCTGGAGCGGCTTCGCCTGGCGGTCCGACAACTGGATCGACAAGCTGACCGGCAACACCCGGGTCCGCACCATGATCGACGCGGGCGCGGACACCGACGAGGTGGTGGCGGCCTGGCGGCCGGACCTCGCGGCTTTCAGGGCCAAGCGGAAGAAGTACCTGCTGTACGGGGGGTGAGCGGTCCCGGTGCGGGGGAAGGTTCGCACCCCCCGCACCGGAACAGCCTTCACCGGTGTGTGGGGAACTCCACGACCTGCTGGTAGGTCGGCCGGTTCTGCCACGGGATCGACTTCTGGGTGATCCCGCCGAGCGCGCGGTGGATGATCGCGTCGCTGCACCACTGGTTGCCCGCCGCGCAGTTGTCGTCGCCCGGGTAGACCGTGGTGGCGGGCTTGGCGGCGGCCTGCTTCAGGGTGCTGAGCAGGGCGTCGCGGCAGGTGGAGAGGACACCGTTGCCGCAGTAGGTGTGGGCCAGCGGCCCCTGGACGTTCTCGCCGAGGACCTGGCGCAGGTCCTTGTCGGCGAAGGCCCACCAGCCGTACTGGAAGGCGGAGCCGCTGTGCGCGCCGCTGGGTCCGTGACTGGCGGCGGGGGACTCGTCCACCGCCAGGTTCACGGCCAGGGCGTCGTAGAGCGCGTCGCCGAGGCCGGGCCGGAACTCCGCGTCCATCAGCGCGGGCCACCAGGCGTCCATGACGCGTACGGCGTCGGCGTTGGCGTACGTCCCCGAGCCCGCGGCCGTCTCCTTGCGCTGCGCGCCGGCCGCCTGCCAGGTCTCCAGTTGCCTGACGACCGCGTCGAGGGCGGTGTCGGTGACGGGCTGGGAGCGGATGATCTTCAGCAGTTCGGGCAGCAGCTGCTCGCCCCGCAGGTCGGTGACGGCTGCCTGCTCCATCGCCCTGGTGAGGGAGGCGCGGGTGACGCCGCCCTGCGCGACCAGCGCGGAGACCCGGTCGTCCAGCAGGTCGGCCCGGTGCACGGCGCCGAGCCCGAAGCCCGCGGAGGCGTACCCCTTGGCCTGCCGGTTGTTCCAGGAGATGTAGTAGTCCTGGCCGCTGGAGTGCGGGTGCGCGGCGAAGGACGTGTAGGTGGCGGTGTTCGCAGCCGGGTCGAAGCCCTGCCACTCGTACGCCCGGTCCGCCGCGATCGGCAGCGCCGGGTCCACGCCGGCGGCCCGCTCCGGGTTCATGCCACTGTTGTAGTACGCGGCGGTGCGGGAGTCCGCGTAGAACCAGTTGAAGGCGTAGTCGATGTTGCTCGCCGCCTGCTGGAAGGAGGCCGCGTCGGTCACGTACGCCGGGTCGTTGAGCATCTGGAAGCCGATGATGGAGTCGGCCTCGTGGCGGTAGGTGGTGCGCAGCGAGGTGTACGCGACGGGCTTGCCGCCCACCGTGGCGCGGTGGGTGACGATGCCGTAGTCGGTGCGCCAGACCTGCATCCGGTAGGAGCCGGCGGCGGTGGAGTCGGCGACGGTGGGCTTCCAGGAGTTGGTCCGCTCCATCTTCTCCATGGGCGTGCAGGTGCCCCGGTAGAGGTAGGAGGTGGAGTTCCTCGTCGGGGTGGCGCCGCTCGCCTCGCAGAGCGGGACGGCGTAGGTGTCGGTGATGTCCTGGGCGGCGGAGGTGGCGCTCCAGGCGTAGTCCTCGCCGCGTCCCATCTGGATGTACATGCCGACGCCCGCGAAGGAGACGCCCCGGGCGCTGATGCCGGGGCCCTGGATCTCCTGGAGCATCATCAGCTGCGGGGCGAAGTAGCCGGTCTGGGGTCCGAAGACGGCGACCGGGTTTCCGCTCGCGGTGCGCGAGCCGGAGACCACCAGGGCGTTGGACATGCCGCGCTTCTGGGCGTCGGTGCCGGAGCCGGGCAGGGTCCCCTCGGGGATGACGCCGTCGTCGAAGACGCCCTGGAGCGGCTTGAGCGCGGCGGGCGCGGCGACCGGGGCCTTGAGGTCGGTGCCCGCCGAGCCGGTGCGGTCGTAGATCAGGGGTTCGGCGGTGACCGAGCCCTTGTCGGGGAGGGCGGTGCCGCGCGCGGTGGCGGGCTTCTGGGCGTACGGGAAGGAGGTGCCGTCGTGCACGGTGAGGACGGCCTCCGGGTCCTCCCGCTGCCGGAACGACTCCCAGACCCGGGTGCCCTCGGCGACGCCGTACTTCTCCTGGGCGGCGAGCAGCGAGAGCGCGGCCTGCACCTCGCCGCCGCCTCCCCCGCCGAACTGGCCGCCGACGACGGTGGCGATGGCGATCAGGTCGGTGAGCTTGAAGGGCACGATCTCGCCGACGTTGGTGATCGAGTCGATCTTGCCGGTGAGGACGTACTCGCCGGGGAAGTTGCGGCTCGACTTCGCCTTGTCCTTGTAGGCGTTGATGCCGTCGATGTACGCCTGCGCGTCCGACATGGCCAGCTCGCCGCGGGTGCCCTCGGTGGTCCTGATCCGCTGGACCTGTGCTTCGAGGTCGGCCTCCGTGTACGGGGCCTGCGGCCAGAACTGCTGCTCCAGGCCCTGGTTGGCGAGGGCCCCGCCGGCGAAGGAGGTGAGTTCGCCGCGCCCGATGTGGCGGAAGAGGTCCATCAGCCAGAGCCGGTCCTGGCCCGCCGCGTACCCGGCGCCGAACTCGGTGCCGTAGCGGGTGGTGCCGACGATGTGCGGGACGCCGGTCTTCTTGTCCCGGGTGATGGTGACGTCGCCGCGGGGCGAGGTGACGGACTCGACCTGACCGGAGGGGACGCCGAAGGACGCGTCGTTGAAGAAGTCGGTCAGTTTGGCGTCGGTGAGGGTGCTCTGGCCGGAGATCAGCGAGGTGTAGCGGTCGAGCTGGTCGTCGCTGTGGGCGGGGTGGGTGCCGAAGAGCTTGTTGCCGAGGATGTCGGCGAGGGTGGCGTTGCCGTTCGCGCCGGGCGGCAGGATGTCCGCGCACTGCCCGGCGCAGTGGTCGGTGACCGCGGTGACCGCGGTCGGGGCGGCACCGGCCGGGAGTGATCCCGCCAGCAGGGAGGTTCCGAGTGCGAGGACGGCCGCGAAGGTCGCGGCGAGCTTGCCGGTACGTGTACGTGGGGGCATGCGTACTCCTCAGGGAGGCCGATGCGCCGGAGATTACCGACGGTAAGTCGGGTCCGTAAGGTGAGCATCAGTCACCTTTGCCGAATCGTCACACGCCCCGGCCGGAGCCCGGCCGACGGTCAGGTGCCCCCTGGACCACCGCCCTGCGCGCCCCGCCGCGTACCACCCCGCGCACCACCCCGCACGCCCCGTCCGATCCGTGTCTGCGCCCCCGGGCCGATCCGCGTCTGCCTGCCCCGTCCGATCCGTGGCTGGAAATCACCTTTCGGCGGCACCAGAACGGGCAGGCGTACGTCCACTCCACGACAGGAACACCGAACGACGGAGGTGGCGGTGGTATGGCCGGTTTCCGGAGCCTCGCGAGACAGGTCCGAGACCCCCGGGCCGATCTGGCCCTGCGGCGGTATTCGCTGCGCAAGTGCCTGGAGCGCTTCGCCCCCTACGGGCACCGCGCGACCTGGGACCATCTGTGCGCCCGGCACGGGTTCGCCCCGGAGGACCGGGCACCCGATCCGGCGCGGCTGACGGGTGCGCTGGCCGAGCTGGAGGCGGCCCGGGCCCTCTGGCTGGCGTACGAGTCGGGGTTCGCCGAGCGGCGGCGGCGCGAGAAGCGCGAGGGGCTGCGCAGGCCCGGCGGCTTCGACGCCTGGCACCGGCGGATCTGGGGCGGCAACGGCGTGGCCCGCTGCGCCGACCCCGGTACGCATCCGAACGCCCCGCTCCCCGAGGTGCTGCTCCGGCTGATCACGGCGCTCGGCGCGGAGCCCGGCACGGCCTGCCCGGTCTGCGCGGAGACCCGGATCGTCTGGCGCCAGGACCTGCGGCGCGAGCCCCGGTCCGGGCCGGTGTGCACGGGCTGCGGCATCCTCGTACCGCCGTCGGCGCTGACGCCGGGGACCCTGGCGCGGGCCCACCGGACAGGGCACCAGCAACTGACCTCGGCGGCCTGAGCGCAGGGGCGCGGACGAGCCGGGAACCGCCGGCCCGCCCCCGGCCCCGGGCTGTCAGTCGTGCGTCTCCGGCGTGGTCCGGCGCTCCGGCATCAGCCGGGAACCGGCCATTCGTTCGCCGGAGATGTCGTCCGGATTGGAGAGGACACAGTTCTCCAGCGAGAGACAGCCGCAGCCGATGCAGTCCGTCAGATGGTCGCGCAACCGGCTGAGCTGCTTGATGCGTTCGTCCAGTTCGGTGCGCCACGCTCCGGAGAGCCGGGCCCAGTCCTCCCGGGTGGGTGTGCGCTCCTCCGGCAGTTCGGCGAGCGCCTCACGGATGGTGGCCAGCGGGATGCCGACCCGCTGGGCCGCACGCACGAAGGCGACCCGCCGGAGTGCGTCCCTGCCGTAGCGGCGCTGGTTGCCGCTGGTGCGGCGGCTGGCGATCAGCCCCTTGGCCTCGTAGAAGTGCAGGGCGGAGACGGCCGCGCCGCTGCGCGCGGCGAGCTGGCCGACGGTGAGCTCGTGGAGCGACTGGGGAATCTGGGGCACGCCCCGAAATCTACGGGAGCAGGAACGCCGCCACCTCGTTGACAGGAGCCTGCGGCCACTCCATGCTGAGCAAGCGCTTAGACATCGAGGCAGTGAGCCGGAAGGCAGGACCAGGACCATGGCAGAGCCGAAGATCTTCACCTCCGCACAGGAGCTGCGCGACGGTGTGGGCGAGCAGCTGGGGCACAGCGACTGGCTGGAGATCGATCAGAAGCGGATCGACCAGTTCGCCGAGGCGACCGGCGACCACCAGTGGATCCACGTCGATCCGGAACGCGCCGCGGCCGGCCCGTTCGGCACGACGATCGCCCACGGGTATCTGACGCTCTCCCTGCTGCCGACGCTCGTGCCGCAGGTCATGGCGGTCGAGGGCGCGAAGATGGGCATCAACTACGGCACCAACAAGGTCCGTTTCCCCTCCACGGTCCCGGTCGGCTCGCGGCTGCGCGCCACGGCCGTACTGAAGAGCGTCGAGGAGGCGGGCGGCGGAGTACAGATCACCGCGGTCGTCACCGTGGAGCGCGAGGGCGGCGAGAAGCCCGCCTGCGTCGCGGAGTCGGTCTCGCGCTACTACTTCTGATACGGCCGACTTCCAGTACGGCCAGTACGGCCAGTACGGCCAGTACGGCCAGTACGGCCAGTACGGCCAGTACGGCCAGTACGGCCAGTACGGCCAGTACGGCCAGTACGGCCAGTACGGCCAGTACGGCCAGTACGGCCAGTACGGCCAGTACGGCAACGGGCCCGCCGCACCGCGAGGACGCGGGGTGCGGCGGGCCCGCCGCCGTGTCCGGCCCACGGCCCGCCGCCGTGTCCGGCCCACGGCCCGGCGCCGGGTTCTACTTCGGGGCGCCGACCATGCGCAGGACCAGGTCCGCGTAGAGCGCGCCGACCTCCTCGGGCGTACGGCTGCCCTGCGCGTTGAACCAGCGCGAGACGTCGATGCAGAGGGAGAGGACGGCGAGCGCGGTGCCGGGCACGTCGGGGACGTCGAACTCCCCGGTGTCCACACCGTCCTTGATGATCCGCCGCATCGCCGCGTCGGTGCGCCGCCGCAGTTCGATGATCTCGGCGCGGTGTTCGTCGCTCAGCGCGTCGAGTTCGTACTGCACCACCCGTGCCGTCGCGAAGCGCTCCGCGTGCCAGTGGACGAAGGCCCGTACGGCGACGGCGAGCCGGTCCGGGGCGGCGCCGTCACCGTCCGCCGCTGCCTCCAGCAGGGAGAGCGCACGGTCGTGGCCGATGCGGCTGATCCGGTGGAGCAGCTCTTCCTTCGTCTTGTAGTGGATGTAGAGAGCCGCCGGGCTCATGCCGGCCCGGCCGGCGATGTCACGGGTGGTCGTCGCGTGGTAGCCGCGCTCGGCGAAGGCCTCGACCGCCGCCACGAGGAGCCGCCGGGCGGCCTCGGGGGTCACTTCGCCCCACGGCGTCTCCTGGCCGTCGGTCTCCTCCGCCGTACCCATGGTCACGCGCCCCTCTCAGTCCACCGGACGAACACCATACCCCGACCCTGAGCAAGCGCTTAGGACCGTGCCCGCAGGATAGCGCCGCCCGCGCGAAAGGGGGAGGTGGGTCAAGATCCTCACCGAAAACCACTCCGCCCCGCACCGCGTGGTCACGGTACGGGGCGGAGGACCCGCGGGCTGTCCGCCCGCGCGCCCAGGAGCGTCAGAGCTTCTGGAAGGGGTCGTGCTCGGCGAGGATCTTCTCCAGCCGCGCCTGGTCGACGCGGCTGACGATCCGGCCCTCCTCCTGGCGGTCGCGGATGACCTTGGCGAGGGTGAAGCACGAGGTGACGAGGTAGAGGACGCCGATGGCGAGGAAGCCCCGCACCCACGCGTCCGCGTCGAGGAAGAAGATCCCGAGGGCCACCGCGCTCATCGCCACCCCGAAGGAGGCGACGGCCTGGCCGTAGAAGGCGGCGGTGCTCTGCTGCTTGACCGGTGTCGTGTCGCTCATGCCCCGAGCTTCCGCCGCCGGGCGGGACATGGCATCCGCGCCCGTACTCACGGCGGTACTCAGGCACGGTGCGGGCGACCCGAAGGCGGAGACCCGGTCAGGCGCGGACCCCGGTCAGAAGGTGGAGACCCGGTCAGGCGCGGACTCCGGTCAGAAGGTGGAGACCCGGTCAGAACGCCGAGACCCCCGTCAGCGCGCGGCCGATGATGAGCTTCTGGATCTGGCTGGTGCCCTCGTAGAGCGTCATCACGCGGGCGTCGCGGACCAGCTTGCCCACCGGGTACTCGTCGATGTAGCCGTAACCGCCGAACACCTGGAGGGCGTTGTTGGCGGAGCGGACCGCCGCTTCGGAGGCGAAGAGCTTGGCCTGGGAGGCCGCGGTGGCGAAGGGCTCGCCCCGGTCGATCAGGTCGGCGACCCGCCAGGTGAGGAGGCGGGCGGCGTCCACGTCCACGGCGATGTCGCTGAGGAGTTCCTGCACCAGCTGGTAGCCCGCGATGGGCTTGCCGAACTGCTGCCGCTCGCCCGCGTAGCCGACCGCCGCGTCCAGGGCCGCCTGGGCGATCCCCACGCAGCCGGCCGCCACCGACATGCGCCCCTTGGCCAGGGCGGACATCGCGATCGAGAACCCCTTGCCCTCCGGGCCCATCAGCGCGGACGCGGGGACCCGGACGCCCTCCAGGACCAGTTCGGCGGTGGCCTGGCCGCGCAGCCCGAGCTTCCCGTGGACGGTGTTGCGGGTGAGTCCCGGGGCGTCGGTGGGCACCAGGAAGGCGGAGACGCCCTTGTGGCCGGGGGTGTCGTTGGTGCGGGCGAAGAGCAGCACCACGTCGGCCCAGGTGCCGTTGGTGATGAACATCTTGGTGCCGTCGATGACGTAGTCGTCGCCGTCGCGTACGGCCCTCGTGGTGAGGTTTCCCGCGT
The DNA here is from genome assembly GCF_035953295.1 of Streptomyces sp. NBC_01335. Classification (GTDB taxonomy): domain Bacteria; phylum Actinomycetota; class Actinomycetes; order Streptomycetales; family Streptomycetaceae; genus Streptomyces. The sequence goes on from NZ_CP108370.1 coordinate 1,482,399, forward strand.
CCGACCCGGTGCCGGGTTCGGTGAGGCCGAAGCAGCCGATCAGGTCCCCGGCGGTGAGCCCGGGGAGCCAGCGGCGCTTCTGCTCCTCGTCGCCCCAGGCGGCGACGGTCTTGGCGACCAGCCCGAGGGAGACCGAGACGATGCCGCGCACCGAGGAGTCGCCGCGCCCCAGCTCCTCGGTGACCAGGCAGTACGCGAGGTGGTCACCGCCCGAGCCGCCGTACTCCTCGGGCACGGTGAGACCGAGGAAACCCAGGGCACCCAGCTTCTTCACGATCGACTTGTCGACACTCTCGGCACGATCCCAGGCGGCGACGTGCGGGGTCACCTCCTTGGCCACGAAGTCCCTGGCCAGCCGGCGGACCGCTTCCTGCTCCTCGCTGAGCTCCAGGTTCATCGGACTCCACCCCTCCGCGTCGGGCACCGCACCCAGCGGGCCGCCGACCTCGCCGGCACTTTAATTAGCACTGCTAGTTTCCTGTCGCAGCCCACTATGTGCCGCCGGGCCGTGCGGCGCAAGCCCTCCCGGACGCCCGGCCGGACGGGGTGCGTCCACCACTCCCCGGCAATGGGCGACACGATTCGGCCGAGAACGCGACGGGGCATGGCCCCCTCTCCTTTCCCCTGCTAAATTCCCTGGCTGCTCATACGGCGAAGAACGGAAAACCACGGGGGGTTGCGTGTCGTTCGCGGAGGAATGGGCTCAGCTGAAAGCGGATGCCGCCATGCGGATAGATCAACTACCCGCGGAGGCGGGCGGATCACCCGCCGGACCAGCATTGGACTACAACACCGATTCCATCAACGGGAATGCGAATCTGTTGATCGAAATAGCGGGGTTCCTGTACGAGGCCAGGCCGGACGGTGACCTGTGCACCATGGCGCGGGAGCCGAGGACGCACGGCGACGTAGCCGCGCAGGTGGAGCGTTTCGGCCGATTCGCCGATGATCAATTCCAGGACACCGTCGCGTTGTTCGCGGCACTCTCCACCCATCTCAGGGCAGCAGGATCGGATTTGGTGACCGTGGACGACGCCCAGGCCGGACGCTTCCTCGACGAAGTCCTGCGCTACGGCCAGTACGTGGCACCGGAGGCGAAATGAGCGGGCTCACCCACCGCAAGGACGTCGAATTCCTGGAAGGGTGCAATCCGGCTCTGGTCGAGCGCAACGCCGACGAGTTCCAGCGCATTCACGACGTACTGGTGGAGACCGACGAACCCGCCGAGAGGGCGGAACGGCACACCCACTGGCACAGCGAGGGAAGCCTGCGCTACGAAGCGCGCCTCTCCGAGGCACGCAAGCTGATGCGGAACATCGCGGAGGGATACGCCAAGGCCAGTGGCTCGCTGCGCGCCTACGCATGGGCGCTCGAATCCGCCAAGAGCCACTACTCCAACGGGAAGGCCAACGAGCAGGCCCTGGCGCGGCTGATCGGCACCAAGGGCGTCGCGATCACCAGGGAGGCGCAGGACGCGGAGCCCATGCGCCAGTGGGAGGACATGCGGGCGACCACGGGCGTCCTCGACTTCTTCGCCGAACTCACCATGGACGTCGACGACATCAGAGACGAGGCGAACCGGCTGCACGACGCCGCCGGAGAAGATTTCCGACGCGCGGGCTCGACCGAGAAGGAGGCTCGGGACATCTGCGTGCACGGGCTGAAGCAGGCCTACGATCTGCTCCCCGAGTTCCGCCTGGGGTTCGTCCAGCGTGTCGACATCGCCTCAGCCGTCGCACCGCTGCGGAGCGAGGCCCGGGAGGCGAGTGGCAACCCCCTCACTCGCCTCTCCGGCAGCGCACCGAAACAGAAGTACGCCCCGCCGACCGGGGACAGCCCCGTCTCACCCACCTTGCAGGACATCCGGACGAGACTCGCGGGACTCCCGGGGGCGACCGACAGCTACTGGAACCCGCCGTCCTCCGGCCAGGACCGCGCGGCCTGGATCGCAGCGAACAAGGAGATCATCCGGGCTGCCGCCGAGAACTCGGGACTGCCCGCGGACATGGTCGCCGGTATCGCCTGGCAGGAGATCGGTGGCCAGCCGGGCTACCTGGACGACATCACGGACACGATCCGTGAACAGGCGGACGCCCCCTGGGGGCTCAGCCCGGTCTCGCCGGAGAATCTGCCGTGGCGGCTCGGCGGGAGTCCCGACGAGACATCCTTCGGCCCCATTGCGATCCAGCTCCGCAGGGGCGCCGAAGTGCTCGGTTACGATCCGGACAGCCTCACCGAGCACCAGCGGAGCATCGTGGAGGAGTCCCTCCAGGACCCGGGGCAGAACATTTTCATCGCCTCCGGATACCTGGCGCAGCTCAAGGCGGAGAGCGAGTTCGCCGACGTGCCCGCGGCGGAGATGACGCCCGCCCAGTACCAGGAGCTGGCGGCCCGCTACAACGGTGGCCCCTACTGGGAGGGTGCCGACGCGCAGGCGTACGGCCGCGGGTTCACCAACGACCTCGACGACGCGAGAGGAGCGCTGGACCGATGACCGACCGCGCGGGCGCCCCGCAGGCGTCCGGGGATCAAGGCTGTCTGCGCCAGGTCCTCATGGTCCCGTTGGTGATCCTGTACCTGGTCGCGGGCTTCTTCCTGTACACGGCACTGACGATCCGCCCCTCCGGCAGCTGGGACGACGACGCCCGCGCCGGCATCGTCCTGTCGTGCCTCCTCACCCTCATGGCGGGCGCGGCGACGGCCGGGCTCCTGCTCCTCCCGCCGGTTCGCAGGACCATGGGGCTGTGGTGGGCGGCACCGGCGCTGCTGATGGGGGTGGGCGCGATCGTCCGCTGGGCGACGACGGGCTGAAGCGTGTTCCGCAGGACGGGCGGGACTCTCGCAACACGCTTGAGCGGCGGCCTGCCGCGACGCCGTCGTCCGGCGCCGGAGAACGTGACCAGCGAGGACCCGGCGGCCAGGCCCTACTATGTGCCGCATGGCCCGCCCTCGTACCCCCCTCCTGAGCAGAGAACGGATCGTCGAGGCGGCGGGCGCGCTGGTGGACGCGGAGGGCCTCGGTGCGGTCTCCACCCGGCGGCTCGCCGCCGAGCTGGGGGTCAGCGGGCCGTCGCTGTACAACCACTTCCGGAACAAGGACGACATCCTCGACGCGGTCGCCGACGCGGTCTCCGCCCAGGTCGACCTGTCGATGTTCGACGCGGACGATCCGCGCGACTGGCGGCGTTCCCTGCACGACTGGGCCGTCTCCTACCGCGCCGCGCTCTCCGCCCACCCGCACATCGTGCCGGTCCTGGCGCAGGGCCCCGGGCGGCGGCCCGCCGGGCTGCGGGTGGCCGACGCGGTGTTCGGCGCGATGGTCGACGCGGGCTGGCCGCGCGCCCAGGCCACGTACATCGGGGCGCTGATGCGGTACTTCGTCACCGGCTCCGCGCTGGGATCCTTCGCGCGGGGTTTCGTGGACGACGAGACGGCGTACGACCCCGCCGACTACCCGCACCTCGGCCAGGCCCACCTGCTCGCCGACCGGCGCCAGCAGGTGGACGAGGGGGCCTTCGAGACGGGGCTGCGGGCACTGCTCGACGGGCTGGCGCTCCAGTACGCGCAACTGGACCCCGCCCGTCCCTCCGCCCGGGGCCCGCGGGGAAGCTCCGGGACGTGTGGAGGCTCATCCCCGCGTGGAAGCTCCGGCCCGACCGGGGCGCACCAGGGCCGCCCGGAGCGGGACCACCGCGCGGACGATTGACGCTTCCCGGCAATTCGGTGGGCGCCCGACCCCGCGCCCCGTACGGTCCTGTCCATGACCACACCGCCCGCCCCCGCCTCCCTGCCCCGCTCCGGCCCCGACCGGCGGGCCGTCGCCGCCGTCTGTTTCACCGTCGTGCTGTGGGCGACCGCGTTCGTCTCCATCCGCAGCGCGGGCGACGCCTACTCCCCCGGCGCGCTCGCCCTCGGCCGGCTGCTGGCGGGCTCCGTGGTGCTCGTCGCCCTGCTGCTCGTGCGCCGCGAGGGGCTGCCGGCGCGCAGCGCCTGGCCCGGGATCGTCGTCTCCGGGCTCCTCTGGTTCGGGCTGTACATGGTGGTGCTGAACTGGGGCGAGCAGGAGGTCGACGCGGGGACCGCCGCGATGGTGGTGAACATCGGGCCGATCCTGATCGCGCTGCTCGGGGCCCGGCTGCTGGGCGAGGGGCTGCCGCGCCGGCTGCTCGGGGGCATGGGGGTGTCCTTCGCGGGCGCCGTCGTCGTCGGGCTGTCCATGTCGGGCCACGGCGGTTCCTCGGTGCTCGGGGTGCTGCTCTGCCTCGTCGCCGCCATCACGTACGCGGCCGGCGTGGTCGCGCAGAAGCCCGCGCTGCGGCACGGTTCGCCTCTCCAGGTCACCGCCTTCGGCTGCCTGATCGGCGCGGCGGGCTGCCTTCCGTTCACCGGGGTGCTGGTCCACGAGGCCGCCGACGCCCCGCTCTCCGCCACCCTCAACATGATCTACCTGGGCGTGTTCCCGACCGCGCTGGCCTTCACCACCTGGGCGTACGCGCTGAAGCGCACCACGGCCGGGCGGATGGGTTCCACCACCTACGCGGTGCCCGCCCTCGTGGTGCTGATGTCGTGGCTGGTGCTCGACGAGGTGCCGGCCGCGCTCTCCGTCCTCGGCGGGGTGCTCTGCCTGGCAGGGGTGGCGGTCTCCCGGACCCGTCCGCAGACTGGGCGGACGCGGAAGGTCGTGGCCGAGCCGGTGGAGGGAACCCCCGATGGCGTCGAGCAGCAGGAAACCGGGCGGGTCTGACGAGCACGGCCGGGCGTCCCGGCGGGCCTCCCCGTCGAAGGGGGCCCGGCCGGAGGGCGCCGCGCAGGAGGGTTCCGCGCCGGAGTCGGAGGCGGCTCGGGCCGCCCGGTTCGGCGGACCGCGCCTGGAGGGGTTCGGGCTCCACGAGCGGGGCGACGACGACCCGGAGCTGGTCACCCCGGAGGGCCGCGCCCGGGACGCCTGGCGGGAGGACTACCCCTATCCGCAGAAGCTCGGCCGCAAGGCGTACGACAAGCAGAAGCGCGCCCTCCAGATCGAGCTGATCAAGCTCCAGCACTGGGTGAAGGAACACGACGAGCGGCTGGTGATCCTCTTCGAGGGGCGGGACGCGGCCGGCAAGGGCGGCACCATCAAGCGGTTCACCGAGCACCTCAACCCGCGCGGGGCCCGGGTGGTGGCCCTGGAGAAGCCGACCGAACGCGAGCGGTCGCAGTGGTACTTCCAGCGGTACGCCATCCATCTGCCGACGGCGGGCGAGGTCGTCCTCTTCGACCGGTCCTGGTACAACCGGGCCGGGGTGGAACGGGTGATGGGGTTCTGCACCACCCGCGAGTACCTGGAGTTCATGCACCAGGCCCCGGGGTTCGAGCGGATGCTGGTCCGCGACGGCATCCACATCGTGAAGTTCTGGTTCTCGGTCTCCCGCAACGAGCAGCGCAACCGGTTCATGATCCGGCAGATCGACCCGGTGCGCCGCTGGAAGCTGAGCCCGGTCGACCTGGCGTCGCTCGACAAGTGGGACGCGTACACCGAGGCCAAGGAGCTGATGCTCTTCCACACGGACACGGCCGACGCGCCCTGGACGGTGGTGAAGAGCAACGACAAGAAGCGGGCGCGGCTGGAGGCGATGCGGCACGTGCTGGACCGCTTCGACTACCCGGGCAAGGACGCCTCCGTGGTCGGCACGCCGGACCCGCTGGTCGTCGGCCCGGCGTCCCGGCTCTTCGAGGAGGGCGAGATGGACGCCCGGCTGCTCGCCCCGAGGCCGCCGAGGGGCTGAGGGTGCTCGGCAGCTCCCGTCACGGGTGAGCCGTGCGGACCCGAGCGGGAGAGCGCCGGCGTCCGCAGCGTCCCATGAGAACAACCGAGGGCCCCACCGGTGTCGGTGGGGCCCTCGGTCACGCATGCCATCGGGCCTCGGAGAGGGGGCCACCCTCCCGGAGAGCCCGATGATGCTGGAAGTCCGGGCGAGTTCAAGGCCCATGTCCAACGCGACTATGTAACCGTGCCTACCGGCGAGTTATGCCGTAAACCGAGGTGATTGCACTCAGTGCCACCCCGGAAGCCGTACTTCTGGGGCAAAGACGGTCCGGAAACAAGTGTTCCCCCGGAGCACGGGGACGGGGGGTGAGGGCTGCGGTGTTCGATGATCCATTTCTCTCGATTACGACCCGATTCCCCTACGCATAGGGGTTGTTAGAGCCGCCCCTCCGGGGTCTGTACAGTCTTTCGATACCGGTCGCGGGCGACCTCCCCCCAACAGGGGTGCGGCCGCTGCGTGCTGGCAGTCCGAAGAGTTCACCGGCGGTCTCCGGCCCCGCGCCGGGCTCGGCGGTCCATCCCCTCGCCAGGGACGGACCGCCGAGCAGTCGACCGCCCCTTTCAAGGGGTCCCCGTGTCCTTACCCGTACTCGTGACCGTCGCGGTGTTGTTCCTCATCGTCTTCGCGGCCGTCTGTTTCACCGCGTTCCACCTCAAGGTGACGCCCGTGCGCGTCGCGGCCGTCATCATCGCGATGGGCACACTGGTCACCGCGATGGCGCCAGTCGTCCGTCTCCTCACCGAACCCCGGCAGCCGGCACCCCTCGCGGCCCCGGCTCCCCCCGTACCCGGCTTCCGACAGTCGCCCGGAAGAGGAGTCTGACATGGCGCCCAACCGCCCCTTCTCCGAAATCCGGCCGCGCCGCGCCGGCGTCGAGGTACGCCTCACCCGGTACTTCCATTCCAAGGGCGTCGGTGTCGAAGCGGCAGCAGCCCTCGCCGGCAGCAGTCGGCTCCACCGGCACGCCCGGCAGAGCGGGACGCTCGACCGCAATGCCATCGAGATCGTCGTGTCCGGCGTGGCGTCCGAAGGCGGCCGCCTGTGGGGGCCGGAACGCTGGCTCGGCGACATCGACCTGTTCCGCGAGTTCTCGACGGTCGTGCGCCTGTGGGTCGACTTCCTGTGCACCACGCGAACGATCCGGATCCCCCGCGACGTGCTGCGCAGTTGGGCCATGCGGGACCTGAGCGTCCAGCGGATGCTGAACCAGTCACTGGTCCACCAACTCCGCATCCACGACATGGTGTACGGCCTGGACGCGCGCCCGACGGCTTCCCGCCTCGCGCAGCTCATCCACTACCTCGCCCATCAGGCTCCCGATCTGGAGGAGGCCCGGCTGCTGCCCTTCGCGGAGGGCCGGTTGCACGGCCCCACGCAGAAGCACCTCGCCGACGCGCTGGGCGTGAGTCTGGCTTCGATCGAGAAGAGCATGAGCCACCTGCGCACGATCGGCGCACTCGCGTCCTCCGGCAAGGGGCGCGCCAATCGCGCATACACCATCCTGGACGCGGACTTGCTCCACCTCGTGGCCACCGGGACGGAACCGACCGCCACGTAGCGCGTCAGCAATGTTGCCCCGGGAGCACCTTCACCCGGGGCAACACGCCCCCCTGTCTGGGGGCGCCTCCCCTCCAAGGACCGCGCCCGCATCACCTCCGCGCACCACCGGCACAACGCCGGGCGACCGGATTCCGACGGGGCGGCGAACTTCTGCCTTTCGTGGGCCAGTTGACCGTACCGGTCAGTAGCGTGTGCGCCCGTGACCACACAACACGCTCCCGCACCCAGCCGTCGTACGGTCGTCAGGGCGGCCGCCGCGACGGCCGTCGCCGCCCCCGTCCTCCTCGGCGCGACCGCCGCCCGGGCCTCCGCCGGACCGGTCTTCCTGCACGGTGTCGCCTCCGGCGATCCGCTCCCCGACGGCGTCCTCCTGTGGACCCGCGTCACGCCCTCCCCGGACGCCGTGCCCGGCTCCGGACGGGGCGCGGACACCGAGATCGGCTGGGAGATCGCCGAGGACAGGGCGTTCTCCCGTACGGTCGCCGCCGGTACGTCCCTCGCCCGGGCCGCGTCCGACCACACCGTCAAGGCGGACGTCCGGGGGCTGCGCCCGGCCACCGCCTACTGGTTCCGCTTCTCGGCCGCCGACGGGCAGGTCCTCTCCCCCGTCGGCCGCACCCGCACCGCGCCCGCCTCCGGTGCGGCGACGCCCGGCGTCCGCTTCGGCGTGGTCTCCTGCGCCAACTGGGAGGCCGGCTTCTTCTCCCCGTACCGGCACCTCGCGGCCCGCGCCGACCTGGACGCCGTGCTGCACCTCGGGGACTACATCTACGAGTACGCGTCCGGCGGTTACGCCCACGGGGACACCGTCGTCCGCCCGCACTCCCCGCTGAACGAGATCCTCACCCTGGCCGACTACCGCACGCGGCACGCCACGTACAAGACGGACGCCGACCTCCAGGCCCTGCACGCCGCGCACCCGGTGATCGCGATCTGGGACGACCACGAGTTCGCCGACGACGCGTGGTCCGGCGGGGCCGAGAACCACACCCCGGCGACCGAGGGCGTCTGGGCCGACCGGGTCGCGGCGGCCAAGCAGGCGTACTTCGAGTGGATGCCGGTCCGCGCCTCCACCGAGGGCACCGTCTACCGCCGCCTCTCCTTCGGCAGCCTCGCCGAACTGCACCTGCTCGACCTGCGCAGCTTCCGTTCCGCGCAGGCGTCGGTCGGCAGCGGCTCGGTCGACGACCCGGAGCGTACGATCACCGGCCGGGCCCAACTGGACTGGCTGAAGGCCGGTCTCGCCGGGTCGGCGGCCACCTGGAAGCTGGTCGGGACGTCGGTGATGATCTCCCCGGTCGCCTTCGGCTCCGTCCCCGCCGACGTGCTCGCGCCCCTCGCCGAGCTGCTCGGTCTGCCCGGTGGCGGCCTCGCCGTCAACGTCGACCAGTGGGACGGCTACACCGACGACCGCAAGGAGCTGATCGACCACCTGCGGACCAGGTCGGTGACCAACACGGTCTTCCTGACCGGCGACATCCACATGGCGTGGGCCAACGACGTCCCGGTGAAGGCGGCGACGTACCCGTTGTCGGCCTCCGCCGCCACCGAGTTCGTGGTGACGTCGGTGACCTCGGACAACCTGGACGACATCCTGGGGGTCCCCCCGCAGACGGCCTCCGTGGTCGCCGCCCTGGCGGTGAAGGCCGCCAACCGCCATGTGAAGTGGGTCGACATGGACGGGCACGGCTACGGGGTCCTCGACGTGACCGCAGAACGTTCGCAGATGGACTACTACGCGGTGTCCGACAAGACCCGCCAGGACGCCACGGCCGCCTGGGTCCGCTCGTACCGCACCCTCAACGGCACCCAGAAGGTCGAACGGGCCGACGCCCCGGTGCGCTGACTCCGGCGGACGGGACCGCCCGTCGTCGTCGCCCGCCCGCGGGCGCGGGCAGGCGACGGCCTCCCTCCACCGGAAGCCGACGGCCTCAGAAGGTGACCAGCGCCCGGCCGCCCTTGCCGGCGATCATGTTCTCGAAGGCGGCGGGGATGCCGTCGAGGGAGATCCGTTCGGTGACCATCGACGACACGTCGAAGCGGCCCGCACGGATGTGCTCGGCGAGCACCGGCAGGTCGCGTTCCGGGTCGCTGTTGCCGTAGACGCAGCCGGTCAGGGAGCGGCCCCAGTGGAAGATCTCCAGGGCGTTGAAGGTGACGTCCTGGTCCTTGGCGCCGATGCCGACGACGGTGGTGCGGCCGCCCCTGCGGGTGGACTCCCAGGCGGTACGGATGGTCTGCGCGCGGCCCACGCACTCCACGGCCACGTCCGCGCCCACCCCGTCGGTGAGCCCCCGGATCTCGCGCGGGGTGGTGGCGGAGGCGACGACGTAGTCGGTGGCGCCCGCCAGCCGGGCCAGCTCCTCCTTCTCCGGTGTGACGTCCACGGCGATGATCCGGGACGCCCCGGCGATGCGCGCCGACTGGAGCACGGCGAGGCCGACCCCGCCGATCCCGAACACGGCCACGGTCTCCCCGGCGCGTACCCGGGCGGAGTGGTGGACCGCGCCGTAGCCGGTGAGTACCGCGCAGCCGAGGAGGGCGGCGTCGGTGAGCGGGATGCCGGCCGGGGCGGGCAGCACGCAGTTCGCGGCGACGAGGGTCTCCTGCGCGAACGCGGCGACGTTCAGGCCGGGGTGGAGTTCGGTGCCGTCGGCGAGGCGGGCGTGGACGTTCGCGGCGCCCTTCAGCGCGTCGGCGCAGAGCCAGATCTCGCCGATCCGGCAGGGGTGACAATTTCCGCAGGAGGGAGCCCAGTTGAGGACGACTCCGTCGCCGGCGGCGATGTGCTCGACGCCCTCGCCGACCTCCAGGACGGTGCCCGCGCCCTCGTGTCCGAGGACGCAGGGCACCGGCAGGCGCATGGTGCCGTTGCTCAGGGACAGGTCGGAGTGGCAGACCCCGGCGGCGGCCAGACTCACCCGCACCTGGCCCGGTCCGGTCTCCGGCAGTTCGATGTCGGTGATCTCCAACGGCGCCTGAACGGCGGGCAGTACGGCGGCGCGAACCACGGACGGCTCCTCGTGTGGTCGGCCGGGCCCGGCGGGACCCGGCTGCGGGGTGGACTCGGAACTGGGCGGGACGGAGTCGGAACTGGGTGGGTGTCGGGAAGGGGCGGGTGCCAGAACTGGGTGGGCGCCAGAAAGGAGGTGTCAGAACTGGAGCGACTTCGTCTGGAGGTACTCGGCGAGACCGTGCGGGCCGAGCTCGCGGCCGACGCCGGACTGCTTGTAGCCGCCGAAGGGGGCCAGCGGGTTGAACCGGCCGCCGTTGATGTCGACCTGGCCGGTCTCCATCCGGCGGGCGAAGGCCACGGCCCGCTCGTCGTCGGCCGCCCAGACCGCGCCGGCCAGGCCGTAGACGGTGGCGTTGGCGATCCGGAGGGCGTCCTCCTCGTCCTCGTACCGGAGGATGGTGAGGACCGGGCCGAAGATCTCCTCCTGGGCGACGACCATGTCCGGGGTGACGTCGGCGAAGACGGTGGGGCTGACGTAATACCCTTCCTCGCGCGGGGAGTCGGGGCCTCCGGCGACGAGTCTGGCGCCCTCCGCCACACCCTTCTCGATGTAACTCCGCACCCGTGCTTGCTGCTTGGCGTTGACGACGGGGCCGATCCGCTCTCCGGGCACGTACTTGGCGACGGCCGCCGCGGCGAGCGCCACGGCCTCCTCGTACCGCTCCGCGTCCACCAGCATCCGGGTCCACGCGCTGCACGTCTGGCCGGAGTTGGACATCACGTTGGCGACGCCGACGTTGACCGCCTTGGCGAGGTCGGCGCCCGGCAGGATGACGTTGGCGGACTTGCCGCCCAGCTCCAGCGCGACACGTTTGACGGCTCCGCTCGCGGTGGCGCCGATCGACCGGCCGACGGCGGTGGAGCCGGTGAAGGAGACGAGGTCGACCCCGGGGTGCTCGGCGAGCGCCTGGCCCGCGACCGGGCCGAGCCCGGTGACCAGGTTGAAGACGCCGGCCGGGATCCCGGCCTGCTCGGTCGCCTCGGCGAAGAGCTGGGCGGTCAGCGGGGTGTCCTCGGCGGGCTTGAGGACGACCGTGCAGCCGGCGGCCAGCGCGGGGGCGACCTTGGCGACGATCTGGTGGAGCGGGTAGTTCCAGGGGGTGATGGCCCCGACGACCCCGACCGGCTCGTGCAGCACGGTGGAGTTGCCGAGCTTCTCCTCGAAGGCGTAGCCGGCGGCGATGTCGGCGTACGAACCGGCGACCAGCACCGGGACGCCCGCGTGCACGGTCTGCGAGAGCCGGAGCGGGGAGCCGAGTTCGGCCGTCACCGTCTCGGCGATCTCCTCCGCGCGGGCGGCGAGGACGTCGCGCAGGGCGGCGAGCCGTGCGGCCCGCTCGGCGGGCGGGGTGGCCGCCCAGCCGGGGAACGCGGCACGCGCGGCACGTACGGCGGCGTCCACGTCGGCGGCCGTACCGGCGGGCACATGGGCGATGACCTGCTCGTCGGCCGGGTTCACGACCGCGATGGCGTCGCGCCCCTCGGCGGGCCGCCACGCGCCGCCGATGTACATCCCGTCATGGGCCTTCATGGCTGTTCCTCCCGGGCTTGCGGTACCTGCGTGCGGGCCGCCCACTGGCGTCGCCGGACCGGAGCGTCCGACGTCTCCGCGCGGCCTGGTCGTCCGAACCCCAAACTAGCGCTGTTAGTTTTTGCGCGCCAGAGCCGGTACGGACCGGGGGCCGGAGACGCGCGTCACGTCGGCGCGAGCCGCATACGGACAGGGGCGGGAACGCCGAGGGGCGGCGCTCTCCGGCTCGGTGCCGGATGACGCCGCCCTGGGGCGGAACGGGTTGCGGGCTGCGGCCCGCGTGGTCACGGCGGTTACTTCGGGTCGGCGTTGAAGGTCGAGGTCGACCAGAGGTAGCCGAGGACCGAGAGGCCCAGGCACCAGGCGACGGCGATCCAGCCATTGTTGCCGATCTCGGTGCCGAGCAGGAGTCCGCGCAGGGTCTCGATCGCCGGGGTGAAGGGCTGGTACTCGGCGATCGGCTGGAACCAGCCGGGCATGGTGTCGACGGGGACGAAGGCGCTGGAGAGGAGCGGCAGCAGGATCAGCGGCATCGCGTTGTTGCTCGCCGCCTCGACGGTCGGGCTGACCAGGCCCATGCCGACCGCGATCCAGGTGAGCGCCAGAGCGAAGAGCACGAGCAGACCGAACGCCGCCAGCCACTCCAGGACGGTGGCGTCGGTGGACCGGAACCCGATGGCGACACCGACGGCCCCGACGAGGACCACGCTGGCGACCGACTGCAGGACGCTGCCGACGACGTGTCCGACGAGGACCGATCCCCGGTGGATCGACATGGTGCGGAAGCGGGCGATGATGCCCTCGGTCATGTCCATGGAGACGGAGACCGCGCTGCCGACCACGGTGCTCCCGATGGTCATCAGCAGCAGGCCCGGGACGATGTAGGCGATGTAGTCGGAGCGGTCCCCGCCGCCGATGCCCGCGCTCATGGTGTCGCCGAAGATGTAGACGAAGAGCAGCAACAGCATGATCGGCGTGAGCAGCAGGTTCAGGGTGAGCGAGGGGTAGCGCCGGGCGTGCAGCAGGTTGCGGCGCAGCATCGTGGACGAGTCGCGCACGGCGAGGGAGAGAGAGCTCATCGGACTTCGTCCTCCTGGGAGTTGACCGACTGGGCCGGCGCGCCGGTCTGGTCGGACGGGGCGGTCTGGTGGGGGACGCGGGTGCCGCCGGTGAGGGCGAAGAACACGTCGTCGAGGTCGGGGGTGTGGACGGTGAGTTCGTCGGCTTCGACGTGGGCGGTGTCGAGGCGGTCGAGGATGGTGCGGAGTTCGCGCTGGCTGCCGTCGCTGAGGATCTGGAGGGCGAGGGCGTCGTCGTCGCGGGAGGCGTCGGGCAGGGCGGTGGCGGCTTCGCGGTAGGTGGTGGGGTCGGTGAAGCGGAGGCGGACGTGTCCGCCGGGGACGAGGCGCTTGAGTTCCTCGGCGGTGCCTTCGGCGGCGATCTTTCCGTCGTGGAGGACGGCGATGCGGTCGGCGAGTTCGTCGGCTTCGTCGAGGTACTGGGTGGTGAGGAAGACGGTGACGCCGCCGGTGACGAGTTCGCGGATGATGCCCCACATGGTGTGGCGGGAGCGGGGGTCGAGGCCGGTGGTGGGTTCGTCGAGGAAGATGATCCTCGGGTCGCCGACCAGGGTCATGGCGATGTCGAGGCGGCGTTTCATGCCGCCGGAGTAGGTGGAGGCGGGCTTCTGCGCCGCTTCGGTGAGGTCGAACCGCTCCAGCAGTTCGGCGGCGACGCGCTTGCCCTCCGCCTTGGGCAGGTGGTGGAGGTCGGCCATGAGGAGCATGTTCTCCTCGCCGGTGATCAGTCCGTCGACCGCGGAGAACTGTCCGGTGACCCCGATCGCGGCGCGTACCGCCTGCGGGGCGGTGGCCACGTCGTGGCCACCGACGCTCAGCTCGCCGGCCCCGGCGGTGATGAGGGTGGAGAGGATCTTGACGACGGTGGTCTTGCCGGCACCGTTCGGGCCGAGCAGGGAGAAGATCGTGCCTGCCGGGACGGCCAGGTCGACGCCGTCGAGGACGGTCTTGTCGCCGTAGGACTTGCGCAGACCCTTCGCCGCGATGGCCAGGCCGGCGGCGGGGAGGGCGGGGCTTGCGGGGTTCGCGGAGAGTGCCATGGGGGTGCTCCTTTACAGGCTGCGGGCGGTGATGTCGCCGTAGGCGGTGGTCGCGTGGAGGTTGAGGGCGGCGGCAGCGCCGTCGGTGTTGGAGAGCGCGTTGTGGACCCGGCCGTAGGTGGTGCCGGCGTCCAGGGATGCCGAGACCCCGCGGGCGGCGCCGACGGTGATCTCCCCGTGCGCGGTGCGCAGGGTGACGGTGCCGCGGACGGCCTCGGTGATGTGCAGGTCGCCCTTCTGGGTGCTGATCTCGGCGGGTCCGCCCAGGCGGCCGACGGTGATGTCCCCGGCGAGGACGGTGAGTTGGGCGCTCGCGGTCTCGTCGAGCTTGACGGTCGCCTGCTGGCCGTCGAAGACGACGTCACCGAGCCGTCCGACGCCCCGGAGTTCGGCGCTGGCCGCCTTCACCTCGATACGGGAGCCGGCGGGCAGCTGGACGGTCAGCTCGACCGCTCCGGAGGGGCCGAGGATCCGGTTGCCCGCCTCGGAGGCCTCGATCCGCAGGACTCCGTCGGCGTGGGTGACCTCGATCCGCTCGGCCGCCTTGACGTCGCGGCTCTTGGAGGCGTCCGCGGGCAGGACCTCGACCACGGTGTCGGGCCGGTCGGCGGCGATGAACCGGATGTGTCCGGCGGGGATGTCGACGACGGCCGAGATGGGGGCGGGGGTGGTGAACTTCTGCATCGTTTTCTCCTGGGTCTGCTGGGCGAGCCCCTGCGGCCCGCCGTTTCCGACATGAGAAACGCTACGTTGCATTCACGGATCCGGCAACGACGTAATCCCCGAAATTCCGGTCTCCGCAGGTGGATTGAGGGATTTCATTGCAATGGATTTGGATCGAACGCAACGACCACATCCATCGTCGTTGCAATGGCTTGAGTGCGAACGCTAAGGTCGCACCAGGAGGGCTCCGCACGGACCGGGGTCCCTCGCACGCACCACCAGAGGGCTCCAGGGCCCCTCGCACGCACCACGAGGGAGAACGCGATGCCGGGAGGCAGACTCACCCAGCAGGAACGCCAGCAGATCGCGCTCGGACTGGCCGACGACCTGGCCTACGCGGAGATCGCGCGGCGCCTCGACCGCCCCACCTCGACCGTCACCCGCGAGGTCATGCGCAACGGTGGCCCCACCGGCTACCGCGCCGACCTCGCCCAGCGCGCCACCGGGCGTCGCGCGCAGCGCCCGCGGCAGGCGGAAGCCCGGGAGCCGGAGGCGCCTGAGCCCCCGGGGCACGGGCGGGACGCGGAGGCGGTGCGCGCGTACGAGGAGACGTTCACGGACGTCCTCGTCCAGTCGGGGCTGTCCAGGATGATGGCCGGGGTCCTGGTCTGCCTCTTCACCACCGACGCGGGCAGCGTCACCGCGGCCGAACTCGTGCGGCGCCTCCAGGTCAGCCCGGCGACCATCTCCAAGTCGATCGCGTTCCTGGAGAGCCAGGGGCTCGTCCGCCGGGAGCGCGACGAGGGGCGCCGCGAGCGGTACGTCGCCGACGACGACGTCTGGTACCAGTCGGTGATGGCGAGCGCCCGCTCCACCGCCCAACTCGCCGAGGTGGCACGGGTGGGCGTCGGCGTACTGGGCACCGGCACTCCGGCCGCCCACCGTCTGGAGAACATCGCCCGCTTCACCGGCTTCGTCTCGGAGAGCATCACCCGCGCCGCCGAACAGGCCCGCGACATCCTCGCCACCAAACCTGCGGGGGCGGCGTCCGGCACTGCGTCCGGCACTGATACGGAGAGCTGACGGACGACGCCCCGGGGGTCGTGGCCGCGGCGGTACGAAGCCTGCCGTGGCCACGGCCCCCGGGGCGTTCCTCGCAACGCACCTCGCGAAGACGCGGGCACCGCGAGCGGCCGGGCGTGCGGGGCCGGGGCCCGGGCTCGGGCCGGGCGCTCGGGGCGGGGACGGCTCAGACGTCCAGCCCCGGCACGTCCCTGGGCAGCGGGCAGATCCGCCGGCCCTGGTGGTCGAAGACGTACAGGTGCGCCAGGTCCACCAGCAGGGGCACCTGACCGCCGGTGCGCAGCCGCATGTCCGGGCTGGTACGTACGACCAGGTCGCCGGGGGTGACGGCCGGGCGGTCGGGGCCGCTCATGGCGTGCGCCGTCCCGTTGCGGGAAGGTTCGCCGAGCGCCACCACCGGTCCGCTGATGTGGCCGGCCTTCTCCCGGAGGCGTTCCAGCACGCCGAGGCCGCCGCCCCGGGCCCAGGCGGTGCCTTCCCGGCGTCCGCGGCGCGCGGAGTCCCCGTAGTCGCCGTGGTCCGCTCCTCCCGCGCGTCCGCCCGCGGCGCGGCGCCGGCGCGTGGACGTTTCCGGGCGGGCCGATTCGAGGTCGGGCACGACGGCCGGCCGCGATCCGGTGTTGAGGTGCACCAGCGCCTCGTGGCCCTGGTACTCCACGTGCTGGACGATGCCGCCGAGCGCCACCTCGCCGGGGCGGGCCTGGCTCGGCGGGGCGATCCGTACGGCCTCGGAGCGCAGCCCGACGATGATCCGGCGGCCCTGCTGGATGCGGAGCAACTGGTGGTCGGGGCTGAGCGGTTCGGGCAGCGCGAGGCGCTGGCGGCCGAGGTCGAGCGACATCCGGCCTTCGAGCGGCGCGTGCACGACGGCCTGGAGGAGGTTGATCCTCGGGGTGCCGATGAAGGCGGCGACGAAGACGTTCTCGGGCAGCGCGTACACCTCGCGCGGCGAGCTGACCTGCTGGAGGACCCCGCCGCGCAGCACGGCGACCCGGTCGCCGAGGGACATCGCCTCGGACTGGTCGTGCGTGACGTAGACGGTGGTTACCCCCAACTCCTTGGTGAGCTGGGCGATTTCCGCGCGCAGGTGGTTGCGGAGCTTGGCGTCGAGGTTGGAGAGCGGCTCGTCCATCAGGAAGACCGAGGGGCGGCGGGAGATGGCCCGGCCCATGGCGACGCGCTGGCGCTCACCGCCGGAGAGCTGGCCGGGGTAGCGGTCCAGGACGCCTTCGATGCCGAGCATCCGGGCGGTGGCCTCGATCTGTTCGGTGGCGTCCTCGCGCGGGTTCTGGAGCTTGAGCGGGAAGCCGATGTTGCCCCGGTTCGTCATGCTCGGGTAGAGGGCGAAGTTCTGGAAGACCATCGCCATGCCCCGTTCGCGGGGCTGGAGATGGGAGGCCGGTACGCCGTCGAGCAGGATCTCCCCCTCGGTGACCTCCTCCAGCCCCGCGATCATCCGCAGGACGGTGGATTTGCCGCAGCCCGAGGGGCCGAGCAGCACCACGAACTCACCGGGTGCGATGTCGAGCGAGAAGTGGTCCACTGCGCGCGGACCCCGTCCGTACGCCTTGCTGATGTCCTGCAGAGAGATCGCGCGAGTCATGAGGTTCCGCCCATGGAAAAGTGATGCGGCTGCACTGTGGGGAGCGGCTGCGTGGCCTGAAGTTAACCCACGGTGCGGGGCGTGTGAATGACTCGCGCGAAGGTTGCGACGGGAGAGAGCGACGGATCCTGAAGTGCCAGGAGAGATTCCGGTTGTCGCAATGTTTTCGCCCTGGAGGCAGGGGAGTTGAGGGTTCGGCGGGCGACGGTGACGGCCGGGC